>JAJEHK010000085.1 GCA_022823765.1 Alphaproteobacteria bacterium | reverse complement strand
GCCGCCGATGCCGAACACCGTGATCCGCGGCTTGATGCTGTATGTCTCGGGTACTCCAAGTTGAATGACCATCGCTACTTCCTCCATGTCCGCAAACTGTGTTGCACTCCTGTCCCTGGCTCCGGAACGGAACCGACAGTGGTGTTGATGTTTCCGGCGGCGTGCATCACGACGCCAGTCGAAGCCACTGGCCGAGGCGGTCGAAGGGACCTCTCCTCGCGTGCCAGTTGCTGAATTCACTGCGGCCCAACTCGCCACCCCGCGCCGCATAGCGCAGCAGGCCGGCGCAGGCCGTGAAGGCGGGCCCCGAAATTCGCCTGTCGAGACCCTTGAGCCAGATGGGATGTCCCGGACGGACCTGGCGGCCGAGATGACGCGCCGCGAGTTCGCCCAGGCCCTGGAACTGGGACCCGCCGCCGGTGAGCACCAGGCGGCGGGCAGCCTGCTGGGCAAACTCCTCGGCGCCAAGGCGGTGTTTCAGCATCTGGAGCATGTGCTCGACGCGGGGACGGATGATGGCTGTCAGTTCAGCCTGGGTGATGACCCGCACCGCACCGTCGCGTTCGCCGATCAGGGGGATCTCGAATGTCTCGTGGTTGTCGCTCTCGAATGAGAGCACGCTGCCATGAAGCGTCTTGATCCTCTCTGCCGTTTCCGCAGGAGTCGACAGGGCCTCTGCGATGTCGGACGTAATGTGCTGGCCGCCCACGGGTATGGAATCCACGTGAACACACTCGCCCTCCATGAACATCGCCAGGTCGGTGGTTCCACCGCCGAAGTCGATGACGGTCACACCCATCTCCATCTCGTCCTCCACCAGGCAGCCGAGCGCCGCCGCACAGGCCGAGGCAGCGTGTCCGGCGATGTCGAGATGGCAGCGACCGATGCAGGTTTCGAGATTGGCCACGGGCCCGCGTTCCGAGGAGACGAGATGAACCCTGACGCCGAGGCGCTCCCCGACCATGCCCCTGGGGTCACGGATGCCATGGCTGCCGTCGATGGCATAGCCGACCGGAATCGCATGCAGCAGTTCCCGCGAGGGATGGTGTGCCGCCTGACGTGTCTTGTGGACCACCCTGCGCAGGTCGGCGTCGCCCACCTCATGGCCGGCGATGCTGACGTCGACGGAGACCGTGTCCGATCGTGGCTGGCCACCGGAAACACTGACCCACACCCGGCGCAGTGTCTCCCCGGCAAATTCCTCGGCGCGGGTGACCGCTGACGCCACGGAGTGTTCAGCCGCCTCCATGTTGACCACGGTGCCGGAAAGAACACCGCGTGACGCCTGCTGGCCGGCGCCGAGAATGCGCTGGCCGCCGTTCTCGTCTTCGCATGCAACAAGGCAGACAACCTTGCTGCTGCCGACGTCAATGGCAGCGACAAGTTCCGAATCCGTCATGTGTCCTCTCCTTGCGTCATCTCATGATCGAGACGCTCCCTTGCCTCCTCGGTGAGGCGAACCACGAGACGATCGGGCAGGCGCAGATCAATGGTCATGACGTCCCTGGAAAGCAGGCCGCTGCTCTTGTCCATTCCGGCCAGTGCCAGCCAGGCCTCCTGCACTCCATCCTCGGGAAGGTGGATGTCGATTCCGCCGTCAAGATGGAGCTTCCAGCGGCGCTGGCCGATGCGCACGGCGGCAAGGACACGAGGCGCCAGATCCGGGGTCAGGCCGAGCACCGCAAGGAGGTCCGCGGCTGCGGCCGGTGCGCCCGGGCCCACCACCAGGAACAGACCGGAGTGATCCTCCGGCTGGGCCCCACCAATCACTTCGCCCACGGAGTCGACGACAAAGAGCTCGCCCTGGTGCTGCCAGATGGCCAGCGGACGGCGCTCGACGAGTTCGATGACGACGGTATCGGGCACGCGGCGCCTGATGGAGGCGTCACGCACCCAGGTGAGCGAGGTGACCCGCGCCCTTGCCGCCTCGAGGTCGATGGCGAAGATCGCCTCGCCGATCTCGATTCCCAATGCCTCCACGAGTGTCTGGCGATCCGTTTTCGAGCGGCCTGAAACCAGGACATGACGAACTTCGAAGCCGGCCGTGATCGATGTCTCCACCACCGTATCGAGCACGGCGCGCCAAGCTGTCGCGAGATGGCCTGTCATCCACGCACCCGACAGCAGGGCGACGACGACGAGGAGCGGGCCGACACGCCACGCAAGCACCCGCCGGACGCGCCGGGAGCCTGTCCTCTGTGTCATCTTTCGCATCGTGCCTGCTCCGTGATCCAGCACACGAGTTCCTCGAAGCTCATGCCCGCATGGGCGGCCTGTTCGGGGACAAGGGACACCGGCGTCATGCCGGGCTGGGTGTTGATCTCGAGAAGGTAGAGGTCGCCTGGCTCTCCCCTGGTGTCGTCGTAGCGGAAGTCGGCCCGCGACACGGCGTGACAGCCGAGCAGACGATGCGCGGCCAGCGCCATCTCCATGGCCCTGGCGGCAACCTCACCTGGCACAGGCGCCGGCAGGACGTGTCGCGAACGTCCTGCGGTGTACTTGTTGTGATAGTCGTAGAATCCTTCACCGGTCAGGACTTCCGTGACACCCAGGGCCCTGTCACCGAGGACGGTGACGGTGAGCTCGCGTCCCGGGATGTAGGATTCGATCATGACGTCGTCGCCATAGAGAAAGTCGGAGTCGCACAGCCGGTCGTCATTGCAGTCCTTCAGCACACGCCGCACGCCGACGCTCGATCCCTCGCGGCCGGGTTTGACGACGAAGGGTTTCTGCCAGCCGGCAGGGCGACCGGCCTCCGTGCGGTGCGCCGTACGCCCGTCGGGGCAGGGAATGCCGGCCGAAGCAAAGAGGCGCTTGGCCATTGGCTTGTCCATGGCAAGGGCGGAAGCCAGCGGACCCGAATGGGTGTAGGGAAGTCCCATGGTCTCCAGCAGGCCCTGGATGCACCCGTCCTCGCCAAACCGTCCGTGCAGGGCGTTGAACACCACCTCCGCAGCAGGATCGAGCCCCCTCAGGCGATGGGTGATGTCACGGTCGATATCGATGCGGGTGACCTGGTGGCCGCCGGATTCGAGCGCGTCGGCACAGCGCTGACCGGTGACGAGCGACACCTCGCGCTCGGCGCTCCAGCCGCCCATCAGGACTGCGACGTGACGTCTCACGGGACATCTCCAAAGCGGGCCCGGCAGACTGCCCGCTGATCGGGTCCGATGCGGTTCATGGCCTCTCTCCGGGATGCCGCCCGAGACACCGGATTTCCCACTCGAGGCATACGCCCTGGGACTTCCAGACGCGCCGGCGTACATCTTCGGCCAGGCTCTCGAGATCGGCTGCCGATGCTCCGCCGGTATTGACGAGAAAATTGCAGTGTTTCTCCGACACCATCGCCCCGCCCCGGCGCAGGCCGCGGCACCCGGCCCTGTCGATGAGTTCCCAGGCCCGGGCCTCAGGTGGCGGCGGATTGCGGAACGTGCTGCCCCCGGTCCGTTCCTTCGTCGGCTGCGTCAGGGTGCGGCAGTCCTGAATCTCCCGGATCCGTGCCTCTATCGCCGGTCCCGCCCCTGGTTCCCCGCGCAGCACGCAGGAGGTGAAGACCCATTCCCCGTCCAGCCCGCAGTGCCGGTAGCCATGCCCCAGATCCCCGGCATCGAGGTCGTGCGCGGTGCCGTCGGGAGCGACGGCGCGGACGCGGACGAGAACGTCCGCGATCTCGCGGCCATAGGCGCCGGCATTCATGGCGATGGCGCCGCCAATGGTGCCCGGCACGCCGGCAAGAAACTCGAGCCCGGCGATGCCGGCCGCTGCCGCCTGACGCGCCACGTGGCCATCAAGGGCCGCGGCTCCCGCACGCACCTCTTGCCCTTCCACGGTGATGCCCGTGAAGCCGCGGCCGAGGCGGATGGTGACCCCGGCAATGCCGTGATCCCGCACCAGGACGTTGGAGCCGACGCCCAGGACGGTGACCGGCAGGCCGGCAGGCCGTGTCGCCATGAAGTGAGCGAGATCATCCTCGTCTGCGGGACGGTAGAGGACATCTGCCCGCCCGCCGGTGCCGAACCAGGTCGTGCGCGACAGATCGGCGCCCTCGCGATAGCTGCCCCGGACATCCGGCAGGGCAGCATGAGCGGCCGCCACGGACGTCATGACGCCTCCCTCACATCGCCGCCGGACAGTGCGTCGAGTTGACGCGGAAGCGCCTCGGCCCAGTACGTGATGGAACCGGCGCCCATGCAGATCACGGCATCGCCGGGCACGGTCACGCGATCCACCATGGCCGCCAGATCCTCCTGCCGCTCGAGGGAAAGCACCTGGCGATGGCCGCGTTCACGCAGACCCTCCACAAGGCGCTGACGCGAGGCGCCGGCCAATGGCGTCTCGCCGGCGGCGTGAACATCGGCGACGATGACTGCATCGGCGTCGTTGAAGCAGGCGCAGAACTCGTCGAACAGGTTCGAGAGACGGGTGTAGCGGTGGGGCTGGACTACGGCGATGATGTGTCCCTGGAACACCTCCCTGGCAGCCTCGAGGACCGCGGCAATCTCGACGGGATGGTGGGCGTAGTCGTCGATGACCGTGACCCCGCGTGCTTCACCGGTACGGGTGAAGCGCCGCCGCACCCCGGCAAAGCTGGCCAGGGCGCGCCTCACCGTATCGTCGTCAATGCCGAGTTCACGGGCCACCGAGATGGCGGCGAGTGCATTGGTGACGTTGTGGCGGCCCCACATCGGCAGATCGAGGTCGCCCAGGGTTCGCGCCACATGCGTCCTGCGGTCAGTGAGCACGGCATCGAAACGGTACCCGGTCCCGGTGAGGCGCAGTCTGGTCCCGCGCACATCCGCCTGGGCACCCAGTCCATAGGTGACGATGCGGCGATCCGTCACCCGTCCGACGAGTGAATGGACGTCGGCATCGTCGATGCACAGCACGGCAAAGCCGTAGAACGGAATGTTGCCGATGAAGCGCGCATACGCCTCTCGCACGGCGTCGAAGGAGCCGTAACTCTCCAGATGCTCGGGGTCCATGTTGGTGACGACCGCAACGGTCATCGGCAGCTGCAGGAAGCTGCCATCGGACTCGTCAGCCTCGACCACCATCCATCCACCCTTCCCCATGCGGGTGTTGGCGCCATAGGCGTTGACGATGCCGCCGTTGATCACCGTCGGATCGAGATCCGCGCACTCCAGCATCCAGCCCACCAGTGACGTGGTGGTGGTCTTGCCATGTGTGCCACTGACCGCGATCGCATTGACCGGGCGCATCAGTTCGCCCAGCATCTCGGCGCGGCGCACGATGGGAATCCAGGTGCGCCGGGCCTCTACGACTTCCACGTTGTCGGCGGCGATGGCCGAGGAGACGACCACCACACTCGCCTCCCCGACATTGTCGCCGGAATGGCCGATGGCCACCTGGATGCCGAGACGGCGGAGCCGGTTCACCGAGGCGCCTTCCGCAATGTCGGACCCCTGGACCGAATAGCCCTGGTTGTGCAGCACTTCGGCGATGCCGCTCATGCCGATGCCGCCGATGCCGACGAAGTGCACGGGTCCCATGGCGTCCGGTGTGCGGATCATGCCTCCTGCTCCTTCAGCACCCGGCAGGCTCGGCCATTGCCCGCGGCAAGGTTCTCGATCGCCTCCGCAAGCGCTGCGGCGGCATCGGCGCGGGCAAGGCGGCGCACGTTGCCGGCAGCACGCGCCAGTTCCACCGGCGAGGTCAGGAGGGATTCAAGATGTGCGGCAAGGGAGCGGGCGTCGGTTTCCCTCTCGTCGACGAGCCATCCGCCACCGGCACTGACGACAACGTTGGCATTCGCCCTCTGGTGGTCGTCCGCCGCCCCGGGAAACGGAATCAGGACCGATGGCCGGCCCGACACCGCGAGTTCGGCAATGGTCGAGGCCCCTGCCCGGGCCACCACCAGGTGTGCGTGCGCGAGGTGCCCGGCCATGGCCTCGAAGAATGGCGCCACCGTTGCCGTCACCCCGAGATCCCGCCAGGCTGCCGCGGTGCGCCCGACATCTTCCTCCCGGCATTGCTGCACCACCCTGAGGCGTCGCAGCAGGGCGCCGTCGAGGCACTGTCCGGCATCGGGCAGCAGGGAGCCGAAGATTCCGGCGCCCTGGCTTCCTCCGACCACCAGGAGATTGACATCCCCTTCCGGTTCCGGCGGCTGGTATTCGACGTGTCTGAGGGCCGCAATGGTGTCGCGGACCGGGACACCCACGGTGAGAGTGCGCCGTGCCACCGCCGGACGCGTCTGGTCAAAGGAGGTGGCCACCACCCTGGCCCTGGGAGCGAGAAAACGGTTTGCCCGCCCAAGAACGGCGTTCTGCTCGTGAACCAGCACCGGCACGCCAAGAAGCTGTGCAGTGGCAAGGGGCGGGATGGTCGGATAGCCGCCGAACCCTGCCATGACCGCAGGCCTTACGGCATGGATCAGGCGGAGCGCGCCGGCACAACCGGCCAGCATGGTGATACCGGCCGCGACCTTGCCGGCAACGGTGCGGCCGGACGGACTGGCCGCCTTCACCTCACGGACCGGAATGTCGCTGATCCGGCGAGCCAGCAAGGCGCCGCGCCGGTCGGTCACGGCAGTGACGGCGTGGCCCCGGCGCACCAGTTCACCGGCAACGGCAAGTGCCGGAATCAGGTGTCCTCCGGTTCCACCGGCCGCAATCATGATCCGGACATTCATGATGGCCGCCCCCGGTTCGGGCGCTGACGGGTCAGCGCGAGCATCAAGCCCATGCCGATGGCCATGGCAAACAGGGAGGAACCGCCATAGGAGACGAAGGGCAGGGTCATTCCGGTGGTCGGCAGCAGCCTCAGGGCAACCCCCATGTTGACCACCGCCTGCACGGCGAACTGGACGACCAGACCGGCCACCGCGAGGAGCACGAAGAGATTTCTCTCCTGGCGCAGGCGCGTGAACCCACGCAGTGCCACGAAAGCATAGAGCGACACCAGCACCAGGCAGGCGATGAGCCCGAACTCCTCGCCGCCGACGGCAAAGATGAAGTCCGAGTGGGCATCCGGCAGATGGTCCTTGACCACCCCCTCGCCCGGCCCGCGTCCCTTGAGGCCACCGGACTGGAAGGAACGGAGCGACATCTCGATCTGGTAGGTGTCGACGGACTCGGGATTGAAGAAGCCGTTGATGCGATCCCTGACATAGTCGAACTGCTGGTAGCCGATGAAGAGGCCGAGAACCGCCGCCACGGCGACGGCGGCCACCACCAGGAAGGGCAGGCCGCCAAGGAAAAGCTGGCTCCCCCAGACAGCAAGCACGATGAAGGTGGTCCCGAAGTCGGGCTGCAGGACCAGCAGGCAGGCGACAATCGCGGTCAGGGCACACGAGAGCAGGATTCCCGGAAACCCGGGGACCTGCCTGCCTGTGGCCAGCAGCCATGCCGTGGTGATGGCAAGGGCCGGCTTGGCAAACTCGGACGCCTGGAGCGAAAAGACACCAAGGGGGATCCACCGTTGTGCGCCCTTGGTCTTCGCCGCGACCAGCAAGGTCACCACAAGCAGGGCGAGGGAGACGACCATCAGGGCAAGACCGGCCCGCCGGACCTGAACGGGATCGAGCAGGGACAGGCTCACCAGGATGGCCATCGCCGGAACCAGAAACAGAAACTGGCGCTCGGCAAAGTGGAAGGCATCGACACCGATGCGTTCGGCCACCGGCGGGCTGGCGGCGAGAATCAGGATGGCTCCGAAGACCATGAGGATGAACAGGGCCGACATGTTCCAGCGGTCGATGGTCCACCACCAGCGGGCCACCATGCTTCTGTCCGTGCGATCGAAGGTGGTCATCGCACGTCCCTGCCGGTTGTGGCGCGCGTCTTGCGTGCCGGCGCCCTGGCGGTTGCGTCCGGCGTATCGGCGCGGTCCTTCGCTTCGGCAAGGACAAGCTCGCGAAACCGGTCGCCTCTCTCCTCGAAGCTGGAGAACTGATCGAACGAGGCACAGGCCGGCGACAACAGGACCACGGCGCCCGGCCTGCGGTCGGAGAGCGCCATGTTCGTCGCCCTGGCAACCGCACTCTCGAGATCGCCGCAGTTGGAGAAGGGCACCTGTCCGTCGAGAGTCTGCGCCAGGGCCCCGGCCGCCTCGCCAATGAGGAAGGCATGGACCATCCTCGGGAAATAGGCCGACAGGGTGGCAATGCCACCGTCCTTGGCACGGCCGCCGGCAATCCAGTAGATGTTGTCGAAACAGGACAGACCACGGGCTGCGGACTCGGCGTTCGTGGCCTTGCTGTCATTGACGAAGGTCACGCGATTGATCTCGGCGACGACCTCCTGTCGATGGGCCAGGCCGGAGAAGGTCGCAAAGGCGTCGGCGACATCCCTGCCATCGACGCCGAGAGTGCGGATCACGGCATAGGCGGCGGCCGCGTTCTGCATGTTGTGGACGCCCCGCAGGGACGGCAGGGAGGCAAGATCCGCGATTTCGACAGCGTGGCCATCGAGGTCGTCAATGAGAACGCCATCGTGAATCCGGACACCCCGCCTT
The DNA here is from genome assembly GCA_022823765.1 of Alphaproteobacteria bacterium. Lineage (GTDB taxonomy): Bacteria > Pseudomonadota > Alphaproteobacteria > SP197 > SP197 > SP197. Next base: position 12,775 of record JAJEHK010000085.1, on the reverse strand, counting down.
ATGACGCGCTGTGCCGACACCGGAACGACCGTCCGTCCCCGGCGTCCGGCAAGTTCGGAATGAATGCGCCGGCAAATGTCGTCGTCGACACCGATGATGGCTGTCTGCGACGAAGCCCGCCGGGTAAAGATGCGCGTCTTGGAGGCGATGTAGTTCGGGAAGTCGCCGTGGCGTTCGATGTGGTCGGGCGCGATGTTGAGCAGCACGGCGACATCGCTGACCAGCGAACGAATGAGATCGAGCTGGAAGGATGACAGTTCGAGAACGTAGATCCCTTCATCACTTCCCGCGTCGAGATCAAGCACCGGCACACCGATGTTGCCACCCAGACGGACCTCCCGGCCGGCGGCCTTCAACAGATGCGTGACGAGCGCCGATGTCGTCGATTTGCCGTTGGTGCCCGTCACTCCCACCACCCGGCCGGGTGGCCGCGATCTGGCGAACAGCTCCATGTCACCGACGATCTCGATCCTGGTGATCAGCGCCCGCGCCACCAGGGGGTGCGGAGCCGGATGGGTCAGTGGAACGCCAGGAGACAGCACGAGACTGGTGAAGGCGTCCCATTCGGTGCGGTAGAGATCGTTGAGCGTGACGCCGAGGTCTTCCGCCATGGTGCGGCGCACCGGATCATCGTCCCACGCACTGACCTCCGCTCCGCCGTTCTGAAGAGCCAGTGCAGCCGAAATGCCCGACTTTCCCAGTCCGAAGACCGCTATCGACTTGCCGGCGTGGCGAGAGAGATCGATCATGGCGTTCACCTCAACTTGAGAGTGGCCAGACCGATCAACGCCAGCACCGCGGCGATGATCCAGAATCGGATGACGATCGTCGCCTCACTCCAGCCCTTGCGCTCGAAGTGATGGTGGATGGGCGCCATGGCGAATATGCGACGTCCGGTCAGCCTGAAGGACGCCACCTGAAGAATCACCGACACTGTCTCGAGCACGAAGATTCCGCCAACAACGGCGAGCACCAGTTCATGCTTGGTGATGACGGCGATGGTGCCGAGCGCCGCTCCCGACGCCAGGCTGCCGGTGTCACCCATGAAAATCATGGCCGGTGGCGCGTTGAACCACAGGAATCCGAGCCCTGCGCCCATCAGGGCGCCGCACAGCACCGCCAGTTCGCCTGAGCCCGGGACCGCGGGAAGCTGCAGGTACCCGGAATAGACCGCGTGACCGGAGAGATAGGCCACAATTCCGAAGGTCATGGCCGCGACGATGATCGGTCCGATCGCCAGGCCATCGAGGCCGTCCGTGAGATTGACGGCATTGGAGGTGCCGACGATCACGAAGGCGGTGAACACGACGTAAAACCACCCAAGATCGATCAGCAGGTCCTTGAAGAAGGGCAGCGCCAGTGACGTACCAAGCGTTCCGCCGGTCAGCCAGGCGATCGTGAAGGCGGCGGCGCATGCCGCGATCGCTTCGGCGATGATGCGGGTTCGCCCGGCGAGGCCCTTGCTGCTGTGTGCCGAGACCTTGAGATAGTCATCCACGAGGCCCAGCGCCCCGAACCCCAGTGTCACGAGCAGCACGATCCACACGAAGCCGTTGGAAAGATCCGCCCACAGCAGCGTCGAGACGGTGACGGACAGCAGGATGAGGACTCCTCCCATGGTCGGTGTTCCCGCCTTGGTGACCAGGTGATGCGCCGGTCCGTCATCCCTGATCGGCTGCCCCTTGACCTGGAAGGTCTTCAGCCAGGCGATGATGCGGTCGCCGAACAGCAGGCTGATGATCAGGGCTGTCATGATGGCGCCGCCGGTGCGGAAGGTGATGAAGGAGAACAGGCGCAAGGCGCCGATATCGTCCGAAACGAGGGGATAGAGGGCGTGGAACACCGGTCTAGCCTCCCTTCCCTACAAATGCCTCGACCACGGACTCCAGACCCATGCGCCGTGATCCCTTGACGAGCACCACGTCGCCCGGCCGCAGGCAATCCGTGAGGAGCGTTGCCATGGTTTGCGAGTCGCAGGTCGACCCGCCGCGGCAGGCGGGCGGCAGGCCGTCCATGAGATGATCCATGAGGGGGCCGACGGTAAAGACACGGTCCGCGACCGCACCAGCCATGTCGGCAAGGCCGGCATGGAGGCAGGCGGCATCGTCGCCGAGTTCCGCCATGTCGCCCAGAACCGCGATGCGCCGGCCTCCAGGATCCATCGGCGTGCGCGCCAGCACGTCGAGGGCGGCACGCACGGACACCGGGCTCGCGTTGTAGGTTTCGTCAATGACGACGGCACGCCCGCCGGGCAGCGCGATGGTTCTCCGCGCGCCACGTCCGGAAAGGGGGAGGATGGCGGCGAGGGACGCTGCCGCCTCGCGGACGTCTGCGCCCAGCGCGTCGACAGCGGCCAGTACGGCAAGGCTGTTGAGCGCGAGGTGGCGTCCGTGGAGGGAGAGATCGTAATCGAACTCCGTATCCGCCACCGCCACGCGCACCCGGGATCCGGTCGCCGCAGGAGTCCAGTTCACGAGCCGGAAATCTGCCCGACCGGAGCTGCCGAAGCGGACAATCGTCGCGCCGCGCTGCTCCGCACGGTCCTCCAGAGCCGCCGCGTGGCGGTTGTCGGCATTGATGATCGCCACGCCGTACTCTTCGAGACCGTCGAAGACCGAGGCCTTCTCCTCGACAAGAGCGTCTTCGCTGGCGAAGTTTCCGATGTGCACGGGTTCGATGGTGGTCACAAGCGCCACATGGGGGCGAACCAGGCGAGCAAGTGGCCTGATCTCTCCCGGCGCATTGGTGCCGATCTCGAAGACGCCATAGTCGGCCGCCTGCGGCATGCGCGCCAGGGACAACGGCGTTCCGACCTGGTTGTTGTAGCTGCGGTCACTGGCATGGGCGAGGCCCTGGTGTGCCAGCACCCGATGCAGCATGTCCTTTGTTCCGGTCTTGCCGACACTGCCCGTCACCGCCGCGATCCGCGCCGACGTCCGCTGCCGTGCGGCCCCGGCCAGGTCTTCCAGGCCCTGGAAGGTGTTGACGACGAGCAGCAGCGGCGATGCCACGGGCACGCCTTCGGGCCGGTGATTGACCATGGCCGCCGCCGCTCCGTTTTCGAAGGCGTGCCCGACATGACGGTGGCCATCCGTGATGCTCCCGGGAAGCGCCACGAAGAGGTCGCTCTCACACACCTCCCGGCTGTCGAAGGCCACGCCCTCCGCCTCGAAAGGAAGGGTGGCCCGCCCCCCGGTAGCCCGCGAAGCGCTCTTGTCGTTCCATAGTCCGTTACGGCTCATGATCCACCTCGCCGGAAGGCGCGCCTGACCTCCTCGCGATCGTCGAAGGGAAGGACATCGCCGTTCACGACCTGTCCGCTTTCATGTCCCTTGCCGGCAACCACCAGCACGTCATTGCCGCCCAGTGAGGCCACCGCGCTGCGGATGGCTTCGCGGCGGTCGCCGCTTTCACGCGCACCCGGCGCCGCCGCGAGGATGGCGCGCCGGATCAATGCCGCATCCTCGGTACGCGGATTGTCGTCGGTCACACAGACGTCATCGGCAAGACGAGCGGCAATGGCTCCCATCTGCGGCCGCTTCTCGCGGTCCCGGTCGCCGCCGCAACCGAAGACCACGGCCAGACGCCCTCCTGTCGTGTCGCGCAGCCCGGTGAGCACCGTGGCAAGGGCATCGGGCGTATGAGCGTAGTCGACGTAGACCCTGGCGCCGGCCGGGTGGCCCGGCACCATTTCCAGGCGCCCCGGAACACATTCAAGGTGATCCGAATGGGCAAGAACGTCGTGAACGGGCTGGTCCTCGACCGCGGCAACGAGGGCCGCGGCACACAGGACATTCATGGCCTGGAAACGTCCGGCAAGCGGCAGCATGACCGAACGGGTGATGCCGTCGGCCCTGACCTCGAGGACCTGATGGCCGTCCCCGGTGTCCGCCAGCCCCTTGAGGGTGATGTCGCTCGCCGTCTCGCCGAACGACACGATGGCCCGGTTTCCCAGCCGGCCGGTCACGACTGCGTGTTCGGCCATGTCGGCATTGAGAACGGCCGTGCCGCCTTCCCGCATCAGGTCGAAGAGGTGCAGCTTTGCCTCGAGATAGGACTCAGGAGTGACGTGATAGTCGAGATGGTCCCGGCTGAAGCTTGTAAAGGCGGCGGCATCGACACTGAGACCATCGAGACGACGCTGGTGGAGGCCGTGACTCGACGCCTCGAGGGCGACGCGGCCGATGTTGCAGGCGCGCAGGCGACCAAGACAGGCGTGGAGGCCCGCAGGATCGGGCGTGGTATGCCCGAGACCCTGAACGCCTTCGGGCGTGACCATGCCGAGTGTGCCGAAGGAAGCGGCGCGCACACCCATGGCGGACCAGAACTGGCGGCAGAAGTCGACCACCGAACTCTTGCCGTTGGTGCCGGTCACGGCCACGACGATATCGGGTGGCGGCGCATGGAAGCGGGCGCACATGCGGGCAAAGGCGTGGCGCGGGCTGGTGGCTGCCACGATGGCCGCCCTTCCCTCGAGCGCGGGCATCCCGGCATCGTCCCCGACAAGGACCGCGACCGCGCCGCGATCGAGGGCATCGGCCACAAAGCACCGGCCATCGGTCCGGCTGCCCCTGAAGGCGGCGAAGAGATGACCTTCGCGGACCTCTCTCGAATCGGCCGCAAGGCCGGTGATGTCGATGTCGGACATCCCGTGCCGATGGCGCGCCGGCAGGCCGTCGATGAGATCAGAAAGACGCAACGATCATCTCCAGTTGCTCTTTCGGATCACCGTCTGTCTCCGGCAGGCCGACAAAGACCCCGTCATCCGGGAGGATTCCCTGCATCGGGCCGAGGCGGGCGATGATGTTTCCGACGGCAGGAGCTGCGGTCCAGCCGGCCGTGGCATAGCCGAAGGTCTCCTCGGTTCCCTTCGGTTCATCGACGGAAAGGAGAACCACATACTGCGGATCGTTGATCGGGAAGGCGGCGACAAACGTGGAGATCAGCTTTCTCCTGTCGTAGCGGCGCGACTCGCCCGGTTGTTCGGCGGTGCCCGTCTTGCCGCCGATGAGATAGCCTTCGACCTGGGCCTTGCGGCCACTGCCGAAGCGCGCCACGAGATGGGTCAGCATGCGCACCGTTTCCGATGTCTTTTCGGCAATCACCCGGTGGCCCGGGTCCGGATCACCCTGCCGTTTCAGCAGGGTCGGCTGACGGAACACGCCACCGTTGACCATGGCAGCCACGGCGGCGGAAACCTGCACCGGCGATACGGCAATGCCGTGGCCGAAACCAATGGTGATGGTGCTGAGAGTGCCCCACCTCGATGGATAGAGCGGGCGGCCCACCTCGGGCACTTCGATGGCGGACCGGGAGAGCAGACCAATGCGCTCGAGAAACGCCTTCTGGTAGTCGCCGCCCACCGCCAGCGCCAGGCGTGCCGCGCCGATGTTGGAGGAGTGCACCATGATCTCGGGCATGGTCAGCCAGCGATTCTGTGGCTTGTAGTCCGTGATCGTGAAACGACCGGCAGTGAGCGGCTCCGTCGCATCAAAGGTGTCGCCGAGCCGGGCGATGCCTGATTCATAGGCCATGGCGGCCGTGAAGGTCTTGAAGATGGACCCCAATTCGTAAGCGCCCAGGGTCGCCCTGTTGAACCGGCTCGCAGGGTCGCTGGCCGCCGGACTGGCCGGATCGAAGTCCGGCAGGGACACCATGGCGAGAATCTCGGCACTGTGCACATCCATGACCAGGGCGGTTCCGCCCTTGGCCGAGAAGGTCCCGACGGCACGCAGAAGTTCGTCACGCACGATCTGCTGGACGCGGACATCGAGGGAGAGCACAACGTCGCCTGCGTTGTCGGCGAGCAGCCGCTCATCGAACCCCTGTTCGATTCCCGCCAGGCCCCGGCCGTCGATATCCGTGTAACCGACGACGTGGGATGTCAGCGGCCCCTGGGGCCAGATGCGCCGTTCCTCGACGGCAAAGCCGAGACCCGGCTGGTAGAGATCGCGCACCGCCTGCTGCGCGCTCGGTTCAAGCTTGCGGCGGATCCATTCAAATCGTCTGGTGCTCGTCAGCAGCTCGAGGAGATGGTCGCGATCCATGTCCGGGAAGACCTGGAGAAGAGCCGCCGCCGTCGTCTGCGGGTCCGTGACCTCGGCGGGATCGACATAGAGCGAAGCGACCGACAGGCTCGACGCCAGGAGGACTCCGTTGCGGTCAACGATGTTGGCCCGTCCCTTGGGCGCAGAGGCCTCCGCCACCAGCGCGGCCTCGACCGGCGTCACGCTCATCACGTCGACGAGACGCCCTCCGATGACGACGAATGCTGTCAGGATGCACATCGCCACCACCATCAGGCGTTGCTTGCACAGTCCCACGGCCTGCTTGCTGGCGCCTTCCAGGACCAGCGGTGTTTCCTGCTTCGCCTGCACGGTCACAGTCCCTCCTCCCCGGCGCCTGACTGGCTCCAGGTGGTGTCGATGCCGATCGGGGGCGGCGCCAGGGGTATGCCCGACACCCTGGAAAGCTGGTGGACGGAAACCGGCACCAGGTCCGCCAGATGGCGACCCGCGAGATCCTTGATGCGCTCGGGCCGGCTGAGATAACTCCACTCGGCTTCGAGCACCCTGACGTTCTCGCGCCGTTCGGCGAGGTCGTCCTCAAGCCTGTCCAGATCGTTTCTCAGTTCCCTGGCATGTTGTTGCTGGGAGAAGGCAACGAGCGCGGTGACAAGCGCCCCGACTATCCACAGCCATCCCCCGCGCGCGGTCATGCGGCCATCCCCCAGCACGGCGCCGACGTTCTCACGGCGTGGCGCAGACGGGCCGAACGGGCTCGCGGATTGACCCGGGTCTCGGCAGCGGCGGGACGCACGGCGCGCGTCGTCACGAGACGGAATGTCGGCTCCGGCGTCTCGACAGCCGCAGGCTGATGGCGTCCCGGACGGGCGTCCCGGCCACTGCGCTGTCGCAGGAACCGCTTGACGATCCGGTCCTCGAGGGAGTGGAAGGCGACGACCACGAGGCGTCCACCTTCGCGCAGGACGGTCTCGGCGGCCACGAGGCCCCGCTCGATCTCGTGGAGCTCCTGGTTGACCCAGATGCGCAGGCCCTGGAATGTCCGGGTGGCGGGATCGATCCCTCCGGGAGACTGACGCACGGTGCGGCGCACGATGTCCGCAAGCTCGCCGGTCCGCGTGATCGGCGATGCGGCACGCGCCCTGATGATCGCCCGCGCCACGGCCCGGGCCCGGCGCTCTTCTCCGAACTCGCTGAAAATCCGGTGAAGACCGTCCTCGTCAAGTGTGTTGACCGCATCGGCAGCGGTCGCTCCGGTGGCTCCCATGCGCATGTCGAGGGGGCCATCGAGGCGGAAGGAAAAACCGCGTCCGGCGTCGTCGATCTGCGTCGACGAGACACCGAGGTCGAAGACGGCGCCATCGACGGGCCCTCCCACCTCGTCGCGAACCAGGGCATCGAGATCGGAGAAGCGTCGCTCGACGACGGTGAGCCGCCCGTCATAGCGGTGTGCCAGCCTGCGGCCCTCGCGCACTGCGACGGGATCCCTGTCGAGGGCGATGACCCGGCAGGACGCCGCGTCCAGCAGCGCCGTCGAATAACCGCCGGCCCCGAACGTCGCATCGACGATGATCTCGCCATCGGCCGGATCGAGGCAGGCGAGCGCCGCATCGAGAAGGACCGGGATGTGACCGGCGCTCATGATGCCTTGCCTCCCGTTCCGACCAGCGGCAGACTGATGCTCCCGGGGTTGAGGGAGGTTTTCCTGTGCGCTTCTTGCAGCTTGGCCCGGCCTCTCGAGGGTTCCCAGATCTGAAAATGGCGCCCCAGCCCCATGAAGTAGGCCTCGTCTTCGATTTCGGCGAACTCCGTGAACTCCGCGGGAAGCACGATTCGTCCTTCCCGATCAAGCCGCAGCTTCTGCGCCGAACCGAAGATGGCGATGGCACTGTCCATCGCCTCGCTGGAGAACACCTGTTCGGAGTTGGAAACGAAACCGGAGAACGCCTCCGGCTCGAAGACATCGAGCGCCTTGTCTCCCGTGACGGTCCGCATGACGAAGAGACCCTGTTCGGGGCTGTCGAATTGGGCGCGAAAGTCCGGTGGGACCGAAACTCGCCCCTTGGCATCGATTGTCTTGGTGTGCGTTCCCGCAAAGATCTTCCTCGGAAGCGCACCTGGACTCCTTGCCATTCCCGCTCGACCGCTTTCGCCGCCCTTCCGCTTGGGATTTCTTGGGAATACTTGGGAATCATTGGGATGTCAAATCAGGAATACAAAGATTTCAGTGTTTTGAGTCGTCTGCTCTGACATCAAAAAATTTCAATATACTGGGGGTGTTCCCTCAGGAAATTACATCATCTTGTAGCGTGTTCGCTTCCGATCGGGCTCTTCATGTTGTTGTCGGCCCGGCCAGTGGATAAAATATTTGGTCCAGGGAGTTGGGAATCGCCCCCCCCCCCCGGCCATGTCATCGACAGACTTGGTGGCAACGGGAATCAGGCGGACTGTAAGCCGGGTTCTGTGGTCCACCCCGGTCTAGGATCCGGAGGCGGCCGATGGCCATTCATCTGGGACACGCGTCACCGCGCGCCTCGCGCGATCAACCCGGGCGGCGGGGTCCGGAAACGGGCCTCGTGAAACCACGTGCCGCCCCTACTCGATCTTGCTCCTGGCGGGGTTTGCCATGCCGTCTGCGTTGCCGCAGCCGCGGTGCGCTCTTGCCGCACCCTTTCACCCTTGCCTCCGGCCCTGCGGCCGGTGGCGGTCTGCTTTCTGTGGCACTTTCCCTGGGGTCACCCCCGCCGGGCGTTACCCGGCGCCATGTTTCCGTGGAGCCCGGACTTTCCTCCCTTCCCGAAGGGGGAAGAGCGGCCATCCGTCCGTCTGATTCCCGGTGGAAAGAGATAGCGTGCCGCTGCCACCGGGTCAACGCGCCGCGTCGACCAGCGCCACGAGACGGGCCATGGTCTCGCCATCCGCCGCGCCGTCGACCCGCGCCGGTCGAAAGTGACGCTGGAAGGCGGTGACGACGGCAGCAGTCACGACGCCGTAGAAGCCGTCCGGCGCGACGGCGTATCCGAATCCGGCCAGATGTTCCTGCAGGCGCACGACGGCGCAGCCCCTGTCTCCCTCGTTCAGGGATGTTGCGGCCGGAGGCTGCGGCGGCGGCCACAGTCCGACCCCCCGGCTCGCCAGCCAGCGCCAGTCGAAGAGTTCTCCGGGGTCCTGCTTGCGCTGCGGTGCGACATCACTGTGCCCCAGGACGTGGCGCCGGCGGATGCCATGCCGCGCCACGACATCGCGGGAGAGTGCTGCCACCGCCTCCATCTGCCGTGCGGGGAACGGCGGCAACCCTCCGTCGTGGCCGGGATTGACGATCTCGATGCCCACCGAAGCACTGTTGATGTCGTGGATTCCCTGCCAGCACGCCACACCGGCATGCCACGCACGCTGCGCTTCCGGAACCAGCGAGGTGACCTCGCCATCCTCGTCGACAAGCCAGTGGGCACTGACCCCGGATGACGGATCGACGAGGCGCTGCAGGGCCGCCTCGGCGTTCTCCATTCCGGTGTAGTGGAGGACGAGCATGGAGACCGCCGTCCTCCGGTCATTGACATTGGGAGAGGGGCAGTGCCTCACCTTCATGCTGGTGGGCATTGCAGGGTCCGGCGCGTCACACTAGGTTCACACGGTGCCAGACGCGCAGCTTGTGAGACAATCATGCCAGACATCAGAAACATCGCCATCGTCGGCCCATCGCTCAGCGGAAAGACGACTCTCCTTGAAGCCATGCTCTACATCTGCGGCGCCATCGGCCGCAAGGGTTCCGTGAAGGAAGGGAACTCGGTCGGCGATTCGGCGCCGGAGGCGCGCCAGCGCAACATGAGCACGGAGGTGAGTGCCGGCCATGCCACCTTCGAGGGCATCCACTTCAACTTTCTCGACTGCCCGGGATCCATCGAATTCCAGGCCGAGGCACGCAACGCGCTGATCGGCGCCGACGCCGCGGTGGTGGTCTACGAGCCGGTCGTGGAACGGGCAACGACCATAGCGCCGATCTTCCGCTTCCTCGAACACAACCGGATTCCCCATCTCGTGTTCATCAACAAGATGGACCGCACCACAACTCTGATGCGCGAACTCCTGCCGGCCATGCAGGACGTCTCGGGGACACCCCTGCTGATCACGCAGGTGCCTGTCCGCGACGACGACCACGTCACCGGTTATGTCGACCTGATCAGCGAGTCGGCCTGGCGCTACCACGAAGGCGGCGCCTCCGAAGCCATCGAAATGCCGGACGGTGTCATGGAACGAGAGGACGAGGCACGCAACCTGATGCTGGAGGCCCTCGCCGATTTCAGCGACGACCTGATGATGCAGATTCTCGAGGACGAGGTGCCGACCCAGGACGAGGTGGTGAGCGAGCTCAGCGGGGCCTTCGCCGAAGCGCGGGTGGTGCCTGTCCTGCTCGGCTCCGCCGAACTTGAGAACGGTGTCCGCCGCCTTCTCCAGGAACTCCGCCACTGGGTTCCCGATCCCGAACACGCCGCGGCAAGGCGCGGCGGCGACGGTGCCTTCGCCGCCCAGGTGCTCAAGACCTACAACACCCAGCATGGCGGCAAGCTGTCGCTCGCCCGAATCTGGCGTGGCGAGGTGAAGGACGGCGACACGGTCAACGGCAACCGAATTGGCGGCATGTACCACCTTCAGGGCAGCCAGAACGTCAAGATCGACCAGGCCGGGGCCGGTGACATCGTCGCTTTCGGCCGCCTGGAGGGAGCGCGAACCGGGGATACCCTCGTGATGGCCAACGCCGCCCCCGACGAGGACTCCGCCTGGCCACGCGCCGAGGCGCTGCCTCACCTCTACGGCCTCGCGATCCACGCGGCGCGGCGCGAGGACGAGGTGAAGATGGCCACGGCGCTCCATCGCATTCACGAGGAGGATCCATCCATCGAGCCCGAACAGGACTCGGACCTCAACCAGCTGGTGCTCTGGGGCCAGGGTGACATGCACCTGCAGACAGCCTTCTCGAAGCTGTCGGGCCGCTACGGAGTCGAGGTGACGTCCGGGCGCCCGCTCGTGCCCTACAGGGAAGCCATTCGCAAGCCGACCACCCAGCACGGACGCTTCAAGCGCCAGACCGGCGGCAGCGGCATGTTCGGTGACGTTCACATCAACATCCGCCCGCTGGCCAGGGGCAACGGATTCGAGTTCAACAACTCGGTGACCGGCGGCAACATTCCGAGGCAGTACATTCCCGCCGTCGAGGCCGGCGTGAAGGAGTATCTGCTCCAGGGTCCGCTCGGCTTTCCCGTGGTCGACATCGCCGTCGAGGTCTTCGACGGCAAGTACCATGACGTCGATTCCAACGAGATGGCCTTCAAGCTGGCGGCACGTGTTGCCATGAGCGAAGGCATGCCGTCCTGCAGTCCGGTGCTCCTCGAACCGATCATGACCGTCAGCGTTCATGCCCCCAATTCGGCCACCGCACGCGTGCAGCAGCTCGTCACCGGACGGCGTGGCCAGATCCTCGGCTTCGAGGCACGCGAAGGCTGGAAGGAATGGGATACCGTCACGGCGCACATGCCCCAGGGCGAGACCCTCACGCTCATCAGCGAACTGCGTTCACTGACCCAGGGCGTGGGATACTTCGACATGTCGTTCGATCATCTCCAGGAGCTTACCGGACGCGAGGCCGATCAGATCATCGAGGACCGCAAGCAGCATCTCGAGGCCGCATGACTGCAGTCTGCCTTATCTCCATCATCTGCCACGACCGCGCCGGACTCGTGGCCGACATTGCCGGCCGCCTCTTCGATCTTGACGCCAATCTCTCCGACACGACCTTTGCCGTCCTTGGCGACATGGCGGAGTTCACCTGCATCGCCGAGATTCCCGACGAGGTCGCCACGGCAACGGTCGAGCGGGACCTCGGGACTCTGGACGGCGTCACCGAGGGCAGGGTCACGGTCGCGACCTTCGACATGAGGGCGGTGCATGACGAGACCGGGCACATCACCCATCGCATCGAGCTGGACGGACCGGATGCACCGGGTCTCATCCTGCGCATCTCGGAAGTCTTCGGCGACTTTGGCGCCAATATCGTGCGCATGAACTCGGAACGCATTCCGGCACCCGGCCATGATCGCTACGTGACCCGGTTCGCGGTCCACATTCCCGACCACCGGGCGGCCGCCTGCCTGGCGACCGTGGCCAACACCGCCGGTGAAATGCGCCTCTCTTCGCGCGTGTCGGGAGTTGAAAACGGCGACCGGGAGACCCGGAACGCCTCCTGAAGGCGCCGCGAAAGACCAACGCCAACTTCTTCATACACCAAAACCATTGCCCCGGGAGGGAAACCCCATCATGTCGACACCCGCATCGGACATCGAGATCGCCCAGGCCGCGACACTGAGGCCGATCATCGAACTCGCCCAGGACCGGCTGGGAATCGGCGCCGAACATCTCGAACCATACGGCCACGACAAGGCGAAACTCTCCTTCGACTACATCAAGGGTCTGGAGAACCGCGACAAGGGCCGGCTCATTCTGGTGACCGCCATCACCCCGACCCCGGCGGGCGAGGGAAAGACGACGACGACCGTGGGCCTCGGTGACGCCCTCAATCACGTCGGCCGCAAGACATTGATCTGCCTCAGGGAGCCGTCGCTCGGCCCGTCGTTCGGCGTCAAGGGAGGAGCAGCCGGCGGCGGCCATGCGCAGATCGTCCCCATGGAGGACATCAATCTCCACTTCACCGGCGACTTCCACGCCATCGGCGTCGCCAACAACCTGCTGGCGGCAAT
>JAJEHK010000146.1 GCA_022823765.1 Alphaproteobacteria bacterium | reverse complement strand
GCTGGTCAGTGGTCATCCGGCTCAGGTCGCACGATGAAGTTGCCCATATACCAGATCAACTCATTCGCCTCCGGTCCGTTTTCGGGAAATCCGGCCGCCGTGTGTCCACTTCCCAACTGGATCGGAGACGACCTGCTTCAGAGAATCGCGACCGAAACCCGGCTGACCACGGCCTTCTTCGTCGGAGATGATGGGGAGTACGAACTTCGATGGTTCACGCCCCATACGGAAATCTCGGGTATCTGCGGCCACGGTACGCTTGCCGCCGCATTCGTAGCTGTTACGGAACTCAACGACGATGCCGACTCAATCGGATTCGGCATCAAGGATGGACGTCTCGAGGTTTCCAGGCGTCGGGACGGTACATACGTGCTTGACCTCCCGGCTCTTGTGCAGGAGCCCTTCGCCGACTCCGACACGATCAAGGCCGCTTTCGGCGGCAAGGCGACATCAGTGCTCGCCGCTCTGGATCTGTTTGTGATTTTTCCATGTGCAGATGACGTGATTGATTTTGCTCCGGACTATCACGCATTGATCTCGCTACCATGTCGTGCGGCGGTGATAACCGCTCGCGGGGATGACGATTTCGATTTCGTTTCGCGTTGGTTCTGTCCAAAGCAAGGCGAAGAGGAAGACATCGGTTTCACAGGATCGGCCCACTGTTCTCTCGTTCCATATTGGGCCAAGCAGCTAGGGCGGAGTTCGCTTCGAGCACGTCAACCTTCTCTTCGCGGGGCAACGGTCGACTGTGAGTTGCGGGCCGACCGCGTGTTGCTTTACTGCACTGCCGTGAAATACATGGAAGGGCAACTCTACCTATGAAGCCAGGTCACAGACCCGTCGAGGACAGGGCATTCGCACGGAAGCTGAGCCATTCCAGGAAAGGGATGGTCAGGAATAGGTCTTCGTTGGATGTGGTTGGCGTAGCAAGCGCTCGGCGCCGGGCACGGCGCGTTCCTGGATGCCACAGATCGGTTGCAGCGTCCAAGGCGCTGGTTCCATGTCGATGTCCCGCCGCAGTACGCGTCCTTGTTCATGCGTTCCGAGGGTCAGGCCTGTTGTCATGTCGGACTGCCCAAGGCGGTTTGGACGGGCTTGCCCGGCCGCTGTGAGCGGCCACCGCGATTGCTGAATGAACGCCTTCCTTCTCAACATCAACGGTGCGGTCAGGAAGGTCGAGGCGGACCCGGCGATGCCGCTGATCTACGTGCTGCGCAACCGGCTCGGTTTGATGGGGGCGAAGCTTGGATGCGGACTGGAACAGTGCGGGGCATGCGCCGTGATCGCCGACGGCGAAAGGGTGTTGAGCTGCGTCCGGACGGTATCCGAGTTCGAAGGTCGCGCGATCACAACGATTGAAGGCCTTGCGGAGGAGGGAGAACTCAATCCCGTGCAGCGCGCCTTCCTCGACGCTGGTGCGGCGCAATGCGGCTATTGCACGAGTGGCATGGTCATCGCGCTGACCGCATATCTGGAAGCGGAGGAGCACCCGGACCGGCGCGGGGCGCTCGAGGCGCTCGAGGGCCATCTCTGTCGCTGCGGCGCGCATGCCGATGTGCTGAGGGCGGTCGACCGGTTGCTCGCCGATGGCGCCTAATCCAAGCCTTCTCAACAATCCGGCGCTCGACGACTGGCTTACTTTCGGTGCCGACGAAACCGTGACCGTCCGCAGCGGCAAGGTCGATATCGGCCAGCGCATCTCGACCGCAACTGCCCTGCTGGCAGCGGACGAGCTCGATGTCGACCCTGGCCGGGTAAGGGTCGCACGAGTCGAGACCGGTCTCTCGCCGGACGAGGGTCTCACCGTGGGCAGCCAGTCGATGGCTCAGACCGGAAATGCGGTCCGTCAGGCTGCGGCAACGGCCCGGCGGCACCTGTTGGCACGCGCCGCGTGCGTGCTGGGCGTGGATGTCGCGACGCTGGAGGTCGAGGACGGCGAAATCCGTTCGCACGCCACCAACCGCAGGACGAGCTATTGGGAGCTGGCCGCCGATGGACCGTTCGGTATCGATGTCGATCCGGATGCGCCACTCAAGCCGCGTACCGCGCTTCGGCATGTCGGAACGGCTGCGCTGGCGCGGGGACTGGAGGACATCGTCCGCGGCCGGCCTCATTTCCTGCACGACATGAGCCTTCCGGGCATGTTGCACGCGCGCCTGGTACGCCCGCCGCACTACCATGCGCTGCTCGTCGGCCTGAACGAGGCCGTAGTTGATCGGCTGGGCGCGGAAGGCATCGAGGTGGTGCGAGACGGGAGCTTCCTGGCTGTTGCAGCAGCAGACGAGTATGCGGCGGTCAGGGCCTCCGGTCGTCTCGGTGCAGCGGCTTCCTGGGAGCTTGGCGACGGAATCTTCTCTGGCGACGTCTACGAGGGCCTTCGCGGCAACGAGAAGGTGAGCCTGCCGGTCATCGACGGAACTCCGGCGGAGGCGCCCGTGGCGCCGCTCGAGGGTCCGCCTGCCGACGCTGCCGTCACTCTGGAGGCACGTTACGAACGGCCATACCAGATGCACGCCTCAATGGGTCCGTCGACGGCGATGGCGACGTTTGACGATGGCCGTCTGACCGTCGTGACGCACAGCCAGGGGATCTACTTTCTGCGCCTTGCACTCGCCGATGCGCTCGGCATGGAGTCCGAAGCGATCCATGTCCGCCACGCGCCGGGCGCGGGCTGCTACGGCCATAACGGCGCCGACGATGCGGCCTTCGATGCGGCCATTGTCGCCCGTGCGCTGCCCGGCGCGCCGGTGCTGCTCAAGTGGTCGCGCGAGGAGGAACATGCCTGGGAACCATACGGGTCCTGCGCGTCGATGGATCTGCGCGCGAGCCTCGACGGGCATGGCAGGATCGCCGCCTGGTCGCACGAGACATACAGCGACACCTATTCCATGCGTCCGCATCCGGGGCCGGACGGGACGGGTGCGGCCCGACTGCTTTCGGCCCGTTTCCTCGCCGAGCCGCTCGAACCGCATGTTCCGGGACCGGCGCTGGGGCGCCATGTGGGCATCCACCGCAATCTCGACCCGCTTTACGACCTGCCGGAGAAGCGGCTGGTCAAGCATCTCGTGCGCGACATGCCGCTCCGGGTCTCGGCGCTGCGTTCGCTCGGCGCCTATGCGAATGTCTTCGCCATCGAGTCCTTCATGGACGAGCTTGCCGCGAAAGCCGGCAGCGATCCCGTTTCCTTCCGGCTGCGCCATCTGTCGGACCCGCGCGGGCGCGCGGTCATCGAGGCGGCGGCAGAGCGCCTCGATCCGGCAGGCACTGATTGTCCGCAGGGTCGCGGACGGGGCCTGGGATTCGCGCAGTACAAGAATAGTGAGACTTATGCCGCGGTTATCATGGAAGTGTCAGTAGGCGACAGGGGAGAAATCCGGCTGGAACGATGTGCTATCGCCGCGGATGCGGGTGAAGTCGTGGACCGGGCGGGGCTCGCCGCACAACTGGAGGGCGGCGTGGTCCAGGCGGCAAGCTGGACGCTCCACGAAGCGGTGACCTTTGACCGGGACGGCATCACCAGTCGCGACTGGGACAGCTACCCGATCCTGGGCTTCGACAATGTGCCGGTGTTCGAGACCGTGCTGATCGATCCCGGGCGCGCGCCGTTCCTCGGCGCCGGGGAAGCCACGGCCGGCCCTGCCGCGGCTGCTATCGCCAATGCCGTTTGCGCCGCGACCGGGCTGAGGCTGAGGCAGATTCCCTTCACGCCGGAGAGCGTGCGCGCCGCGGCTCTCCAATCCTGACGGCCCGAAGCACCGCGCAGCATCGATGAGGAAGCTGTGAGAAGCACCCGGGCAGGGGAACAGGCGATCAACGCGCTCGAGCGTCTGTGCTACCGAGCGCCGCGCCATGCCGCAATGCCGGCCTTCACCGTCCGGTCGTGCCCGACAGTCCGCGGTCCTCCCCGGATGGTTGCCCTCTCGATCGGGTGTCTGTCGCTACGTCGTGCCGAGGGTGCCGGCGATACTGCATAGCTCGAAGAATTCCGCCGTAACGGCGTCTCCGGGGCCGTATTGGCCCGCCTGATGCAATTCCTGCTCTCAAGCTTCGAACGGGTTCAGCACCTCGACGTCCAATCCCGCCACATCAGCGACGTTGCGTGTCACGAGGATCAGGCCATTGGCCTTGGCCGTCGCGGCAAGGAGCGCATCAATGACGGACACCGGGCGGACTGCACTCATCCTGCCCCATTGCTCGGCAACAGCCGAATCGACGGGCAGCACGCGATGGGCGAAGTGCGACATCACGTCGGCGAGCCACGCCTCCAGCGCTTCGGCCTTTCCTGGGGCGCGGGGACGCACCATCTCCACGCCCTTGTGGATCTCGCCCAGCACCAATGAACTGAGCCACACATCATCCTCGGCGACGCCGTTCCACCACGTTCTCACCGCCGGATCGCCGCGCTCACCCTTGTGCACCTCAGAGATGATGTTCGTGTCGATCAGGAATGTCACAGCGCGACGTCACGCCCGAATTCGCGCGAGCGTTCGAGGTCAATCCCTTCGAGCGGCGCCGAGGCCAGAAGCGCCTTGAGACTTCCGGAGCGCGGCATGGCGATCTTTTCGCGCAGAATGGCACGCGCCTCGATCTCTCGTTCGGGGTCAACGAGCGCCGTGGCGACGTCCCTTACGAGCGAAGCGTCTTCTTTCCGGACCTGGACCTCAACACGCACAAAGCCCTGCCGTTGGCGGCGCTTGCGCCACTTGGTGACGGGAGACGGATTGGCGCTGGTCATGATTTCCCCTATTTCCGGTAATGGTACCGGTAATATGCAAGCATGGCAACCGGGGTTGTTGCGACATGGTCTCGACCTTCAGGTCACGAACCGGACGACCGTGACGACGGCACGGTCGAGTGCAGGTCGAGAGGTGAACGCCAATTGCCCGCGCCACTCTGGGCGCATTGCAAGGACGGAGCCGGTGTGCGAGCGGGAGGACAATGGCAGAGTCGCTTCCCCATGGAGTCCAGGGAAACACCTTGAGACGGAGAACGGACTGCCAGGGCGGACAGTGTGGAGTCCGCTCAAAGGGCTCGCAAGCCGTGTGACGGAGTTGCGGCACGCTTTCCGGCGAGGCGTTAGCGGCGGGCCCCCCAGGCGACGGCGGCGAGGGCTGCCGCACCCGAGAGAGCGAAGGAGCCCATGAGAACGAAGAGGGTGCCGTCGTAGAGATAGCCGATCAGACCACCCAGGGGCACGGCGACGAGAGTGGAGATCAGCGTGACGATGGCCGCTCCGACGCCGGCAATGTTGCCGAGCGGCTGCATGGCGAGGGCGTTGAGATTGCCGAAGAGCAGCCCCACCCCGCCGAAGATCACCAACAGCGATGCCAGGAAGAGCCACAGCGGCAGAACGCCATCGAAGATGAAGATCAGCCCCCAGGTGACGGCGGAGGCGACCGTGACGACGATGGCTGCGATGACGGACAGCCGGAGCATGCCGTAGCGCATGACGAGATGACCGTTGACGAGAACGGTGACACCGAAGGAAAGGGCGAGGCCCGCGAAGTACAGGGGAAAGAGGAGGCCGACCCCGTACGTCACCTGAAAGATCTGCTGTGCGGTGCTGAGATAGGCAACAAAGGGAGCGAAGGCGCAGCCCTGGGCCAGCGTGTAGGCGAGTGCCTGGCGGGTTCGCACCACCATGGCGGCCGATCTCATGACCGCCGTCACCGAGAACGGCAGGCGATGCTGGCGGGGCAGTGTTTCCGGCTGGCGAATCAGCAGCCACAGGCCGGCGATTCCCGCCACGACGAAGAGCGCGGCAAAGATGGCCCGCCAGTCGGCGACGAGCAGAATTCCCTGTCCCATGGCCGGGGCCACCATGGGGACGGTGATGAAGACAGCCATCACGAAGGACAGGATGCGCGCCATCAGGCGTCCCTCGTACTGGTCGCGCACGATGGCCATGGAGACGACACGGGGTGAGGCGGCCCCAACTCCCTGGAGCACGCGTCCGGCGATCATGACCCAGAACTCCGTGGCGGCGATCGAGATGACGCAACCTGCCATGAAGATCGCCAGACCGATGAGAATGGAACTCTTGCGCCCGATGCAGTCCGACAGCGGTCCGAAGAGAAGGGGTCCGATGCCCATGCCGAGGAATAGGGCGGTGATGATGTACTGCACGTCGTTGCGTGCGGCGGCTCCGAGATCGGAGCCGATTTCAGGCAGCGCTGGCAGCATGGCATCGGTCGAGAGCGCCGACAGCGACATGAGCAGGGCCACCAGCGGCACGAATTCACTGCTTCTCAACATGGACTGTGCCACCCCCGAACGGAATTCTGACCGGGTTAAGGTGATGTCCGGGAGATTCCTGAGACCCTGGCGAACATGGTCCGAGCCAGGACCGTTCGTCCTTGCCCGGCGGACGCTACCACCAAGGAAGCGGCCCCGCCACCGGACACCGGCCAAGTGGCGCGGTCGCCGTTCTTCAAGATGGGGCTCACTGCATGACGGCTATTGAAGCTGGCGGATACGGGTGAGGGCGGATCGCGGGGCAGAATGTGACCACTCGACGCGGACCGCTCGTGGGACATGGGCCGCTGGTTACTGGACGAGGGGCGTGTCCGCGGCGGCGATCTGGAAGCCCTGGATGCTGGCGTTGCCCGCCAGGAGCTGAACGTACTGACGGAAGGCGCGGCGCCAGGACGCCTCCTTCAGGTAATCGGCAACCTTGTCGGCGACGGCCTCAAAGGGGAGCTGACGCCCGGGAACCCGCTTGTCGACGCGCACCACGTGGATGCCGTAGCGGCTCTTGACCGGAACGGGCGAGAGCTGGCCCTCGTCAAGGTTGAAGAGAAAGGTCTCGAGTTCGGGCACGGTGTCGCCACGCGAGACCTGGCCGAGCCTGCCGTCATTGTGACGTGAATCGCAGGCCGAATGGGCCCGAGCCAGTTCGCCGAAGCGTTCGGGAGTTGCGCTCAGGGTGTCGATGGCGCGCTGTGCCTCGGCTTCCTTCTTCGTGCGCTCATCGGCATCGTCGGGCGGTGCGGCGAAGAGGATGTGCGCCGCTTCCACCAGATCGGGGCTGCGAAACCGTTCCCGGTTGTTGCCGTAGTAGCGGTGGCATTCCTCGTCGGAAGGCGCAGGCACGTCCACCTCGCGCTCGATCAGGGACTGGAAGGTCCCGCTGTCGTCGTCGCCCTCGATGCCGACGGCCCGCGCCCGGTCGAGAATGAGGGTGCGGATCACCAGCCACTCGCAGGCGGCATGGCGAGCCTCGGCGGCGCTCTCCGCCGGGTGGTACTGCATCTCCCGAAGGATGTCGTCTTCGCTGATGTGGTGATCGTTGACGCGGATGCCGTTCACGGCGAGGCCGTCCGCTTGTGGTCGCGGCTTCGCACCACCTGGTAGCCACGGCGGCCAAGATAGCCGACGGGCGCACTCCAGATGTGGACCAGGCGGCTGAACGGAAAGATGAGAAAGATCGTCAGTCCGAGGACGATATGCGCCTTGTAGACCCAGGAGACGTCGACCACATGGAGCGCGGCATCGCTCTGGAAGGTGACGATTTTCTGCGCCCAGAGCGACAGGGTCACCATGATGTCGCCGGTTTCGCGATGCGCCCAGGAGAACGGCAGCGTCACCATGCCGAGCACCAGCTGCAGCCACAGGATGACCAGAATGGCGATGTCCATGGCACTCGACGTCTTGCGGATGCGCGGATCGAAGAGGCGCCGGTGGAGGAGCATGGTGAGACCGACAAAACACACGGCCCCGAAGAGACCGCCGGCGACGACCGCCAGCACCTGCTTGGCCGACGAGGTGAGACCGACGGCGTGGTAGATCTCCTGCGGCGTCAGGAGCCCGACAAAATGCCCGAAGAACAGGAACAGGATTCCGACATGGAAGAGGATGCTCCCCATCATCAGCTGGCGCCGGCGCAGCAGCTGGCTCGAGCCGCTGCGCCAGGTGTACTGCTCGCGGTCGAAGCGTATGAGGCTCCCCGCCAGGAACACCGTCGCCGCGAGGTAGGGGTAGTAGCCGAAGATCAGGATGTGGAACCAGTCGCCCATCGTCACGCTCCGTCCCGTCGTGCGTCGTCCGTGGGAAGAGCGAGTTCCGCCATGCGGTTCAGGGTCTCCCGCGCTGCCGGGCATGACCCGTCACCGGCGAAGGCAGGCACCTCTTCCCAATCGCTGTCAAGGGCCGCCGCCTCGGCCTCCGGCGTCCTGTCATGTTCGAGAAGGTCTTCCACCGCGGCGCGCGGGGCCTTCCTGCCGGCGACGTCCTCGAGTGCCGCAAACACCGCGGCATAGTCGCTGCCGCGCCGTTCCAGGCGAATGCGGATGGCCGAGAGGATGTGGACGACGTTGCCGAGGAGGCCTCGCGCCTCTTCGGCCGGCCTCAGTGACAGGAACTCAAGGAAAAGTGGCAGGTAGTCCGGCAGTTCGTTGGCATCGATTCGGTAGCCTGCGGTCTCGTAGTGGGCCGCCAGATTGACCATCGCCTGGCCCCGGTCACGGGATTCGCCGTGAATGTGCTCAAAGAGGTGAAGTGACAGGCTGCGTGACCGGTCGAACTGGCCGACATAGATTTCCTGTGCCTCCAGGAGTTCGCTCTTCCCAAGACGCGAGAGAAGCCGCTCGACCGCATCCAGCGTCTTGCCCGAGAGACGGTCATCGGCATGGAGGACCGCGCCGATCTCCGG
>JAJEHK010000240.1 GCA_022823765.1 Alphaproteobacteria bacterium | reverse complement strand
CGCAACCAGTCCAACCATTGCCGGCAACAAGATCATCAAGGCCGTCCTGAATACGCGTTCATGCGGCGCCGACACCTTCAGCGGCTCGTCCAAGGCCTCGGGCTGCGCCCGATAAATCAGGGAGTCTGTTCGAAACAATTTCTGAATGCCCTCCCGGAAGCAAGGCCGCTTGCAGATCACCTTATGCCGTTCAATGAACCCCTGCAAGAGGGACTTGCGCTGTAGCGATATTCGGCGCTGGTCCCCTCGGCATCATTCTCAGCCCGGGGCTGTCCGTGCCGCCTTCGAGGCCCCGGCGCCCGCAGCAGACTGTCGAATCGGCGTTTTCGGGTTATGGTCGGACGGTTGTCTTGCCGTGCCGCCGTGATGCGGGCGAGCGCAAGCCTGCTACAGGGTGGCGCGGTCATCACGGCAGTGGTTGCAAGGGCGGATCAGCCGGTATCGGGCAGCACCCGACTGCGCATCAGGTGCGGTTGGCGTTCTTCGACGCTGACGACCGCGAGGGCCATCATCACCACCAGAGCGAGGTTGACCCGGGACGTCATCTTGCGCAGCCCTCGGATGGTGTGGTGCTCGAAGCCGAAATTCTGGTCGAGGCGGCTGTTGATGCGCTCCAGCGCCGAACGGCTGCGATAGCGGCGTTGCCAGGTCAGGCTGCTGCGGGGCATGGGTGTGAAGATCCGCCGGTCCCGGTCAAGGAGAACGCGGACGATCCTGCCATGCCCCTTCGTGCGGCAGCGCGCGATGGCTTCACATGCCGCCCGGCCGGTGCAGTCGGCCGCGGCCGGACAGCGATACTTGAGACATCCCCGGTCCGCCTCGAAACCGTGGAAGGCAAGGGGACGCTCCGTGTCCGTCGCCGGACAGACGCAGCGGACCTCGCCGCGTTCCGTGAAGACGATCGTGTCCGCCTTCTCCGGATCGAGGGGCTGGGTGACCGTCGCCTTGCGGTCACGTCCGCCTTGCGCCTTCTCTTCACGCCACATCTTCCGGGTGTCGATGACCGGACGGATCCCCCAGGTGTCCATGAGCCTCCCGTTGAGAGGTCCGCTATCATACCCGCGGTCTGCACACAGATCCGTGCAGCGCTCGGCCAGTTCCGGAGTCTCGTCAAAGGTCCGCGACAACAGTCCGTCAAGCGTCCGGACCTCCGAGGCGGACGCCTTCGTCACCATCGCCGCCACGGGAACCTCGTGGGTCGTGTCCGCCAGAAGATGCCGGCGCCTCGCCTTGCGCGGCACGGGATGGAAGCCGCACAGGTCCAGAAGTGCCGGGTTGCGGGAGAGTTCCCGCAGCAGCAGCGCCACCGAGGCCTGCTGGAAGACCACGCCGGCGATCAGGGCCCGCCACATCCCGGCGACCGCACAGGTCTTCGGAAGACCTGGGGTGGAATCCCCGCATCCGCAGCCAGGCCGGCACGGTCAATCGCGCCCTTTCAGGCAGTTGCCAGACACACGTTGGGGGAAAAGAAATCCGAACGCCGGACTTACCGGCGAATCCGCAAGGAGTTACAAACAGCGCAAGCCTCTCCCTACAAGGTTACCGGCCCCATAGAGCGAAAGTTCCTCACGCTGATGTACCTGCGCTACGGCATCCTGCCGAAATCCGAGGTCATGGAGCGCCTGGAGCCAGAGGAAGAGGTCCAGACGCTGGTCAGGTTCGGAATGTCATGGAAAGATGCACGATGGGAAGTCGAGCACCGCTGCGCTGCGAAAGGAGGGGAATCATGAAACGAGCGTTGAGCGTACTACCAGCCATGTTGTTCCTGTACCTGGCAGCGGGGGGTGAGCATGGCCGACGACCAACCCTTGCAGATGACGGGCGAAGATCACGAACTTGGTGAGGAATATGTTCTTGATGCCCTTGTGGCGCCGCACTGCAGGGACGCTCACCCCAATATCGGTGTGAACTTCTGCGTGTGCTGGCATCACGGGTACTTCGTGAGTGAGGTCGGCACCCGTATCGACCAGCCCAAGTGCCAGGACCTTATCGAAGCCACTCAAGGCAGAAGTGAAGCCCTCGCCAGTGGTGTCGAGGAAATGTCGGCGCTTGGGGGCAGCATCCTCACACCGAATGAACAGACGACGCCGGCATGCGTGGCAGCGGACGGCGAGTACAGCGAAGGATTCAAGCATGCCAACGGCCAAACATGCGTATGCGGCCATGCAAAGTGTTGGTGGGAGTGATGAAAGCGAGACGGACGCTGATCGCCGTCGCGCTGGCGGTCGGGGGAGCTAGAACTGCTGCACGAAGCGCAGTTCTCCCGACGCACGCTGGTAGTCGTGGAACTGGGCGTTGCTGTCACGGGTCTCGCGAACGACTGCAAGCTCAGGGCTGAACCCCAGCACCGTCAGAGCCCGGTTGTGGGCCGAAAGACTGTAGGACCGAGTGCGGTCGTTGCGCGCCCCACCGTCGGCGATGAGTAACGAAACGGCGGCCGACCTTCCTGCAGACGGATTTGTCAGTCCACCGGCAGTTGCGATCGATCTGGGTGGGCGTGATGGCGCAGGAAGGCGGAAACCTGACCGGCGTCTGGACAGTCAACCACCGCGCCGCATTCCGGAACCGTACGGACACGGGTGTGTTCGAGTCATGGACCGGCCACGCCGCCATCATCGACTGGAGGGAACCTCTGGGGTTCGTGGGTGCGCGTCTTGCCGCAGGCGTCTTCAATCTCAACAACACCGGCCTCACCGTCGACATAGAAAGTCCTGGCAGCTTCAACGGTCCCACTGCAGCCGGCTGGGCGCGAACCTTCATTCTCGCATTCAACCTGCGCTTTTGAATCAACGAGCGGCGTGGCGCCGCTCCCGGAAAATCGTCATGACAGTGCTGCACTGTCCATAATCCGTTGAGGATTTGCCGAAATGTCCGGTCTCCGAACGTCCTTTACGCCAACAGGCGCTTGGCGGCTGCCTGAACAGGCACCAGAGGCCGTGTCGGCCTCGTTTCGGATGCTGGGAGTCCACTCCAAGCCTGCGGGATACCCCGTCAGCCATCGAGAAACTCAATAAACTAAAGAAATGAGCTGTGAAAAATGTCGCCATGACCCAAAGTCGGATTTGATCGTACACTGCATGAAGGAAGCGCGACCTGTGCCATGACGACGCGTTCTCCTTACTTTATTCCCGGTTCGTTGTCGAGAAACTGCCCGATCTTCGACGTCTCGAGCTGGCCCTTGACGCCCTGAACGATCCCCGCATCATCACGATCCTCGAACGCTGACGCGGCGGAAGCCGCAGCGACCATCCGGTCACCGAAATGGGGCCAGTCCCGATCGTCGAGGTGGGTTTCCACCGCGCATGAGGCGCCACCTGTTCCCCGTGAACACAGGGATGAACCGCAGTTCCAGTCTCGGGGTGTGGCCACGCTCGCTGAAGGTTCTTTCATCGCGTGACGTGATGGGCATTGATTTCAATCACGTGCGGTGACCGTGGACATCGGGAGCTGTCTTGCGAAGAACGTTGCCGTTCTCTGCCAAGCCGTGGGGTTGCGCTGGGGCAGAAACTGGAATGCGGTCAGGCATGGCCTACAAGGCGATAACAAGACCGGCTCACCAGGATTCCGAACTCGATGAGATCAGACAGCCGCAGCTCAGGAAAGCCCGGGTTGCCGCGACCGGAGCCGGGCAGGCCGAGGGAGCGCCGGTATTCCCCGCAACCGCCAGTGTCGAGCAGTCGATCGCCACCTGGCGATGTTCCTGATACCACGTCCCAACTGTCGACGGCATCGCAAGGGGCCTCACACAAACCTCGGCAACAGCCGAGACGGAACGGTCGGCTGCCAACAGTCGTGCTTGACTGGAGACGC
>JAJEHK010000167.1 GCA_022823765.1 Alphaproteobacteria bacterium | reverse complement strand
CCGGGCGGCTGAAGTCCCATACCCCGCCAAATCCGCCGTGTGAAACTGTCCGACTCCAGAGGCCCCCACTACAGTTCGGGATCAGCGCGAGTTCAAAGAGCAGACTTCGGCGGTGGCGGCGGACAGGCAGCGTGAGGCCAGCGCCGATGGGCGGGGACCGGCGGGTTCGACGGAGGCGCATGGGCCGCGTATCCTGGCGTTGCCGGAGGGCCAGCCGGACCTGACGCCGGACGAGATCTTCGCGGCGGCGGGCTCGGCCGGTGCGGCACCGAGCCGGGTATCAATCTGGCGGTTCTTCCGCGTGCACGGCGTCAGCGTCGAGAAAGCCGTGCACCCGGCCGGTCGTGTCCGTTCGGCTGGCGGCAAACAGATCGGGCCACCGCGGCTGCGGTCCGGCCTGTCGAACCACATCCATCAGACGTGTCCCGGATTCCGGACCGTTCGCTCGTTCTCGACATTGCCCGTGTTGAGCGTCGTGCCGGGCTCCAGGAGCACGACTTCGCAGGGCGTCTCGGCGACGGGCCGGTGCTCGACACCGTGCGGCACGATGATGAACTCTCCCGGCTCGACGATCTGTGGCGGCTGATCGCGAAACTCCATCCGCAGGCAGCCCGAGGTTACGAGGAAGAGCTCGTCTTCCTCATCGTGGCGGTGCCAGACGAACTCGCCTTCGAGCTTGACCAGCTTGATCTGCATCTCGTTGATATCGCCCGCTACGCGCGGCGACCAGGGCTCGTCGATCGCAGCAAACCCCTCCGCGAGACTCTTCTTGGCAATCACTTGTTCCTCCCGAATCCGTCCCCCGTTCGTGGCTCTTGCAGCACCGGATTCTTGCCTCAACTCCGGAGTTCCGGTTGGGCCACCGGGGGTGGTGCAAGAACCTGGCGCCCGTCGCGGTATCCGGTGGACAGGGCCGCGACTCACTGGCTGCCACGGGGGCAGCTTGACGGTGAGATTGTCGCTGACGGGAGCGATCGATTCCAGCGTCATGCATCTCCTTGCGACGGTCCACTCGTCGTTCTGCTTGAACAGGATCGCACCGACGAGGCGTGTGATGGCGTCCTCATCGGGGAAGATGCCGACGACGCTGGCTCCCCGCCGACACTCACCGATGCGTCCAGACGAGACGTCAGTGCGCCGCCCCCACGGGAGACGGTCACCGGCCTCCGCCACATCTCCCCGCTCCGGGCATCGACCACGATCCTGTCTGCCGCGTGCCGGGTGTGCTCACAGCTCCCTTCGCGACCTGTCCTGACCATGGACGTGGTCCGGGCGGCGACCCCGACCCCCGTACCGTCAGACCGGAGCTGCGGTCGTGGTGAAGCGCAGGCCGGCGGCACCGATCGCGATCATTCCGATGAATGCCAGTTGAACGGCTTCGAGACGCTCCTCGAATACTGACCACCCGATCACCGTCACTGCGACAATGCCGATGCCTGCCCACAGGGCATACGCAACGCCCACCGGAATCACCTTGAGGGCCGGAGCCATGACCCAGAAGCAACAGCTGTAGGAGACGATGGAAAGAACGCCCCAATGCCACTTTTCGAAACCGCTCGACAGTTTGAGAAAGCAGGTCGCGATCACTTCCAGGGCAATGGCCAATGCCAGCAACATCCATGCATTCATGTGTTGGTCCCTCGTCGTTTGTGTTCCCCTGATCGATCGCGTTCGTGCCGCTCCTGGCCCGAACGCCACCTTGCTCGCATCGAGACATAGAGCCCGGGTGCGGCGCCGGCAAACTCCACCAGCGCGAGGCCGGCCACCGAATGGAAGGACCACCCGACACACTACCCACCTCCGCGAGGTTCCAACCTCTGTGAGGATCACGCATGAGGCGCATGTTCTGGCAGGCCGGTCCGTTGAAGTTCTGAACCAATATCATCGCCAGCACCGGCTGTATCTGCTCGTGATGTTTCCCGACGGAAGCCGGCGCCTCGTTCCGGCAGAGTGGACGGACGCGGAACCCGGCGATCACTCCGCACCGTCTCAGCACGACCGTGAACTGGTCGCCGGGCCGCAGGATCTGTTGCGCTTGAGAGCCCTCGTGGATGCTCTTCTTCATCGTTGTGAAGCGGAGCACCAGCATGCAATTGAACCTGATCTTTCCGGACACTCCACTTCCCCATGCGCACGTGTGGGAGGCGCTCGACGAGGAGACGCGCCGCGCCGTGCTCGAACAGCTGGCGGAACAGCGGCCGTCGGGGCGACCTGATCAAGGTCATCTGGTGGGACGGACAGGGTGCGTGCTTGTTCAGCAAGCGTCTTGAGCGTGGCCGTTTCGTCTGGCCGTCGCCGGCCGATGGCAAAGTGACTGTGACACCGGCACAGCTGGCGATACTGCTCGAGGGCATCGATTGGCGTGCGCCTCAACGGACGTGGCGTCCGCTCAAGGCGGGGTGAACCCGGGAACGTCTTGCTGGCCGATGAAGCGCAAAAAGTGTTAGAGTACGACTCATAAGTCTTTGACATCGTTATATATTGAGATGAGATCAGGCCGGTAGCGCCGGAACCGTCGCCGCGCAGGAAGCTGGTCGGAGAGACAAATTATCCCGGCGGAGCCCCCAAAGGCACCTCGCTGAACGAGACCCGCTCCAACCGGCGGTCCACGCCCGTCGACATATTCACATCAATTGCGGTCGTTGGACATCGAGGCTCAGGGGGAACGGGGAAATTTAATCGCTTACCGTCAAGCGGCAAAAGAACGACGCGGCGGATGCCGAAGCGATCTGCGAGACCGGCGACAGGCCGATCATGGGGTATGTCCCGGTGAAGACGGAGGAGCAGGAAGCCGTATTCATGCTGCATCGGACCCGGGAGCTCCTGATCCGCCAAAAGGTCATGCTCATCAATGCCATGCGGGCTCTGCTGAACAAGTTCGGGGTGGTCGCCGCGCAAGGGCGGGCCGGCTTCTCAGGGCTGATGAAGAGCGGGCAATTAGATGCCGACGTGCCGGTTGCCCAGCCCGTCGATGATCGGGCAGTCCGGCCTGTCGTCGCCCTGGCAGGCGTCCACGAGATGGGCGAGTTCGTCATGCAGCGACTGCAATTCGCGCTGCTTCTCCGCGATCTCCGCCAATCGCTTCATGGCGATGCGCTTTACGTCCGCGCTCGACCGTTGCTGGTCCTCGTAGAGGTTCAGCAGTTCCCGGCACTCGTCGATCGAGAAACCGAACTCCCGCGCCCGGCGCACGAACACCAGCTTCCGCACGGCGCCGCCGTCATTGGTCCTGTATCCCGTCTCGGAGCGGGACGGTGCCGATACCAGTCCGGTATCCGCGTAGTAGTGCACCGTCTTCACGGGCAGTCCGGCCTTCTTCGCTGCCGTGGAGATATTCACATCCGGCCCATTGACTTTCCAGTTACTGGAAATCCTATATAGCCCACAGGAACGCATCAACCGGTATCGCCATGACCGCCATCGCCGCGGGTTTCCCGATCGACTGGCGCTCCCGCCACACATGGCGGACCGCGTCGAAGAACACCGCCTGGTGCCTGCTGGGCTGCGCCATCGGCGATTTCGGGACCATCGCCTTCTTCCAGTTCACCGGCATTCCCTGGCCGACGCTG
>JAJEHK010000128.1 GCA_022823765.1 Alphaproteobacteria bacterium | reverse complement strand
GACGCGCCGCTGCATCCGGCTCTTCGGCGCATTCTGGTGAAGGTGTTCACGCCGCGGTTCCTGGAGAGCATGGAGCAGGACATGGATGCCGCGGCCCGCTCGGTGGTGGGTGCTGTCAGCGAGCACGGTTGCTGCGACTTTGCCGTCGACATCGCCAATCGCATGCCCCTGACGGTGATCTGCGACATGCTGTCGGTTCCCGCCGGGGACGAACGCGATGAACTCGCGCGGCTCACCCTGAAGGCGCTCGATCCCGTGGAGGCCTCGGAGTCGCTGAAGGCCTTCCGCGCCCTCAATCTCTACGGTGAGGATCTTGCCCGCAAGCGCCGCCGGGCGCCCGGTCACGATCTCATGAGCCGCCTGGTCGCCGCCGAGGTCGATGGCGCCAGACTCACCGACCGCGACATCGGCATCTACTTCCAGCTTCTCATCACCGCGGGCATCGAAACCACGTCGAGTTCACTGGCCCAGGGCATGTACTTTCTCGCCTGCCATCCGGCGCAGTGGTGCGACTGGCGGGAACACTACGAGGAACTGGCGGGAACGGCGATCGAGGAGATCGTGCGCTACGCCAGTCCGGTCGTCCACTTCGGTCGCCGGGTGGAGCGCGATGTCGTCATCGGTGGCCAGCCGGTCGCCGCCGGTGACCAGGTCGTCCTCTGGTACATTTCGGCCAACCGGGACGAGACCGTCTTCGCGAACCCCGAGTGCTTCGACATCCGCCGCTCCCCCAACGATCACGTCGGCTTCGGCGGTGGCGGTCCGCACCACTGTCTCGGCATTCACCTCGCCCGTCGCGAAATGCACAACCTCTTCCGGGTTCTCTTCGAGACCATGCCCGATCTTGACATCGATCTCGACGGCGCGCGCGCCCAACACGGCCTGTTCATCAACGGCATGCAGCGGTTGCCATGCCGGTTCACGTCGCGGCGCGTTGCATCGCGAGCGCCTTGACTTTGCCGGATGCCGACCGTATATGCTCCGGGCCTTCTCGGGCGGAGTAGCTCAGTTGGTAGAGCAGGGGAATCATAATCCCTGGGTCGGGGGTTCAAGTCCCTCCTCCGCTACCACCTCCCCGTGTCCGAACGTTGTCCGATGCGATGACGGCGCGTCCCAGATCGAGAAGGGCCTTTCTCAGCGCAGGATCCCGCACGGGTGCGACAAGACGTTCGAGATGGGCCGTCTCCGCGGCATCCAGCGTCCGCTGCTCCCGCCGCCGCTGCGCCGGTCGGGGAGCGTCGATGTAACCCTGCTTCAGCCTGATGCGGTCAATGACGGGATCGCTTCCCGTGCCGAGGTAGGTGTTGATGCGATCCAGAATGACCGGCTCCTGGACCTGCATCGTGGGGGCGTGGGACGGTGTGACGACGACGGTAAGGGTGCTGCCGGAGATCCTCGCCGGACGGCTGTTCTCGGCGGTGTCGTGATCGACGATGTCGGCCCAGTCGGTGAAGACACGGGCACGGGCGAAGCCCTTGCGCCGGAAGGCGCGTCCCGCGGCGTGCGGCAGGATCTTTCCCAGATGGACGAAACGTCCTTGTGCGCTGCGCGCCCGTTTCTTCCTGTCAGACATGACGTGATGACCGTGGGGTATGGACGCGATGAACCCCGTTGACCGCCTGCTGGCGTGGTACGACCGCCACGCCAGGGAACTGCCGTGGCGCACCGGGGGCGCCAGCGATCCCTACCGCGTCTGGCTTGCCGAGGTCATGCTGCAACAGACCACGGTGCCGGTCGTCATTCCATACTATCGCCGATTCCTCGAACGCTGGCCGACGCTCGCCGCCCTGGCCGCTGCGGACCGTGACGACGTTCTCGCCCTGTGGGCGGGTCTTGGCTACTACGCCCGTGCCACGCGGCTTCACGAGTGTGCCCGCGTGGTCGTGCGCGACCACGCGGGACGGTTTCCCGGGACCGTGGCGGAACTGAAGGGTCTGCCGGGAATAGGCACCTACACCGCCGGGGCCATCGCGGCGATTGCCTTCGATCGGCCGGAGGCCGCGGTCGATGGCAATGTCGAACGGGTGATGGCCCGCTACCTTGCCGTTGACGAACCCGCCCACCGCCTGCGGAGAATCGTCGCGGAGGCGGTCTCGGACATGGTGCCGCGTCATCGGCCCGGCGACTTTGCCCAGGCCCTCATGGATCTCGGTTCCATGGTGTGCACACCCCGCGCACCTCGCTGCGGCGCGTGTCCCCTCGACGGGGAATGCAGGGCGCGACAGCGCGGTCTCGTCGACAGCCTGCCCCGCCGGAGTCCCCGCAAGCGTCGCCCCCTGCGACAGGCCATGGCCTTCTGGCTGGAGAGCGCCGATGGCCGGGTGATGCTGACCAGGCGCAGGGGACAGTCCCTCCTGGGAGACATGCTCGAAGTCCCGTCGACGCCCTGGCGCGACGATGCCTGGACCCTGGGAGAGGCGCTTGCCCATGCACCCCGGGCGGGCAGCTGGTCGCTCCTTGCCGGGTCCGTGGACCACGCTTTCACCCACGTCGCCGTCACCTTCCGCGTTGCCTGTCACCAGGGTTTCGTGCCGGCCGCCGGCGATCACTGGCACGAACGCGACGCATTCCCGGCTCTGGCGCTGCCCGCCATGACCTGGAAGATCATCGATCACGTCGACGCCGCCAGGCGGGAGACGGGAGAGAACGAGCGGCGGTGATGGGGTGTGGGCCCGTGGCGCTCGAGCGCGCGCGCGTGCTCACGTGTTCCGTATCCGGCGTTGCGTTGCCATTGATAGTCCGGGTACGAGCGGGCGAGATCGGCCATGATCCGGTCCCGTGTCACCTTGGCGACGATGGAAGCCGCGGCGATGGAAAGGCTCGCGGCATCGCCCCTGACGACGGCTGTTGCGGGACAGGCCAGCGTCGGGGCCCGGTTGCCGTCGATCAGAACGTGTGCCGGTGCCACCGGGAGAGCGTCCACGGCCCTTGCCATGGCGAGCATGGTGGCTTCGAGGATGTTGAGACGATCGATGTCTCCGACATCGGCACAGCCGACACCCGTCCAGGCCGCATCCATCAATCGCGCCATGAGCTTCGACCGGCGCACCGGCGAGAGCTTCTTCGAATCATTGAGGCCGTCCGGAATTCCCCCCGGATCAAGGATCACCGCCGCTGCGATCACCGGGCCGGCCCAGCTCCCGCGGCCGGCTTCGTCGACGCCGGCGACAGGCTGCGGCAACCGTTGTTCCCGGTCAAAGTCAGGAACCGGGCCCATCGTTCCTCTTGTCCTGGAGTGCCGGAGAACGCTTGCGGCGACGCACGGCAGCTTGCGTCCTGCGCACCCATGCCATGCCACGGTCTGCGCTGACGCCGGCAAAGGGATAGAGCCGCTCCATGAGTTCACGCAACGTTTCGGCGTTGGAGGCGAGGGACTGGATTCTGCGGGCGCTGTTGAGCCACACCGGCGAGATGATGAGGCTGAGCGCGATGACGGCGATGAACAGGCGATATCCCTCCTGGTCGACGGCCCCCGTCGAAAGGCCGAGAGCTACCAGGACGAAGGAGAATTCCCCGACCTGCCCCAGGGCGACACCGCCCAGCCACGCGCGTGGCCACGGTTCCTTGAGGAGCCTCAGGATGCCGACGTTCATCGCCGTCTTGCCCAGGGTCACGAGAAGAAGCATGAGGAAGATGGCCTCGAGATTCTCGAGGATGAACGTGACGTCGATCAGGAGGCCGATCGACAGGAAGAACACCATGAGCAACACGCCCTGGAGGGGCAGGGTGACGCGCAGAAGGGTCGCCCGGTCCGTGCTGGCGCCGAGCACAAGGCCGGCAAGGAAGGCGCCATAGGCTGTGGAAATGCCGAAGAGACCGCTGATCGCGGCTGCCCCGAAGCACAGGGCCATCACGCCGACTGCGATCAGGTCCGCCTGCCCGCGGGCCAGGGCCTCGACGGGAAAATTGATGCCGCGTCTGCGGGCAAGGAACCACAGCAGGACAAGCAGGATCAGGACGGACCCGATCACCGGCATGACGGAGTTGAACGTGATGTCCTCCTCCGTGCCCATGGCCGATACGAACAGCATCATCGGAATGAATGCCAGATCCTGGGCAATGAGAATTCCAACGGCCCGGCGACCGGTCTCGCTGTCGATTTCGCCGACGTCCTCGAGGAGCTTGATGGTGACGGCGGTAGACGACAGCGCCACGCCAAACCCCACCAGAACGCTCAGCTCCCACGGCCATCCCAGTGGCCACGAGCAGAGCAGGATGACCGTCGTTGCGATGGCGATCTGCAGGCCGGTGACGATGAAGGAAAACCTGATGACGGAGCGGAAATTCGAGACATCGAGCTCCATGCCGATGCTGAACAGGAGAAGCAGAACGCCGAGTTCGGCAAGGAAGTTGATCTGTTCCCGGTCCTCGACGAATCCCATCACAGACGGGCCGAGAACGACACCGGCGAGGATGTAGCCGACGATGGCCGGCTGGCGAAACCGTCCCAGCAGCAGACCACAGGCGAGTGCGGCAGTCACGACGATCGTGATGTCGGTCAGCTGGTCACCGTGATCCATGGCTTGACTCTACCACGTAACGGGCGGGCGATAAGGCAGGGCAGCCACGTTTCACGCTGTGTCAGAAGAGCGACGGCTGCCGGGGATCGGCGGACGGGCGAATGAATTGTGTCGTGTCGAGGGACCAGGAACGTCGTTCGAGACCGTATCGCTTGCACGCCATTGAGATCCTGCGTGACACGAGGTCCGCAACAGGTCCCGTTCCCGTCATTCTGCTGCCCCATCCTGAATCGTAATCCCTGCCGCCTCGGCACTGCCTGATGAGTGACATGACCCGCTTAGCCCGGCCCGGCTCGTGGGTGGCCAGCCATTCCTGGAACAGATCCCTGATCTCGAGCGGCAGGCGCAACAGGACATGGCTGGCGCTCGTCGCACCGGCGGCGGCGGCGTCCCTGATGATGGTTTCGATCTCGTGGTCATTCAGTCCAGGGATGACCGGCGCCACCATGACTCCGGTGGGAATCCCCGCCCCGCTCAGGCTCTCAATGGCCCTGAGGCGCACCAGGGGCGTGGGCGCGCGGGGTTCCATGCGTCTTGCAAGGGCGCGGTCGAGCGTGGTGATGGAGATGAAGGCGCGGACGAGGTTCATTCCTGCCATGGGGGCCAGCACATCGAGGTCCCGCTCTATGAGGGACGACTTGGTGACGATGCCGCACGGGTGTCGGCATTCGCTCAAGACCTCGAGAATCTGACGCGTGATGCGGAAACGGCGCTCGATCGGCTGGTAGGGATCCGTGTTGCTGCCCAGAGAAATGACCTTCGGCCGGTAGGAGGGACGTGCCAGGTGTCGGCGCAGCAGGAGGGCGGCGTCCGGTTTCATCACGAGTTTCGTTTCGAAATCAAGGCCGGGAGAAAGACCGAGCCAGGCATGGGACGGGCGCGCATAGCAGTAGATGCACCCGTGCTCGCATCCGCGATAGGGATTGATCGAATGCTCGAAGGGAATGTCCGGTGACGTGTTGCGGGTGAGAATGCTGCGGCTCGAATCGACGGCCACTTCAGTCCGCAACGGGGGAAGATCCTGCTCGCCGGTGTTCCAGCCGTCATCGAACGCTTCTCGCTGCATGGCTTCAAAGCGACCGGTCCGGTTGGTCACGGCCGCACGACCCTTGTGATGGCGGGTGTCGGTCATGTGAGAACAATACCAGAACAAACATGGCCCCGGCAAGAGTCCGATTGGGCTATGATGGCGCGGATGAAGAGACTTTCCGTCATCATTCCCGCTCTCGACGCCGCAGCCGGTCTGGGAGGCGTCATCGACCGGCTGAACCGCGGTGGTGCTGCTCCGGGCGAGATCATCGTCGTCGACGGGGGATCGGGCGACGGTACAACCGATGTGGCATGCTCGAGGGGCGCGACAGTGATGTCGGCGCGGCGCGGCCGCGGCATCCAGTTGGCGGCCGGCGCTGCCGTGGCGAAGGGCGACTGGTTGCTGTTTCTTCATGCCGACACGGTTCTCGGGCCGGCCTGGCGAGAGGCTGTTGTGGATCTGATGGCCAGCCCTGACGGTGACCGGCGCGTCGGCGTGTTTCGCCTGCGCCTGGACGATCCGGCGCCATGGGCCCGGTTTGTCGAGCGGTGTGCCGGGTTGAGAAGCCGCATCCTGGGGTTGCCCTATGGAGACCAGGGACTGCTGATCTCCGCGAACTTCTACGAGTCACTGGGCGGATTCAGGTCCATGGCGATCATGGAGGATGTCGACATGGTGCGGCGCATCGGTCGCCGAAGGCTGGTCACCCTGGATTGCGACGCTCACACCAGCGCTGTCCGCTACCGTCGGGGCGGATACGGCGTCCGGGTGATCAGGAACGCCTTCTGTCTTGCCTGTTACTTCTGCGGCGTGCCACCTTCGCTCATCGCGAGGATGTACGGATGAAGGCGACGCGCAGCGTTGTCGTGATGGCCCGCCCGGCGGTCGCCGGCGAGGTCAAGACCCGCCTGGCCGAAGCCTGCGGCGACCGCTTCGCCCTTGCGGTCTACAGGCTCATGCTCCGGCGTACGCTCCGGCGCGTGGCCAGGGGGCCGTGGACGACCGTGGTCGCGGTCGCGCCCTCGGGAGGGGAAAGGCGCCGGCGCCGGTTTGGCGGGCTCGAGACCATGGCCCAGTCCGGTCGTGACCTTGGCGAGAGGATGCACAACGCCTTTGCCGCCATGCCTCCGGGGCCTGTGGTGATGGTCGGCACGGACATTCCCGGGTTGCATCGCCATCACATCAGTCGCGCCTTCAGGGCCCTTCGACGTCATGAGGCAGTCTTCGGGCCGGCATACGATGGCGGGTACTGGCTTGTCGGACTGGCTCCGGGTCTGCGCGAGTCCGACATTTTCTCCCGGGTCCGCTGGTCCACGCGCCACGCCCTGGCCGACACGCTGGAGAACATCCCGGCGGCGTGCACGACGTCCCTGATCGGGACCCTGGGGGATGTCGACACGGTTGAGGATGTCGCACGGTGGTTTGGCGGATTTCTTCAACGGTGAATCCGTTGTTGAGGACCGGTGCCCTGTTTGCGTAGAGTGGTGAAGCGCCCCCGGTCACTTGTTGCGAGAAGGGGCTGTTGCACCAAAACGCTCCGTTTGCGGGCAGACTAAGGAGGATTCCCATGATTCCAGCCAGAGTGACAGGCGCCATTGCCGGCGCCGCGATGGCCCTTACCTTTGCCGCCCCGGCATTCGCCGAGCACGGCGATACGGTGACAGTGGCCTATTTCCTCGAATGGCCGACCGCCAACCAGGTGGCCCAGATCGACAAGACCTATGACGAGGCAATGGGTGTCGATGTCGAATGGCGCGCCTTTGGCAACGGCAACGAAATGACCCAGGCCATGGTTTCCGGCGACGTGCAGATCGCCTACAGCCAGGGTTTTGTGCCGTTTGTGGTCGGCGTTTCCAATGGAGCTCCACTGAAGTTGGTGGGGATTGCCGTGACCTATGCCGAGAACGACCTGTGCATCATCCGCGAGGACGCCGGCATCACTCAGGACAATGCTTCCGAACTCGAGGGCATGAAGGTGGCGACGCCCATCGGCAATGTCACCCACTACAAGTTGCTGCGCACCCTTGAACATCTCGGTGTGGATGCATCGAAGGTCGACCTGGTGCAGATGAATCCGGCCGATGCCGCCATTGCCCTGATCCGTGGCGACGTCGTCATGGGTTGTGCCTTCGGCGGCGCCATCGATCGCATGAAGGAAGTCGGTTTCCCGTTGATGACAGGGGCCGAACAGGAAGCGGTTGGCATCAACACCTTCGACATCATCACGGTGACCGAGGACTTTGCCAGCCAGCATCCGGAACTGGTACAGGCCTTCATGGATGTCACCGAGGAGGCCAACGCCGCCTACAAGGCAGATCCGGACGCCGCTCTTGCGACCATCGCCGGCGCGGCAGGCATGGACGAGGATGGAGCCAGGTCCATGCTCGCCAACTTCGGTTTCCCGAGTGCAGCTGACCAGAAGGGCGCCAACTGGCTTGGTGGTGGCGTGCAGGCGATGACAAAGGGTGTCGCCGACGTCATGGTCGAGGCAGGCAACATGGAAACCGGTCTCGACGACTATTCAGAGTTCGTCGACGACAGTTTCCTTTGAGTAATCCGGGAACCGGGCAGCATGGCGTTGCCCGGTTCCCGACCCGTTGCGGGCGGTTCGCCCGTTCGTGGCGGACCTGAGGAGGAGATCCGGATGGCAGAGACAGCTGAGATTGCGATCGATCGGATTTCCATGGTTTACACCCTGCCCGATTCCGAGGTTGACGCGCTCAACGACGTGTCGCTGGACATCGGCAAGGGCGAGATCATGAGCGTTCTCGGACCGTCGGGATGTGGCAAGACCACGCTCCTCAACATCATCGCGGGTTTCCTTTCCCCCACCAGAGGTGAGGTTCGCGTTGCCGGCAAGCCGGTGAAGGGTCCGGGCGCCGAGCGTGGCATGGTGTTCCAGCAGGGAGCGCTGTTCGAATGGCTTTCCGTGACCCAGAACATCTCCTTCGGGCCGAGAATGTGCGGCAAGGACCGGGCGGAAACGGCAGACACCGTGCAGCGCCTTCTGGGTATCGTCGGTCTGGTGGACTTTGCCGACAAGCCGGTCTATCAGCTCTCGGGTGGCATGCAGCAGCGTGTGGCCCTGGCTCGCTGCCTCGCCAACGATCCCGACGTCATTCTCATGGACGAACCGCTGGGCGCACTTGATGCCCTGACCCGCGAAAAGATGCAGGGTCTGGTGCTCAGGCTGTGGAAGGACACCGGAAAGACCATCCTTCTCATCACCCACTCGGTGGAAGAAGCCCTCTTTCTCGGCGAGCGCCTGATCGTCATGGCGCCCCGGCCTGGGCGTATCGAAAAGGAGTTTCGCCTGCCGTTTGCCGATGAGGCTCTCGAGAAGCCGGCTCGGGACGTCAAGGCCGGCAGCGAGTTCGTGGCGGCCCGCGAGGAGATCCTCTCCATGATCTGGGACATGGAGGAAGAGATCATGGGCGACAACGGATAGGACCGCCAGAGGGGGAGGGGATCCATGTCACGGCAAAAGCCTTCCGGCCTGGCGATCTGGCTAGGCCTGTCGGACAATTCGTTCACCCGCCAGAAGACCGTCAAGTTCGGCGATGCCGCAGCCGTCAATTCGGGACGGTTCTATTCGCTGCTGACCCTGGCGGTTCTCATCGTGGCGTGGGTGGTTGCGTCCGCCTTCGAGCTCATCGAGCCCTTCTACTGGCCGTCGATTTCCGGGACCTGGGAGCGCCTCGTCAAGATCCTCGGCGAGGGATTTCGCAATACAGCGCTTCACGACCATGTGGGGATAAGCGTCTACCGGGTGCTGTCGGGCGTGTTCTACGGGGCACTGGTTGGCATTCCACTCGGGTTTGCCATGGGGCTTTCCTCCATCGGCAGGGGTCTCTTCGACCCCGTGGTCGAATTCATGCGGCCGATTCCGCCCCTGGCGCTGATCCCGCTCATCATCCTGTGGTTCGGCATCGACGAGTTCGCAAAGATCTTCCTGCTGTTCCTCGCCTCGCTCTTCATCATGACCATCGCCGCGCGCTCAGGCGTGTCGAGCGTGCGCATCACGAAGGTCCATGCGGCCTATTCACTGGGCGCCTCGAAGCTGCAGATCCTGCGCCATGTGATCCTGCCCAACGCCCTGCCGGAGATCTTTACCGGGCTTAGAACATCCATGGGTGTGTGCTGGGGCACGGTCGTTGCCGCCGAACTGGTGGCTGCCGACAAGGGGCTGGGCTCGATGATCATGATTGCCAAGAACTTCTTGCAGACCGACACCGTGGTGATCGGCATCATCCTGATCGGCATCATCGGCTACATCATCGAACTCATCATGCGCCGCCTCGAGCAGTGGCTCATCCCGTGGCGCGGCAAGGGCTGATCACGACAGGCACCTCTGCCGGGCATTCCGCCTCGGAGGCACTCCTGGCCCGGACAGCGAAGTCACCCCCTGGCGACGGGGTCATCGGGAAAGACGATCCCGCGCGATCACCTTTCCGGGATTGAGTGTGTTGGCGGGGTCGAGGGCCCGTTTGAGCGTCGCCATGAGAGCGAGTTCAGTGGCGTCCTTGTAGGCGTCCAGCTGACGCATGCGCAGGCGGCCGATGCCGTGTTCGGCGCTGAACGAGCCACCGAAGGCGACGGCGCGTGATTCGACGATGTCATTGACGTCAGCGGCCCGGGCGAGGAGCGCGGCGCCATCTTCGGGGTTCGCCGCAAAGAGGTTGACGTGCATGTTGCCGTCGCCGAGGTGCCCGTAGGGGATGATCCGGGCCTCGGGCACCCTGGCTGCGATCTCTTCGCCGACCTCATCGAGGTAGTCGGCGATGGAGCCTGCGGGAATGGCGACATCGTGACTGATGCTGCCGCTCATCATCGTCTGGGCCTGCGGCATGTCCTCGCGGATCTGCCAGAATGCCCGGGCCTGTGCCGTCGATTCCGCGATGACGGCATCGGCCAGCAGCCCCTCGTCGAGTCCCCCGGCCAGTTCGTCCTCGACCGCCCGTCTCAGGTCGCCATCCGGCGAGCCCGAAGCGGCTTCCATCAGCACACAGGCAGGATACTCCCTCGAGAACGGTGACCGGTTCGCGGGAAGTTGCGAGAAGAGCATCTCGAGGGCGCCTGCCGACATGTATTCGAAACCCGTCACCTGGCCGCCGGTGCGGTCCTGAAGGCGCTGGAGCATGGCCAGGGCCTCGCGGGGACCGGCCAGGCCGAGCCATGCGGTGACCTCGTCGCGTGGCAGCGGCCAGAGCTTCAGGACTGCCGCGGTAATGATGCCGAGGGTTCCCTCGGTGCCGAGGAAGAGCTGCTTGAGGTCATACCCCGTGTTGTCCTTGCGCAGTCCCCTGAGGCCGTTCCAGACCCGGCCGTCGGCGAGCACCACTTCCAGGCCGAGGACGTGGTCCCTGGCATTGCCGTAGCGCAGGACATTGGTGCCTCCGGCGTTGGTCGACAGGGTGCCGCCGACGCGGCAGCTTCCCTCGGCGGCAAGGCTGAGCGGGTAGAGTCGGCCAGCATCGCGCGCCGCTTCCTGGACATCCTGGAGAATGCAGCCCGCGTCGACCGTGATGGTGTTGTTCTGCGGATCGATGGCGCGCACCCTCGTCATGCGGTTGACGCTGAGAATGACCTCATGGCCGCTGTCATCGGGAATGCCGCCTCCGACCAGGCCCGTGTTGCCGGCTTGCGGCACGATTCCGATCCCGGCCTCGGCGCAGGTCCTGACGATTGCCGAGACTTCCTCCACGGTGGCCGGGCGCAGGACGATCGGCGCGGCGCCCGACCACTTCCTGCGCCAGTCCCGTACATAGGGCGCGATGTCATGCGCTCCGGTGAGCCAGCCCGCCGGCCCGGTAATCGCCTTGAGTCGGTCCAGGACGGCGGGATTCATGGAGGCGCACTGCCCCAGGCCACGAAGGGCGGGTTGACGAATCCCGGCTTGCCATAGAGGAACGCGCTGCCGTCCGGCTCCGTTACCGCACCTCCGGCGGCCTCGAGGATGCCGTGTCCGGCCGCGGTATCCAATTCCATGGTGCGGCCGAAGCGCGGGTAGACGTCGGCCCTGCCTTCGGCCAGGAGTCAGAACTTGAGCGAACTGCCGCCGGTGATCTCGTCGGTAACGGGTAGGGATTCCAGAAAGGCCTCGGAGGCCCCGTCCCGGTGAGAGCGACTCATGGCCGCCGTCATGCCGTTTCGCGGTGGCTGTCTGGTGCGGATGGCGACCGTCTCGCCGCCTGCTTTACGACACCAGGAACGCGTACCGTCACTGGCATAGATGAGGTCCCTTGCGGGAGCGCCGACAACGGCCAGCGTCACCCGGCGTTCCTCGACGAGCGCGATGTTGACGGTGAATTCGCCGTTGCCGCCGAGGAACTCCCGCGTTCCGTCCAGAGGATCGACGAGCCAGAACCGGGTTCCCGCTTCCGTGACCGGGGACTTGCCGGCCATCATCTCCTCGGCGATCACCGGGATATCCGGCGTAAGCCGTTCGAGTGCCGCGACGATGAGGGCCTCGGCAGCCTCGTCAGCGTCCGTGACCGGGGATCTGTCCGCCTTCAGCCGTGCAGAGGCACGGCCATGGTGGTCCATGATGACGGAGCCCGCCCTCCCCGCGACGGCCACCAGTTCGTCAAGAAGGCTGGCCGTCATCAGGAACTGTCCCCGTCGCCTGGATCATCGGGCGGAAGCCAGCCGAATCCGGCACCGGGTTCGGCCAAATAGGCTTCCTCGTCGGCCGTCGAGACCCGCCCCAGCATCCTGTTGCGGTGAGGGAATCGGCCGAACCGGCTGATGACATCCCGGTGGGCTTCCGCAAAATGAAGGGAGCGAGCGTCATCCAGGGTGGCGAAGAGCCGGACACTCCGCTCCTGGACTTCGGGATCCTCCGAGTGTTCGAAGGGAAGATAGACAAACTTGCGTTCGACGGCTTCAAGCCCGTCGGCAAATCCGCCGTCGACAGTTTCCCTCGCCAGTGCCAGAGCCGCGTCATCCGTCGAAAAGGCGGCGGCCTTGCCCCGGTAGATGTTCCGCGGGAACTGGTCGAGCACGATGATGGCGGCGAGTCGTCCGCGCGGCGTGGCGCGCCATGATGAGGGGACGCCCTCACGCCCCAGGCGGGCGTGCAATCCGCCGAACTTCCGGGCAATGTTCTCGTCGAGATCATCGCCGGGCTGGAACCACTCTTCCGGCGTCAACTGATTGAACCAGAAATCGAGAACCTTGGCGGCATCTTCGGGAAGCGACATCGGCTAGATCTCCGCAGCTATCTTGAGCCCCTCGAGAACAGCCTCCTCGGCGGTTCTGGGTGCAAGGCAGTCCCCGACAAGGTGGAGCTCCCCCGTCCAGTCCTCCAGGTCGTCGGCAAGGTCGGTCACGGAATGATGGCCGAGAGCCGTGACGAGCGTGTCGACATCCTCGACGATCATCGCTTCGCCACTCGTGGCGTGCTGCAGGTAGACGCTGTCGGAATCGGCGCCGAAGAGGCGGGCGTAGGGAATGACCTTCACCCCCAGTTTCTGGAGAATGCCGGCCCAGTGATCGCGGACATACATCTGGATCGTCTGGCCGGGCATGTATCCGTCAACCGCCAGGGTGACGTTGCAGCCATTGCGCGCTAGGTGCTCGGCCAGACCGAGGCCGATCCAGTCGCATCGCCAGTCGGCAATCACCACGTTGCCACCGACGTTCGCCTCGCCCTTGACCACGGACCAGGCCTCGACGACATGGGCGTCGTCGCCTCCCTCGATGTCGACCGGCGCCGGCACCGCTCCCGTGGCGACGATGACCGCATCGGGAGCCTCCCTGTCGACCAGTTCGCGCGTCACCTTGCGGTTCCTGATGACCTCGACGCCGGCCAGTTCCATTTCCCGTGAGAGATTGGTGACGATGCCACCGAATTCAGCCCGGCCTGGGAGCGACTGCGCCAGCAGCGTCTGTCCGCCCAGGCGGTCCGTCGCTTCAAAGAGTGTCACCCGATGACCGCGCTCCGCGGCCACCGCTGCCGCCTTCATGCCGCCGGGTCCGCCTCCCGCCACCAGGACCCTCTTCGTGCCGGCTGCCGGCTTGCGCTTGCCATAGACGAGTTCGCGGCCTGATTCGGGGTGCTGGATGCACGAGATGCCGACTCCCATGTGCATGTGGCCGATGCAGGCCTGGTTGCAGGCAATGCAGGCGCGGATGTCGTCAACGCGTCCCTCCCGGGCCTTGTTGGCCAGTTGCGGATCGCAGATCTGTGCCCGCGTCATGCCCACCATGTCGGCTTGGCCGCTGGCGACGATCTCCTCGGCCTGGTGTGGCTGGTTGATCCTGCCGGCAACAAACACGGGCACCGACACCTTCTGGCGGATGGTGGCGGCGTAGGGCGCCACGTAGGCATTTTCGATGAACATCGGCGGAACGATGTGGATGGATCCGCCGAGTGACGACGACGAGCCGGCGATGACATTGAAGTAGTCGAGACCGCCGCCGGCGTCGAGCATGCTGATGGCCGCGGTTACCGTCTCTACGTCGGGGCCGTCGTGGGAACGCTCGTCGCCGGTGATCCTGAGGCCGACCACATAGTCGCTGCCCACCTTGGCGCGAATGTTGTCGACAATCTCACGCAGGAATCGCACGCGGTTTTCCAGGGTTCCGCCGTACTCGTCCTCGCGCACGTTGACCCGGGGATTGAGAAACTGTGCCGGGAGATATCCGTGACTGGCGACGATCTCGACCCCGTCGAGGCCGCCTTCACGGAGTCTGACGGCGGCATCTCCATAGCCGTCGATCACATCGTGGATCATGGCGCGCGGCATGGCGCGGGGCATGATGTGGAAGCGCTCGTTGGGCACCGACGATGGCGCCCAGGCGACCGGCAGACTGCCATCGATCGATTCGAATATCTCGCGGCCCGGGTGAAAGAGCTGCCCGAAGACACGGCAGTCATGGCGGTGCACACGCTGGGCGATGTTCCGGTAGCCGGGGATGCAGTCGTCGGTGTTGGCCATGATGGTGTGGGAGGTGTAGACCGCCGAGCCGTGGACCAGCGCTACTTCGATGATCACCAGCCCGGCCCCGCCCCTGGCGCGGGACTCGTGATAGGCCGCCAGTTCCTCGTTGGGCTTGTAACCGGTGACGAGAGTCGTCATGTGACCGGTCGAGAAGATCCGGTTCCTGAAGGTCACATTCCGGATGGAAAGCGGCGAGAAGAGTTGAGGGAACATGGTGGACATCGAGACCTCCAGGGAGCCAGCCGATACATAGCAAACATCAAAGGCTCCGGCGAGACACGCCCCAACAAGCGGTTGGTCCCGGAAGGCGAACAGGATTCACCTCTTCCCCAATGCCATGCCACCACGGCGACCAACGGGATCGTCAACGCCTCATTCCCGGCGCCGCAGCGTTGGGGTGGCCTGGATCAACCGGAGTGGACGACGGTGCCGTTCATCATCGTCAGCCGCACGCCGGTCTTCAGCAGCGACGTTGGTCCGCCGGCGAAGAAGTCCTGGTCGAGCACGACGAGATCGGCCGCCAGGCCCGGCCTCAGCATGCCGGTCTCGTGATCCAGCCACGCTGCCCACGCCGACGTGCGTGTGCCGTGCACGATGGCCTCTTCCAGCGGCAGCGCCCAGTCGGGCCTGAGCGCCGGCAGCGAGTCGTCGGTGGGCGACTTTCGCGTCGACGCCAGGTACATGTTGGGCAGCGCTTCGTGTGGCGCGGTGGGCGTATCGGTGCCGAAGGCAAGAGCGGCTCCGGCGGCGAGATAGAGCGGCCAGGCGAAGCCTTGATTGGCGCGTTCGGGACCCAGCACCTTGAGCCAGTTGTCAAGCATCGCCGGATCCAGGTGGACCGGTTGCATTGAGGCGGTGATGCCGAGCACGCCCATGCGGGAGATCTCTTCCTCCTGAGCGTACTCCAGGTGTTCGATGCGATGACGCCTGCCTGCCGTGCGGTTCACCTGCATCGCATTCTCCAGGGAGTCGACCGCAATCCGTATGGCCTCGTCGCCGATGGCGTGGATGGCAACCTGCAGACC
The DNA here is from genome assembly GCA_022823765.1 of Alphaproteobacteria bacterium. Classification (GTDB taxonomy): domain Bacteria; phylum Pseudomonadota; class Alphaproteobacteria; order SP197; family SP197; genus SP197. Next base: position 20,370 of record JAJEHK010000128.1, on the reverse strand, counting down.
GGCGGCATCGGCGGTTCTGACAACAGGGTCCAGCGCTTGGCGATCCCAGATTGGATCGGCAAATTCCCCGTTGGTGTAGGGTGCGCTCAGGGCGGCCGTGCAGCCATCGATGGTGCCGTCCGCGATGATCTTGATGCCGCCCACACGCAGCCGGTCTCCGCGGTACGTCTTCGCCAGTTCCTTGGCGCGGCTCACCTGGGCAAGTTCCGTCTCCGGGTCGCCTGTCCTGTAGATTATCATGTGTGCCACGATTCGCGCCGTGAGACGTCCGGTTTCGTGCAGTGCCTGCATCGTCCGCAGAACCGGTTCTTCCAGCGCCATCTCCACCGCGCTAGTGATGCCTGCCCGGGCGAACGCATCGAGGGCGGTGACGACGTGCTGTTCACGTGCGTGGTCTCCGACATCCGCAAGCAGGGGCCAGACCCACATGGCAGTGGCGCTTTCCAGCAAGTGGCCGGTCGCCTCTCCGGTATCGGGGTCACGCACGATCTTTCCGCCAACCGGGTCCGGCGTGTCGTTGTCGATTCCAAGTTCGGCAAGGGCTGCGGAGTTCACCCATGACGAGTGAAAGTCGTGTGCATCGAGATAGACCGGCCGCTCCGGGACGATGCCATCCAGCATCTGCCTGGTGGGCTTCGCATCCGGAACATCCGAATGCACCCAGTTGGTGCCCAGCACCCTGGGTTCGTCGGGATGCTGATCCGCCCATGCCCTGACGCGTCGCTGAATTTCCTCGAGACTTCCGGAACCGCGAAGTTGCGCCTTCAGCATCGCGGCGCCGGTCATGGCCACGTGAACATGACCATCGATGAAACCTGGGAGCACCAGTCCGCCGGCGACGTCGATGGTCTCCGCCAGGTCGTCGAAGCCGGCTGGCAGGGTGTCACCGACGAAGAGGATCCGGTCACCATCGGTGACGACGACCCTTGCCCATGGCCGCTCGGGATCTGCCGTGAACACCCGCCCACCCGTGAACACCCGTCTCCTGGTCATCATCTTGCACTCCGATGCAGCGCCACCCGGTCCCGGCAACCTGCCGCAACTGGCGCCACGCTCCCTGTGCCTCGAAACGAAGTGAGGATGGATTGAAGCTGTGCCAGTGTAGCGGGACAGTTCATGTCAGCCTGCCGGAGGAAGCCGGGGGAGGTCATCATGGTGACACGCGGAAACGCGGCCCGGAAGGCCATTCTCGAAAAGGCGGTTGCGGACTCGTTCTCCAGAAGGCGGCGCGCAAACCGCGAAGCAGGGAAGAAGACCTGCCGACCGCCGATCATTCCTTCCTGATGAAGAGTGCGGTCAGGGGTGGGGCGCAGTTCCCCGATACGCCTGGGCGGTTGAGGAGAGGGTGATGAGGATCAGCGGCATTACCGTGTACCAGGTGGACCTGCCAGTTCGCGACGGCGGCTTTCGCCAGTCCGGAGGGCGGGTGTGGCGCACGCTCGACAGCACCATCGTCAGGGTCGACACCGATGAGGGTGTGAGCGGCTGGGGCGAAGCCTGCCCCTTCGGGCCGAATTACGTTCCGGCGTTTGCCGGCGGCGTGCGGGCCTCGCTCGGTCTTCTCGGTCCCGCTCTCATCGGCGTCGATCCGGTTGGCCTCCTGGCGGTGAACCGGGCAATGGACGAGGCTCTCTACGGCCATGGCTACGCCAAGACCGCTCTCGACATCGCGTGCTGGGACATTGCCGCACGCGTGGCCGGGCGCCCCCTGTGCGACCTCCTGGGCGGACGCCTGATCGAAAGCAACAACGTGGGCGGCTTCTTCGCGCTCCACCAGATCGACGACGTGCCGCATCTGATGCCGTTGCTCCAGGAGGCGGGCGCAGAACAGTTCGAGTTCAAGGCCAGCGGGGATACCGCGACCGATCTTGCCATGATCCAGGCCATCGGCGCGGCAATGCGGCCCCACGACCGCCTGAAGGTCGACGTCAACGAGGGCTGGCGTGTCGATCAGGCCATCCTGATTTCGAAGCGCGCCGGTGACGTCGCCTGCATCTTCGAACAGCCCTGCAGGACCTACGAGGAGTGCCGTGCGGTCAAGCACGCCATCGACCACCCCGTCAGCCTCGACGAATGCGTGCACACGGTCCAGGATCTTCTGCGCGCGCATGCGGACCGGGCGATCGATCAGCTCAACCTCAAGATCGGGCGCATCGGAGGCCTGACTCGATCGCGCCAGATGCGCGACCTGTGCGTCACGTTGGGGATTCCCGTGTACATCCAGGACACCGCGGGCAGCGAGTTCAACGCCGCGTCGACCATGCACCTCGCGCACAGCACGCCGCCGCATTTGATGATCCACGCCTGGGACTGCACGAACATGAACACGATCGAGACGGGGCGAGGCCTTGTCCGCGAAGACCGCGGCGTGGCGGGCACCGTGATGCGCGCCTCCGGCGAACCGGGTCTGGGCGTGGAACCCTTCATGGACATTCTCGGCGCTCCGGTGGCCGAATACCGCTGATCGAATCAGGCCCCCGGGGTGAGCCCCGTCATCCGCCCGAATTCGCCAAGGCCCTCCCGATCCGCGCTCCAGGAGGCACCAACCCTCACGGCCGATGCCGCAATCCGGCCTCATCGGCACTCGAGTTCAGGTGATCAGGGCTTCGGCGACGTGACTGTCGCGGATGTCAGCGCATCGAAGTGCCCGTCAGGCGTCCATGGTCGCCACCCGCAACCTGCGACAGGTTGTGATACCGTCACCTCCGCTGATCGAGAAGTGGCGCGGAAGAGAGAATGAACGTCCTTTGGATCATGTGCGACCAGTTGCGTCATGACTATCTGGGCTGCACGGGCCATCCCCGCATCAGAACCCCGAATATTGACGCTCTGGCAGCCGACGGCGTCCTGTTTTCACAGGCTTACGTTCAGTCGCCCATTTGCGGACCCTCGCGCATGAGCGCCTATACCGGACGCTATGTGCGTTCGCACGGCTCGACGACCAACGCATCGCCACTGCGCGTGGGCGAACCGACCCTGGGCGATCATCTCGACGAGATTGGTGTCGACGCGGTCTTGCTCGGCAAGACGCACATGAATGCCGACACGGAAGGAATGCGACGGCTCGGGATCGCCGTCGACAGTCTGACAGGCGTGCGCAGCGCTGAATGCGGCTTTCGTCCCCTTGTGAGAGACGAGGGCGTGCACCCGGAGCCGGCTGACCCGGACATCGAGTACTTTGCTCATCTGCGGGCCCATGGGCTTGAGGCCGACAATCCCTGGGAGGCCTTTGCCAACTCGGCTCAGGATGACAACGGCGAAACCGTCAGCGGCTGGTTTCTGCGACATGCCCGAAAGCCGGCCCGGGTCCCCGCCCACCTCTCCGAAAGCGCCTATCTGACCGACCGGGCGCTGGATTTCCTGGCTGATGTGGAGGATGAGCGCCCCTGGGTATGCCATCTCAGCTACATCAAGCCACACTGGCCCTACATCGCTCCTGCCCCCTATCACGCCATGTACGGTGCCGAGGACGTGATTCCCGCCGTGCGCACCGAACGGGAACGCACCCATCGGCACCCGGTGCTGGCGGCGTTCCGCGCGGAACGCTACGCGCTGGCATTTTCCCGGGAGTAGGTCCGCAAGACGGTCATCCCGACCTACATGGGCCTGATTGCTGAAGTCGACGACCAGATCGGGCGCATCGTTCGATATCTCAAGGATTCCGGTCGTTACCAGACGACCATGATCGTCTTCACGTCGGATCACGGCGACTATCTGGGCGACCACTGGATGGGTGAGAAGCAGTTGTTTCACGACCCTTCGGTGCGCGTGCCCTTGATAGTTCGCGACCCGCGGTCCGCAGCGGACGGTACCCGGGGAAAAGTCTCTCATGCGCTGGTCGAGATGATCGATATCGCGCCTACGTTGCTGGATTTCTACGGGGCGGCGCCCAGGGAGCACGTGCTTGAAGGGTGCAGTCTTCTGCCGCTCATCGAAGGACGCGGCGGGTCGGGGCGCAATCATGTCTTCTCGGAGTATCACTACGCCGAGGACCGGGCCGGCTGGGGGCTCGGTCATCCAATCGCGACCAGCATGGCCAGAATGGTCGCCGACAGGCGTTGGAAATTGATGCAGTTCGAACACGCGCCGCCCCTGCTCTTCGACAGGGAGGCGGACCCGGACGAGGTGCATGACCTGGCGACCAGCCCTGAACACCGCGGAGTGCTGGAGCAGCTTCATGAATGCCTGTTTCGCTGGGCTCGCAACCCGCGCAGCAACATATGCACGCCTCTGGACGTGCTCGAAGACTATGGCGACCGGATGCGGCACTACGACGAATGCGCCATGCAGGGCTTCGTGATCGGCTACTGGGACGAGGCAGAACTGGACCACGAAAAGAGGAAAAGAACAGCCTATGAGGCCGCGCGCAATTCCCGCGACTGACGCGCTGCCTCATTCTACCACCCGCTCTCGACCCGATGGATAGAAGTCAGGAGTTTCGTGCCGACCGCCATCACGTCCGGCCGATCACATGGCAGAGTGCGTCCCTGTCGCTGACATCGACGTTGCGATCAGTTCTGTGCGGAACGGCTTCTTGGCTCTCGCCCACGGCCATGATAACCCGCTGGCAGAATGTAGGGCGTCCCGCCCTGCGGGTTCCGATGATGGATTGACGCACGGGAATCGCCGGGACTGTCTCGTCCGCCGGAGTGCTTCCGGAATTCTGCCGGGCGGCCCTTTGCCCCGCCTGGTCCACTCGGGTTAGCCTCCGCAGGTCCGGAGGGGGAGACATCATGGCGACACGCAGAAACACGGCCCGGAAGGCCGATCTCGAAAAGGCGGTTGCAGACTCGTTTTCCAGGTACACGGCGCTCAATCCGCGAAGCAGGGAAGAGGACCTGAAGGCCGCGGACTACATGCCGGGAGGCAACACCCGCACGGTGATTTTCCATCCTCCCTTCCCACTGACCATCGCCAGAGGTGAAGGCCAGTATGTCGAGGACATCGACCACAACAGATACACGAACTTTGTCGGCGAGTTCGGCGCCGGACTCTTCGGTCATTCCAATGCCGACATTGCCGCCGCCATAGGACGTGCGGTCTCGGACGGATGGGTGCTCGGCGGTCCCAACCGCTACGAGCGCATTCTGGCCGCCGAACTCGTCAAGCGCTTTCCTTCCATCGACAGGATCCGGTTCACCAACTCGGGCACCGAGGCCAACTTGATGGCCATCAGCATATCCCGGGTGGTCTCCGGGCGGTCGAAGGTGATGGTGTTCGAGGGCGCATACCATGGCGGTGTCTTCCTCTTCGGTCACGGTGGGTCCCCCATCAACGCTCCCTTCGACTATGTCATGGCGCCCTTCAACAATACGGACGCGACCGTCGATCTTGTCGAACGCCATGCCGATGAGCTTGCCTGTGTCGTCATCGAGCCGATGCAGGGTTCGGGCGGCATGATCCCGGCAGACAGGGACTTTCTTGCGGCCTTGCGGGATGTCACCAGCCGTCACGGCATCATCCTCATCTTTGACGAGGTCGTGACAAGCCGGCTCTCGGGCGGCGGGCTCCAGGAAGTCCTCGGCGTGACGCCCGACATGACAACCCTGGGCAAGTACATCGGCGGTGGCGCCGCATTTGGCGCCTTTGGTGGCCGCGCCGACATCATGGCGCGTTTCGATCCGCGGTCGCCGAAGGCGGTGGCCCATGCCGGCACTTTCAACAACAACGTCATCACCCACGCCGCCGGGGCGACGGCAATGACGAGAATCTACACGCCTGACGTCGCCGTGACGTTCAATGCCCGGGGCGATTCGTTCCGCGAGAACCTGAACGCCATCATCGCTCGCCATCGTCTGCCCATGGTGGTGACCGGCCTTGGCTCCATCATGCAGATCCATTGCTGTGAAGGACCGTTGAGGGACGAGCCCGACGCCGCAAGCGAAGACGATCTCAAGTCGCAACTCCTCTTCCACGAACTCCTTGCCCGGGGTCAGCGCATGACGTGGCGCAATTCACTGCTGATGTGCCTGCCCATGACCGACGGCGACCTTGAGGCCTTCTGCGAGGCCTTCGGGGACGTTCTCGGTGAGCACAGCCACCTCTTTGCCATGGATTGAAGCGGGTCACGAACGCGCGCCGTTGAGGTAGTCGAAGGCGGAGAGGGCGTGGCTGCGTATGACATGGAAGAAGTCATCGAGGGGAACGTGTTCGTCACGCTGGCCCATGCCGGTGGGGAAGGGACCGTAGACGTAGGCATCGATACCCCGGTAGCGCCACAGCCTCGCATCGGTTCCGCCGAGACTGACGACGGGTTGAGGCCGGTACCCCACCAGGGCCTCGACGTTGTCCTGGAGAATGCCGACCATCGCTCCATGGGGATCGCACCATGAGGGACCCATGTAGTTCTGTTCCTCCATCGTGACCTGGGGCCAGCGCGCCAGGACTTCTTCCACGACACGCTGAACGGTCTCCCTGTCGCAGCCGACAGGCAGGCGAAAGTCGGCCTCGATCGTCGCCGAGCCGGGAATCACGTTGACCTTGAGTCCGGACTCGATGACGCCGATGTTGCACGTAACCTTCTGGATGATGGCGTGGGCTCCCGCTCCCATGGCCCGGTCGAGGGTGTCGCGCGCCTCCTCGATGGCACGGCCGATGTTGTGGGGAGGATCGACATGAATGGCGTCGACCGACGTCTGGAGATCCCGGCAGAAGTCCATCGCCACCAGGCTGGCACTGTCACCGGCATGGGTGTAGGCGCCATGGGCGCCCTTGGTTGTGACATGGAACGTCACCCACCACGGTCCCTTCTCGGCAAAGCGGATGGAGTAGGGGCTCGATGGCTCGCCATTGAGACAACAGTCGCCGTGGACTTCCGGATGATGTTCCATCAGGTAGCGTGCACCCCAGGGACCGAATGTCTCCTCGTCGGAGACGCACGTCAGGGTGAGGCGGCCGTTGAGATGCTCGCGGAGCCTGGAGAGGTACATGTAGGTGAAGATCGACGCGGACGTTCCGCACTTCATGTCTGCGGAACCCCGGCCCCACAGGGCGCCGTCCTCGATGGCGCCCGACCACGGTGACCCGTGGGTCCACGGTTCGGGTGTGGCAGGAAACACGTCAATGTGACCGTTGAGTACAAGGTGGCGCCCTTCGCCGGAGCCGTCGAAACTGGCGACGACATTCGGAAACATCGGCTCCGGGTCGATCACCCGATGCGCCAGGCCGTGTTCGTCCAGAAACCGGCGGATGTGCGCCACCGCCTTGCGTGTGTCGCCGGGCGGATTGGGCGTCGGCGTGGCAACGAAGTCGCTGAAGAATCCCTCCAGCGTCCGGCGGTCTTCCTCGATCCAGTCGAGAAGTTGCTGCTTGAGATCGGCCATCAGCGTCCCCGTGATGTGTTGCCGGCCGCCGTTCTGGCGATGTCGAACAGCGTCCGCCGGCAAATGGTGGTGTCGGGCATGCCGGTCATGCGGCATTGTGCCTCGGCATCGAAGAGGTAGTCGCGGGCGCGGTGGACGAGAGGTGCATTCCACCGTCGGCCAGCGGACTTCAGGGCATTCTCGGCTCGGTAATGGCGCACGCCCGCCGACTTCATGGCCTGGGCCTCATTGACGCCTCGCTCCTTCAGCCCGAGGACAAGTTCAAGCTGGGTCAGATGGCGGCGCACCGCGGCAAGGATGGCGGCAGGCGCCTCCCGGTTGGCCAGCGCCCTCTCGAGACTGCGGTCAAGGTCTTCAAGGTTACCGGACGACACGTTTTGGGCGATGCGGTCCAGGGAGAGAAAGGAACTGTCCGCTACCGCGTTCTCGACATCCCTTGTCGTTGCCTTCTGGCCAGGCCCGACGTAGAGGGCGAGCTTGGCAATCTCGTTGCGGGTCTGCATGCGGTCGCCGCCAAGACAGGATTCGAGAAGACGCCTTGCATCGCCGTCGGCGGTGATGCCCTGCCTGGAGAGTTCATCCGCGATCACCTCCCCGAGCATCGGTCCTTCGTCGCGATAGCACGCCAGGGCGGCGGCATCCTTCGCTTTCTCGAAGGCCGTGCGCAGTTTCGAGCGGGCGGCGAGTTCGCCGGCTTCGACCAGGATCAGGGTGTCGCCTGTCGGCAGTGTCAGGACTTCTGCCATGGTCGCCGCGACCCCGTCCGCCGCGCCGCGTACCCTGACGACCCTGCGCCCACCGGTCATGGAGAGCGACACCGCTTCTTCCATGAGTCGAGCCGGATCCCTTGCCACTTCATCTGCGGCAAGGTCGCAGACCCTGAATGGGTCACGCGGATCATCAACCACGCCGCCGAGCAGGAGATTGCTGCGTTCCCTGACAAGGCCCTGGTCTGCTCCATAGATCAGAACCGCCCGGATGGCATTGCCTGGAGCACGGCAGAAACTGTCGATCTCCCGTACCGGAATCTTCACCATGGTTGAGGTGTCCGGCACCGACGAATCGCGAGCGGTGAGGACCACAGCACGTCGATCATGAATCAGGATTCGGCAGCATCGTACTCACGGTGGAAGTGGAATGACAGGAGATAGGCGATGGTGTTGGCAAGGTCTCTCGCCGCCTTGCGGGCCGTATCCTGCCGCGCCACCTGGGAGGAGTACTCCGAGACGACGACATCGTGACTTCCGGTGGACCGTGCCGTCGACTGGTAGAGCACCTCTCCGCTCTCGATATCCCGCAGCGTGAACGCCGCCGTCATGACAAGGTTGGAACGGGTCACGGTGTTGGAACTCTCGATGATCAGAGGCGTGAAGTGCCGGGTGAAGCTGACATCGAGAACGAAGCGCGGGGGCTGCAGGCCGCTGCCCGCGGAGAACCGGTCGATGAGTTCGTTGCGCATGACCTGGCCGAGACGGCGACTCCGGCCATCACCGATGCGATTGACCTGGATCGCCGCCAGCATCGCCTGAATCGATGGCGAGTTCTCGCGTTCGGCCAGGAGTGGCTCGAAGCCACAGGCCGGGATGAGGGCCGCCACCGGCAAGTACGCGAGAAATCTGCGGCGCGAGTGATTCATGCTGTCAGACCACGATGTTGACGACGCGGTTGGGGACCACGATCACCTTGCGGATGGGCCGGTCGCCAATGGCCCGCCTGACGTTGTCCTCGCCAAGCGCTGCCGATTCGACATTGTCATTGGCCGCATCCCGGGGCATGTCGAGCCGCGCTCTCAGCCTGCCGTTGACCTGGACGGGAATGGTCACTGTTTCCGTGGTGGCGAGAACCGGGTCGGCCTCGGGCCATGGCGTGTCGGCGATCAGGGTCTCGTGACCGAGGCGATTCCACATCTCCTCGGCCAGGTGCGGCATCATTGGTCCGATCAGGCGCACCAGCATCTCGATGGCCTCGCGCAACGCCTCCGGAGCCCCCGGCTGTGCCGCCTGGACACCGGCGATGGCGTTGGCGAGCTCGTGAATGCGCGCCACCGCCCGGTTGAAGTGAAACTTCTCGATATCCGCGGTAATGCCGGCGATTGTCCTGTGGACGACACGGCGCAGTTCGAGGGTCTCTCCCTCGACCTTCGGCACGGATGTTCCCGGTGGAGGCAGCAGGTCCAGCATCTCGCTCGTCATGCGGGCAATGCGCTGGACGAACCGGTGGGCTCCGGCGATACCGCTGTCGGTCCATTCAAGGCCACGGTCGGGAGGCGAATCCGACAACATGAACCAGCGGGCCGTATCGGCTCCGTAGTCCTGGATGATGCTCTCCGGATCAACCACGTTCTTGCGGGACTTGGACATTTTCTCCGAGCGTCCGACGGTAACGGCCTCGCCTGTCTCGCGGGAGCGCACACCACCGTCATCATCCCTGATGACCTCCCGCGGTTCGAGATACGAGCCGTCGGTCAGTCGGTAGGTCTCGTGTCCCACCATGCCTTGCGTGAAGAGACCGGCGAAAGGCTCATCAAAGTCGAGGTAGCCGCAGCGCCTGAGAGCACGCGTGAAGAAGCGCGAGTAGAGGAGATGCAGCACGGCATGTTCGATACCGCCGATGTACTGGTCGACCGGCATCCAGTAGTCGATTGCATCGCGTGTGGCCGGTGTCACGGCATGGGGCGAACAGAAACGCAGATAATACCAGCTCGAATCGACGAAGGTATCGAGAGTGTCGGTGTCGCGCAGCGCCTGCGCGTGGCATTGCGGGCAGGCGACGTGTTTCCACGTGGGATGATGATCAAGCGGATTGCCCGGGCGCCCGGGATCGATGTCGTCGGGAAGCCGGACGGGAAGGTCGTTCTTCGGTACCGGGACGATTCCGCAATCGGGACAGTGAACCACCGGAATGGGACAACCCCAGTAACGCTGGCGCGACACGCCCCAGTCCCGCAGCCTGTAGTTGATCTCGCGGCGTCCGGTGCCATCCGCCTCCATTCTCGAGGCAACCGCCTCCTTGGCTTCGGCGACCGAAAGGCCATCGAGAAAGGCCGAGTTGGCGAGCACGCCATCGCCCATGAAAGCCTCGGACGTGACCTGGAAACCGGCTGCGTCGCTCTCCCGCGGCACGACCACGGGAAGCACGTCGAGGCCATAGGCATTGGCAAACTCGAGATCGCGCTGGTCATGGGCGGGACATCCGAATATTGCCCCGGATCCATAGTCCATCAGCACGAAATTTGCGACGAAGACGGGAAGTTCCCGGCCGTCGAAGGGGTGGATCGCGACGAGTCCGGTGTCGATGCCCTTCTTGTCAGCTCGTTCTATGGCTTCCTCGCCGGTGGACGTGCGCCGGCATTCCTCGATGAAGTCGTCCAGTCCGGGCACCGTGCGGACAAGGTCCGCATTCCACGGGTGTTCCGGGGAAATGGCCATGAAGCTGGCGCCGAAGATGGTGTCATGACGGGTCGTGAAGACCTCGAGCGTGTCGGCGTGTCCCTTGACCGGGAACAGCATTTTCAGGCCCTCGGAGCGGCCGATCCAGTTGGACTGCATGATGCGGACCTTGTCCGGCCAGCGTTCCAGTCCCTCCAGGGCATCCGTCAACTCGTCGGCAAACTCCGTGATTTTCAGCACCCACTGGTTGAGACGCCGCTTTTCGATGAGGGCTCCGGATCGCCATCCCCTGCCGTCGATCACCTGTTCGTTGGCGAGAACGGTGAGATCGACCGGATCCCAGTTGACCATGGTGTCCCGGCGGTCGACGAGTCCGGCTTCGAGGAAGTCGAGAAAGAGTTCCTGCTGGTGCCGGTAGTACTCGGGGAGACACGTGGTGATTTCGCGCGACCAGTCCAGCGACAGTCCCATGGACTGCAGCTGCCGGCGCATGGTGGCGATGTTGGCCAGGGTCCATTCGCGAGGGTGGACCCCTTTCTCCATGGCGGCATTCTCTGCCGGAAGACCGAAGGCGTCCCAGCCCATGGGGTGCAGGACATTGAATCCCCGGGCCCGCTTGTAGCGGGCGACGAGGTCCCCCATGGCGTAGTTGCGCACATGCCCCATGTGAATGCGGCCACTGGGGTAGGGAAACATCTCGAGGACATAGGCCTTCGGTCGCGCGTCATCCTCGACGGCGACAAAAGTCTCTCGTTCCTCCCAGACCTGTCTCCAGCGGGTTTCGGCCTCGTGGAAGTCGTAGGTGTCCATCGCTGGCGCCCCCGAGGGGATCGTCCGTGATCCGTTCACTCGCCAAGCCAGGCAATGCGCAACAGCCGTGCCTGCGTCAGGATGGCGTTTTCGAGCGCCGTGGCCGTGTCTTCCGAGGCGGCCGCGTCCTGCCATCCGTCGGTGCCCTGGACCTGCCGGTTGACGGCAACGCGCAACGCCGAGGCTGTCAGCCTGGTGTCGAGAATGTAAACCGCCACCTTGAGCCGCTCCTCGGGCGATTCGGGCGGCCTGTACCAGTCATAGATGATGACGCCGCCAAAGGGATCAGCGGATAGCGGTGGCAGGAAGGACAGCGTGTCGAGTGAAGCGCGCCACAGGAAGGCATTGACTCCGAGTCCGCCGCCCGGTTCGTCGCTTTCTCCGCCGGACCACAGGGAATTGATGCCGCCGCTGCCGAAAATGGTCTCGCGATCGGGATCGTCAATGTCCGGTTCGAAGCGGCCCTGAGGCGTCACGATGGTATCCTCGACACCTTCGTAGGAAATGTCCTCTCCGCCGCAGGCGGCAAGAAGCCCCGCCATCAGGACGGCGCAGCAGGATGCAGGAAAACTGAGGCGTGTTCGGAGTGTGCGCAAGGTCGGAACTGCCCTGTCGGGATGGTTGGACAGTCTGTTACGGGTACAGTCGGCGGGCAAGCAGATTTTCGCTGTCTCCGCTTATCGGGCCCGCCATCTGTTGGCGGCGCCAGGATCGGCAAGATGCGCAAGGTCGTCTTCCCTCTCCAGCCAGGTGTCCACGGCATGAGCAACATGGTCGAACCGCTCTCCGGCGCCAAGTTCCCGTGTGCGATGTTCCTCGAGGCTGGAGAGAATGAGGATTTCCCGCATGGCCCGTCGCAGGACCGCTGCCGGCACCACTTCCCGTGCGGTCGCCTTCCTGATGAGGAAGCGACTGACGGATTCACCGGCGATCCGCGCCAGTTCCGTCACCCTGTCCCATTCCGTGTCCGACGCCTCGATGAAACGCTGTCTGGTACCATGCATGACGCAGGGTGGCCTCCGGAACATTGCCGGAACATAACATGGTGTGTCCGGACGCAGGTTCAACCGGTGGAATTCTCCCGCCGTTCCACCCGGTCAGCCATGAGGCAGAGCAGTTCCCACATCATCTGGGCACCGTTGAGCGAGGTGATGGAGGCGCTGTCGAAGGGAGGCGACACCTCGACGACGTCCGCGCCGATGATATCGATGCCCATCAGCCCGCGCAGCACCTGCTGGGCCTCCCATGTCGTGTAACCGCCGACTTCAGGCGTGCCCGTCCCCGGTGCGTAGACGGGGTCGAGGCCGTCGACATCGAAACTGACGTAGACCGGACCATCGCCCACGACCTCGTGCGCCCGGGCGATGACGGCCTCGATGCCCATGGCATAGAACTCCTCGATATGAATGACGGTCATGCCACTCTCGTAGCTGAAGTCCCAAAGGACTTCCGCGGGTCCGCGGATTCCGATCTGGATGGTGCGTTTCGGGTCGAGGGCCCCGTCTTCCACGGCAACCCGGAAGGGACCGCCGTGGTGGTGCTTGTGGCCGAACAGTTCGGGGCCGGTGTCGCAATGGGCATCGAAGTGAATGAGTCCCATCGGTTCACCCCGCGAGTGCTTCAGTGCCCGCATGATCGGCAGGGTGATGGAGTGGTCTCCGCCTGCGGTAAGCGGCATCACGCCGGCCGCCGCCACTCGGTCGTAGAACGACTCGATGTCACCCATGGCGCGTTCGAGTGCGTAGACTCCCTCGATCATGACGTCGCCGATATCGGCGACCCTTGCCGTGTCGAAGGGACGTACGCCGGTCTTGTGGTTGATGCGGCCCATGAGGGTGGACTGCTCGCGCAGGGCCCGGGGTCCGTGGCGGGCTCCGGGACGGTTCGTCACAGCCCCGTCGAAGGGGACGCCCGCGATTCCGATGTCGATATCGCCCCAGGTATCGGGGTCCTCCCGCAACTCCTGGCGCATGAACGTCGCCACGCCTGCATAGCGGTGGCGGAACACCGCTCCCCAGGCGAGCTTGCGCGCTTCGGGTACCCCGTCATCCGTGGTGTCACTCATGGCATTCTTCCTGTTCCACGATTCCCGCCATAGTATTCATGCGGATCGGGCCTGTCGCCATCGATCAATCGCCATGGTGTTCCTCATTTCGCACAACGCCGCCATACCCCAGATGGGAAGGTGCCTGCCTGGAGTCGTCTACCAAGAGCGGGCGAGCGTATACGGGTTGGCATCGGATCGCGAAGGACGAATCCTGGCCTGCCGGCGGGGCGGTGACCGGGTGGTGCTTCCAGGGGGCGGCCTTGAGGAGGAAGAGGGCGAAGAGGATGCGCTCCGGCGGGAAGTCGCCGAAGAGACAGGTTACCAAGTTCTCGCCGCCCGCTCGCTGTGCCGGGCCTGGCAGTATCACAACAACCGCTATGCCAAGCCGCCGGCCAACAAGCATTGTCACTTCTTCACGATGGACATCGCCGGCACGCGACCGTCCCCGGTGGAGGCCGATCACGTCCCGGTCTGGCTTGATCCCGGGGAACTGGTGGCGACACTGACCTTCGAAAGCCATCGCTGGGCCGTCACGGTGCTCCGCGGCATGGTCGCCCCACCCTGAGTGCCGCCGTGACGTGTCGGTGAACCCGGGACCCGGCACCAGGTGGCGCACCCGGCAGGACTCGAACCTGCGACCCCAGGATTAGGAATCCTGTGCTCTATCCAGCTGAGCTACGGGTGCCCTCGTCAGCGTGGTCTGTCTATCAGAGTGATCGACAGGGTGCCACCGTCCGTGTTTTGCTGTGACGTCGCGGACTGATAGGCTGGCCCGTGGAGGGGGTCGTCATGCGGCAGCGGGATCACCATCAGTTGACTGAACGCATCGACGAAGTGGTGCGCCTGGTCCGTAGCGGATTCGCGGCCGAGGCCGATCACGTGGCCCGGTTCACGGAGAATTTCCTTGGCGGCGTCATCGCCGAAGACATCGACGGCATGTCGACGGAGAACCTCTACGGAGAGGTGGCTTCCCTGTGGCAGTTCTTCCGCCACCGCCGCGCCGGCGGGGCGAAGGTCCGGGTGTTCGATCCGGATCCCGAAGAGGACGGCTGGCAGTCGACCCACACGGTGATCGAGATTGTCAACGACGACATGCCGTTCCTCGTGGACTCCGTCGTCGCGGCACTCAATGTGCTCGGGATCCCGGTGCTCCTGCTCATACACCCGGTGATTCACGTTACCCGCGACGATGAGGGCGTCCTGACTGGGATTGACAGCGGATCGGCGGAGTCGGTTCTTCACGTCGAGATCACCCAGCAGCCCGTGGAACGTCACCGGGAGATCGTTAAACGACTGCACCACGTTCTTGGCCAGGTGCGTGCTGCGGTCGAGGACTGGCGTCCCATGGTGACATGTCTCGAACGGCACATGGCGGCACTCGAGACCGCGCCGCCACCCGTGTCGGCCGGAGAACTTGAGGAAGGCCTTGCCTTTCTGAAGTGGCTGCTGGACGACCATTTCACCTTTCTAGGCTACCGGGAGTACCGTTTCGAACGGCGTGATGGCGCGGTGTTTGCCCATATCGTCGAGGAGGAAAATCGCGGAATCCTGCGTGAGATCACCGAGGAAAGCCGCAAGCGTCACGAAGACGCGTTGCCCGAACACTTCGTGCGGTACCTGGAACACCGGGAACTCTTCATCATTTCCAAGGCATGGACACGCTCGGACGTCCATCGGCCGGTCTTCATGGACTACATCGGCCTGCGCCGATTCAACGATGCGGGCGAGGTCGTTGGTGAGTACCGCTTCCTCGGTCTGCTGACATCGTCCGCCTACAACACCTCGCCAACCCAGATCCCCCTGTTGCGCCGGAAAGTTGCGATGGTGATGGAGCGTTCGGGAGCGACTCCGGGCAGCCACAATGCCAAGGCGCTTGAACACATCCTCGACACGTTTCCGCGTGACGAACTGTTCCAGATCGAAGTCGACACCCTGGAAACCTTCTCCCGGGGTATCCTGCATCTTGAGCATCGCCAGCGCATCCGCCTCTTCCTGAGACGGGATTCCTATGGCCAGTTCGTTTCCTGCCTCGTCTACATTCCCCGTGAACGCTATTCCACCGATTTGCGCCACAGGATGGAGGCCATCCTTCTCGAGGAACTCAACGGCAGTTCGGTGGACGTTCAGACCCAGGTGTCCGATGCGCCGATGGCCCGGGCCCAGTTCATTGTCCACACCCCGGACAAGGACAGGGTCGAGGGCGAACCCGATGCCATCGAAAGGCGACTCACCGCAGCGTCGAGAACCTGGGACGACGATCTCCAGGATGCGTTGACCGAGGAATTCGGCGAGGGCCGGGGGGCTGTCCTCTTCCACCGCTACCGTCCAGCGATCCCCGGTGGCTACAAGGAGATGTTCAGCACCCGCCTTGCGGTCGCCGATATCCAGCGCATGGAGTCCATGGACGACGATGATATCGCGATGAACCTCTATCGCCGTGTCGACGCCGCCGAGGGCAACCTCAACTTCAAGGTCTATCACCGTGGGACGGCGGTGCCGTTGTCCGGGATCATGCCCATGCTCGAACACATGGGCCTGGTGGTCATCGAGGAAGCACCCTACGAGATCCGTCCCGACGACGGGACTGTGATCTGGATTCATGATTTCCGGGTCCAACTCGAACACGGTTGGCAGGTTGACGTTGCGGAGGTGCGTCAGCGCTTCCACGAGACTTTCGCGCGGGTCTGGTCGGGTGAAGTCGAGGATGACCACTTCAACGATCTCGTCCTCATCGGCCTCGACTGGCGCCAAGTGGTCATCCTGCGCGCCTATGCCAAGTTCCTCATGCAGACCAACGCGCCCTTCAGCCAGGCCTATGTCGAGCAGACCATGGCGGCCAATCCCGCCATCGTGCGCCTTCTCGTCGATTTCTTCGAGACGCGGTTCGACCCCGACAATCAGGCACGGGCACACGTTCGCGGCATTGCCTTGCGCGACCGCATCATCGAAGCACTCGACGGCGTCGAGTCGCTGGACCAGGACCGCATCCTGCGCCGCTATCTCAACCTGATCGAGTCGACACTGCGCACCAACTTCTACCAGACGGATGCCGCCGGCGCCGTCAGGCCCTACGTTTCCTTCAAGTTCGACAGCCAGATGATTCACGGTCTGCCGGAACCGAGGCCCTGGCGGGAGATCTTTGTCTATTCGGCCAGGGTCGAGGCCGTTCACCTGCGCGGCGGACCGGTGGCAAGGGGCGGTATCCGCTGGTCCGACCGCCTCGAGGACTTCCGTACCGAGGTCCTGGGCCTGGTGAAGGCGCAGATGGTGAAGAATGCGGTCATCGTGCCTGTGGGATCCAAGGGAGGCTTTGTCGTCAAGAGGCCGCCCCCGGCCAGCGCGGGGCGTGACGCACTGCAGGCCGAGGGCATCGCCTGCTACCGGACCTTCATGGCAGGCATGCTTGATGTCACCGACAACATCTCCGGTGGCCATGTTGTCACGAGGGAGCGGCTGGTCCGCCATGACGACGACGATCCCTATCTCGTGGTTGCCGCCGACAAGGGCACGGCAACCTTCTCGGATATCGCCAACGACGTGGCTGCACGCTATGGCCACTGGCTCGGTGACGCCTTCGCATCGGGAGGATCGGCAGGTTACGACCACAAGGCGATGGCAATCACGGCCAAGGGGGCCTGGGAGGCCGTCCGCCGCCATTTCCGCGAGATAGGCAAGGATGTCGAGTGCGAGGATTTCACGGTGATCGGCATCGGTGACATGATGGGTGACGTGTTCGGCAACGGCATGCTGCTGTCCCGTCACATCCGCCTCATCGGCGCCTTCAACCACATGCACGTCTTCATCGATCCGGATCCGGATGCCGAAGCGGGCTGGAAGGAACGCAAACGGTTGTTCGATCTTGCCCGGTCAACCTGGGCCGACTACGACACGGCCTGCCTGAGCGAAGGCGGCGCCATCTATGAGCGCAGTGCCAAGTCGGTCACCCTGTCGCCCCAGGCTCGCAAGGCGCTTGGCATTGCCGAGGAGACGCTGACGCCCGCGGAACTCATCCATGCCATGCTGAAGGCCGATGTCGAGTTGTTGTGGAACGGTGGCATCGGCACCTACATCAAGGCCGCCCAGGAGAGCGACGCCGAAGTCGGCGACCGGGCCAACGACAGCGTTCGCGTCAATGGCCGCGAGGTGGGCGCCAGGGTGGTGGGCGAGGGCGGCAATCTCGGCGCTACCCAGGCGGGCCGCATCGAGTACGCGCTCGCCGGCGGCCGCATCAACACGGACGCCATCGACAACTCCGGTGGTGTCGACTGTTCCGACCACGAGGTCAACATCAAGATCCTGCTGGGCGATGTCGTCGAGGCAGGCGACATGACGGTGAAGCAGCGTGACCGCCTCCTCGAAAGGATGACCGGGGAGGTTGCCGGTCTCGTCCTGCGCAGCAACTACCTGCAGACCCAGGCGTTGTCGATTGCCGAAGTCCAGGGGCCGGCGCTGACCGACGAACTGGTGCGCCTGATGCGGGCGCTGGAGCACGAGGGCCTTCTCGACCGCAGGATCGAGGGCCTGCCCGACGACGAGGAACTGGGCGAATGGCGCTCCAGGGGCCGGCATTTCACACGTCCCGAACTTTCCGTGTTGCTGGCCTGGGCCAAGATGGATCTCTATGCGGAGCTGCTCGCATCGGATCTGCCTGATGATCCGGACCTTCAGGATGATCTGGTGACCTATTTTCCGGTTCTGCTGAGAAAGGATCACCGCGAGCACATCCTCGATCACAGGCTGCGCCGCGAGATTGTCGCCACGCTCACCACCAATTCCATCATCAATCGCGCCGGTATCACCTTCGTGCGCCGCCTGGCGGAGGAAACGGGTCACGACTTTGCCGATATCGCCCGTGCCTACACGGTGGCCCGCGATTCCTTCTCGCTGCGCGAGATCTGGGTCGGAATCGAGACGCTCGACAACCAGGTTCACGCCCACGTCCAGTCGGCGATGCTGAACGAGACCATTTTCCTCATCGAGCGGGTCACGGTATGGATGCTCCATCACCGCCAGCATCCGATGGCGATCGGGGAGACGACACGCGCCTTTCGCCCTCAGGTCATGGCGCTGAAGGACAATCTTCCCGATCTGGTCAGCAAGCGGCGCCGGAAGTCGATCGGGCGGGCCTACAAGCGCTTTGCCAAGGAAGGAGTGCCCGACGACATCGCCGCGCCGGTGGCGAACCTGCGTACGCTCGCATCGGCGTGTGACGTCATCGAGACGGCCAATGTCATGGAGATCGACGTGATCGATGCCGCCACGGTCTTCTTCGAGGTCGGAGAAATCTTTGGCGCCGACTGGATGCGCGATGCGCTGGCGCGCCTGCCGGTGGACAACCGCTGGGATCGCCTTGCCCAGCAGGCTCTCTTCGAGGACAGCTACCTCAAGCAGCGCCGCATCAGCCTCGCCGTCCTGGCCACGGGCGAGCCTGCACCTGCGGCCACGGCCCGCTGGATCAGGGACAACCAGGCCCGCGTCGCCCGGGCGGGCGCGATCATGAATGATCTGAAGAGCGCCGGTTCCCCCGGCAGCTTCGCCATGGCGTCGGTCGCCTCCCGTGCTCTCGCCTCCCTCGCGGAATGAGCTCGGCCTTCCTCCTTGTCAGCCGTTATGAGGACGCCGCCGAATGGCGGCGGGAGCTCCTCGCCCTGGTGCCGGGCATGGACTTTCGCGTCTGGCCCGATTCTGCCGATCCCGGCGACGTGACGATGATCGCCATCGATTACGACGACATCTCCGGAGAGCTCTTCGATGGTTTTCCCAACCTTCGCTGCATCGTCTTTCTCGGCCACGGCGCCGGCGACCTCCTCGACCATCCGGCCATGCCTGAAGGCGTCGACGTCGTCCGGCTGAAGGATCCGGGCCTGATCGGCGCCATGGTGGAATACGTCATCCTCCACGTCCTGCGCGATTTCAGAATGGAGCCGCTCTACCGTGCGCAGCAGCAGGCGCGTGAGTGGCACCAGCACCTGCCCCGCCTCGCGAGGCAAGTGCATGTCGGCGTCATGGGACTCGGTTCGACAGGCAGCGCCATCGCCCGTGCTCTCGCGGATCTGCGTTTCAGGGTGTCGGGCTGGGCGAAGAGCGCCCATGACCTCGAAGGCGTGAGGTGTCTCCATGGCCGGGACGCCCTCGCCGATTTCCTGGGCGATCTCGACTACTGCGTCTCGACGCTCCCGCTTACCCGTGAAACGAGTGACCTCGTCGACGCCACCACCATCGCTGCCATGAAGAAGGGCGCCCATTTCATCAACATCGGCCGTGGCGCCACCGTCGTCGAGGAGGATCTCCTCGACGCCCTGGAGAGCGGTCATCTGTCAGGCGCCACCCTTGACGTCTTCCGCACCGAGCCCTTGCCGGCGGACCATCCCTTCTGGTCCCATCCCAAGGTCACGGTCACGCCCCACGAATCCGCCGGCCGCCTCGACGGCTCGCTCCCGGACATCGCCGAAAACTGGCAGCGCCTCCTCCAGGGCCGCCCCCTCATCAATCTCGCCGATCCCCAAAAGGGCTACTGAGCAGGCACACATCGAATCATGACGAACGACATGCCGAGGGATTCGCACGGGCAAGCTTTCGAATCCGCTGTGGGATTGAGCCGACGGGGATTTGTCGCCGGCGCCGGCTTGCTCGGCCTGACGATCCCCTTTCATTCCGGCATGCCGGCCGCCCTTGCCTCCGACGATGTGCTGGTTGGCAAGGACGGGCTGACGTTGTTGAACGACTGGCCGGTCAATGCCGAGACGCCGGCGCATCTGCTTGATGATGCGATCACACCCACGGCCCGGCACTTCATCCGCAA
>JAJEHK010000281.1 GCA_022823765.1 Alphaproteobacteria bacterium | reverse complement strand
GGCCGCCCCGGCTGCTGGCCTGACCAGCCTCGTTCCGTTCCGGCCAAAGACATGCTCGACAGCCCTTGGCTGGCGTCGATCATGCAATGCGGCAGGTCGAGGGCTTTGGACAGTGCACACGCCCAAGCGGTCTTACCGATCCCCGGCGGCCCATGGAGCAGCAGCGGCCCTACACTGATGGGTCGGCCCCTCCGCACGCAGCGCCGTAGAGCGTACCAGACGGCGGTGGTCGCAACCCGCATCCAGGGAAACTCCGCATGCAGCGACGCCGCTAACTCGTCCGCCGCGGCTTCGTCGGCAATGGTCTTGACCGGAACCATGTCAGCCAAATCGAGAAGGGCGGCACGGTCACGATAGGCGTTCTCCATGGAAAGGTGACCCAATGACGCCTGGTTCGCGGCCTCCCGGCGCGCGACGATCCTTTCTGCACGGCGGCGAATCCGCTGCCTGTCGCGATGACCCAGCTCCAAGCCATTCACATCCGTTTCATAGGCGTCCACATCCGCCCTGTAGTCGTCCATGTACGGCTCATAGTCCTCCACATCCGCTTCAAAATCGTCCAGGTACGCCTCAAAGTCGTCCGCGTCCGCTCGGACGGGCGAATCCGGTTCTTCAGAACGCAAGCGTGCCAGATGCCTGGCAAGCCTTCGGCAAATTTCGTCAACGCCCGACTCAGAGCAAACCGGCGGATGAAACAGGCGAATCCTCGATTCTGGTGTTCTTGGCATGTCGCAGACCCCTTGATGATGTCCGCCCGCCTGGAAAGGCGGGACGCGCGATGCTGGAAAAAGGGAGGGGGCGGCGAAGTCGCCGCCAGCGGCTCAGGCCCAGAGACCGGGCTGCCGCTTCCTTGCCATGGCTGAGCAGTTTATGTGCATCAGACTTACCATGCCGGCTGCTCGCACGATTCGTCTGGCTGTTCAAGTGAATTTGCGCAAATTTGTCGGCAACACGCCGTACGTCCACTGCAGGTAACAGGTCATATGTCCGGTCCCATTGTGTCTCCCGGAATCCAGAAGCGACGAGCCGTGGGACTGGCAAGGACGAGGAGTGAACGCAAATGAGCCTCGACGAACTCTTCGAGAGGAGGCAGTCCGGGCACGGGCCCCGCAGGCGTTTCTCGCGGTCCGTCCCAGGTGCGTCACCGCCCGGTCAGACGGGTTCGACCCTGATCTTCAGCAGGTTCCTTGCGTCGCGGCCACAGGCCACGCCGAGCAGATGAATCGATTCTCCGCGATCACGGTACTTCTCCGCATATCCCTGCGCCCGCATCTGGCTGATTGCCGAATCCAGAGCGGCGTCCGCGTTGCATTCCCCATCCGCCATCTTGAACTCCAGCACAAACACCCGCCCGCCCGTCAGCACCACCATGTCCGCACAGCCATGGCTCAAGGCGTCCTCCGCCCGAACGTCCACCCCGATGGCTCTGAAGCAAATGTGCAGGAGGCTCGCGTACCAGGCCTCGAACCGGGGCGAGATCGCCCGTCGCGTGCCACTGGTACGGTATTCCTGATAGGTACGAGCGCAGCCTGTCGGCGCACCTCTCGAAGTCGTTCGCCTCGAGAAGCCCGCAGTGCTCCCGTCCCTGGTCTTGCTGCTCCCTGCCCGTCTTGCCGAGAAACCCGAGAAGCTGGTCGTTCAGGCTGAACCGGACCTCGAGATTGGGATAGTCCAGCCGAAAGAATGTCTTTATCCTATCTTTTTGCTCTTCAGCGATCGTCAGGTAGCCGGTCTGGAACAGGAGCGCTTCGATCCCGATGTCGTTCAAGTCGAACTTCGACACGAACGACATGTCGGCCATCCGGTTCTCAAGCTCCATCGGGCTGACGGACTTCTCCATCAGCATCTGGAACAGAAAGGTCGGGGAACCGGTCTCGAACCAATAGGGACGGAACTCCCTGCCGTCGAGCAACAACAGCACGTCATAGGGATTGTAGACCCGCTCCCCTCCCCTCCTGTGATAGCCTTTGTACCAGGTCCGGATTTCCTCCCGGGACAGGCCGTCGAGCTCAGGCCCGAACACACGACCCAGATCATTCTCCGTGTAGCCGCAGATCGTGGCGTAGCGTGGATCAAGGCTGATGTCCTTCAGGTTGTTGAGACCAAAGAACAGGCTGACTTTTGAGAACATGCTCATGCCGGTGACGAAGGCGAAGCGAACATGCTCGGCGCTGCATTTATGATGCCGTAGAAGCCGCGCAGGTAGTCGCGGTTTGCCGTCGCGAGTTCCAGGTCTTGAAGCACGTCCAGGATCGGCTTGTCGTACTCGTCCACAAGAACGACCACCTGTCGTCCTGCCTTGCGACGCAGGCGGTCCAGAATGTTCCGCAAACGTCTGGGGCCGGTATCGGATGTCGGGACAGGGGCAAGATTGTGATGACGCTCGATCGCCTCCAGTTGCTCGAAGATGTCCCCTTCGATTTCTCCCGGTGCATTGTACTTGCCATCAAAGCTCAGCCGCACCACCGGATGGCGGACCGACCAGTCCCAGTGCCCGTGGATGTCCAAGCCCCTGGAACAATTCCTCGCGCCCCTCGAACAGTGACCTCAGCGTGTCCAGCAGCAGGCTCTTGCCGAACCGGCGAGGCCGTAACAGGAAATAGAAGCGTCCTTCCTCCACCAGTTTCCGGACGAGGGGGTCTTGTCGACATAGTAGAAGTCCTTTTCCCGGATCGTGCGGAAGTCCTGGATCCCGATCGGAGGGCGGCGGCTCATCAGCCCCTCCATTTGTAGCCTGCGGAACCCTTGGCGGGACTCGTGCAATCTCTACCAAGGAACCGCGGCTCACACCATGCTTGCGTGATCCCGAACGCTCTATTCTCCAAGCGAGCATGGGTTTCTTGCCGCTCGTCAGGCGCGTCCTGGGTCACCCCGGGATTCTCGAGCGCGCCCGGTCACGTGGCGTGAAGAGACCGAATTTCGGCATTCAACGGCGACTTTCTCAAGAGCGGGCGAGAATTCGGCTCCTGTCCGCGCTATTTTGCGTCATTTCTGCCATGCCACGTAGGTGACCTCGTTGTGCGGACGCGTCCGCAGCTACCGTCTGGGTGCCAACAATCAAGAGATCGACGCTCACCTGCATCCGTCCGGCCGCGCCCATAGCTGCCACCGCATTGGATGCGAGATGCGACACGACCTCGAGGGGCAACCAACGATTGGCGCGAACGTAGGAACCCTCGTCGTCCGTCCGGAACACCAAGCTGCCTCTTTCTGTCACACCGATTCAGGGACAGCACAGAGTTGGCGTGATGCCTGCTTCCATTCCAGCCAGCATGATCACGAAGAATTCGGGGCACGATCATCGCCGGAATTCGGCCCTTGACTCGGCGAGGCCTTCGACGCGATGGATAGAGGCGCCGAATTC
>JAJEHK010000206.1 GCA_022823765.1 Alphaproteobacteria bacterium | reverse complement strand
ACTGGTGCCATTCGCGATGCAACGTTCCGGCAAGAGGATCCACATCCTCGCCGCAGACTACAATTACGGGCAGATCACCGCAAAATGGATCCAGAAGTACGTTGCCGACAATGGTGGCGAAACCGTCGCTGCCGACTTCTTCCCTCTGGAAGTCTCCGAATTCGGCTCCACGATCGCAAGGATCCAGTCGATTGGTCCCGACCTCGTCATCGCTCCGCTGGTCGGCGGCGCTCACCTCTCGTTCTTCCGTCAATGGGCCGCAGCCGGGATGAACGAGCGCATTCCTCTGGCGTCGACCTCGCTCGGTGTGGGCAACGAGCACAAGGTGCTGACGGCGGATGAGGGCAACGGGATCATGGTCGCATACCATTACTCCCAGGAACTCGATACACCTGCCAACAACGACTTCAAGGCGCGGTGGGCGGAATCCTATGGAGACACCTCGGCGATCCACGAGATCGCGGTCTCGAACTACCAGGGTGTCCTGACCTGGGCGGAGGCCGTTCGCAGGGCCGGCAGCACCAACCGCGACGACGTCATCAGAGCCCTGGAGGAAGGCATCTCGATCGAGGGACCCGGGGGCACCGTCACGGTCGATCCGCAAACCCACCACGCGAAGCTCGATGTCCATCTCATGATCCTCGAGAATCAGGGCATGACGGTCGTCGAGACGTTGCCGCAGAGGCCGCCGGTCGACACCCAGGCGGTCTGCGATCTCCAAGCCAACCCGGACGACAACACGCAGTACGAAATCCGGATCTGAAACTGGGCCAGGATCAGGAGTGTTGTTGACGCTGCCTGATTCCGTCCGGCTGGAGGTGCCGTGGACCTGATTGCGGTCATGGGCGTCGAGTTTCTCTACGCGGTGGCGTCGCTGGTTCTGATCAGTGCCGGCCTCGCTGTCGTCTTCGGCATGATGCGGGTCATCAACCTTGCGCATGGCGAGTTCATGATGCTCGGCGGCTACATCACCATCACTGCCGTCAATCTCGGCGTCGATGTCTTCGTTGCCATGGTGATCATCGCACCTCTCGCCGTGGCCCTGATCGGAGTCGTCGTCGAACGACTCATCATTCGCCACCTCTACGGCCGTCTTGTCGACACCATGCTCGCCACCTGGGGATTGAGCCTGTTCTTCATTGGTGTGGCGACCGTGATCTTCGGCAACACGACAACCGGAATCTCGACGCCGATACCGGGATTCGCGGTCGGTGACTACAGGATCAACGGTTACAGTTTCTTCATCATCCTGGTTGCGGTCCTGCTGCTCACCGCCATGGCTGCAATCCTGAAGATGACCCGCCTGGGCCTGATCGCCCGCGGCACCATGGCCCGCTCCGACATCGCCGCCGTGCTCGGACATGAACCCGAACTGATCTACATGACAACATTCGCGGTGGGTTCAGCGCTGTCCGGGTTGGCCGGGGCGGTCCTGGCGCCGTTGGTCGGCCTCGTTCCCGGTTCCGGTGCCGCCTACATCGCCAAGGCCTTCATCACGGTCATCGCCGGCGGCCCCCAGCTGCTGGCTGGCCTGATGAGCAGCGCCACGTTCTTCGGCGTCGTCAACCAGCTGTTCACGTTCACGATCTCGCCGGTCATCGGCGAGGTCGCCCTGCTTGTGGCCGCGGTCATCCTGTTGCGGATGCTGCCCCGGGGAATCACCGGGCGCTTCTTCAGAGCACGATCATCGTGAGAGAATCCGCCGGACGGGAGGTTGCCGTGATGACGGCGGTGGCGGTCCCGGTCACGCTCGTCCTGCCCCAGGTCATCGACTCCTACACGCTCACCGTTCTCGCGATCTATGCGATGCTCGCACTGAGCCTGGGACTGGTCTGGGGCTACGGGGGAATCCTGTGTTTCGGCCAGGCGGCCTTCTTCGGGCTGGGTGCCTACGGATACGCGATCGGAGCCCTCAACGTCGGCGAGAGCACGATCGCCCTGATTGCAGCGGTCGCGGCAACGGCCGCCATAGCGGCTGTCCTCGGCGCGATGATGTTCTACGGCCGCCTCGGTGACGTCTATCTCGCCATCATCACCCTGGTCGTCACCCTGATTCTCTACCGTTTCATGTCATCCACCGCCGGCGACGCCTATGTCCTCGGCAAGGCGCGACTCGGGGGTTTCAACGGTATCCCCGGCTTTCCGACATTGCATGTTCCAGGCAACCCTTCAGCCTACATCTGGGGTGATGCACTTTACTATGTCTGTGCTGCGAGCCTGGTCCTCGTCCTCGCACTTGTCACGCTCCTGCTGCGTTCCGGTTTCGGCAGGGTTGCCGTCGGCATTCGTGAAAACGAAACCCGAATGGGGCTGCTGGGTTATGACGTCCGGGCGCGCAAGACACTCCTGTTCACGATTGGCGCGGCGGTCGCCGCACTGGCCGGAGCGCTCTATGCGAACTGGGGTGAAATCGTGACACCCAGACTGTTCGGGCTCACCCAGTCGGCGGAGATCATCATCTGGTGCATCGTCGGCGGGTTCGGTACGCGACTGGGACCGATTCTGGGCGCGGCGTCCATGGGTTACCTCAAGTTCCTGCTTGGCCAGCAGTCGCTCGTCGACAACACGCTGGTGATGGGCCTCATTCTGATCCTTGTTGTCCTCTTCCTCCCCCGGGGCCTTGTTCCGGCGCTGGAGGGTCTCTGGATTGCTGCGTGGCAGCGCATGCCTGCCAGGCAGATGCAGCGGCGGAGACGCAATCTTGCCTGACGTCGTTCTCGAGACCTCGGGGCTTTCCAGGCACTTCGGCGGTGTCGTGGCCCTGGACAACGTGGATTTCCTGCTTCGCGCACGTGAGCTCCGCTGCCTGATCGGACCCAACGGCGCGGGAAAGAGCACGTTCTTCAACTGTCTCACAGGCCTCATCAGACCGAGTGAAGGACATATCTTCATGCGCGGAGATGAAACAACCGGCTGGCCGGTACACCGAATCGCGTCGCTCGGTGTCGGCATCAAGACCCAGGTTCCCAGTGTCATGGACGGGCTGACCGTCCACGAGAACATCTGGCTCGCAGCCAGCCGGCACCATCGCCACAGCGATGACGCCGAGCGCCGGACCGACGAGATTATCGCCCGTCTCTCTCTCGGGCCGATGTCGCATCAGTTCCTTGCGCACCTCGCCCATGGGGAACGCCAGCTGGTGGAGCTTGGTCTCGTGATGACCGGCGATCCGTGGCTGGTCCTGCTTGACGAGCCGGCTGCCGGCATGTCTCCCGAGGACATGGTGCGCATCGGGGAGATCCTGCGCGAGATCAATGAGACTGCCGCGATGATCATCGTGGAACACGACATGAAGTTCGTCCGTTCGATCGCTTCGCGGATCACGGTCTTTCACCAGGGTCGAGTTCTTCTGGAAGACGAGATGGAGCGCGTGATGTCCGATCCGACGGTACGAGACATCTATCTCGGCCGGACAGCGTGAAGGACGGGGTGCGATGCCGCGCTGTCTTGAAGTGAACGGTCTCGCGGGTGGCTATGGTCGCATCACGGTTCTCCATGACATCTCGCTCGGAGTTGACGACGCCGAAATCGTCGGTGTCCTGGGTCACAACGGCATGGGGAAGTCAACTCTTCTCAAGGTGCTCATCGGCGCCCTGCCGGCGACCAGGGGGACCATTCGGTTCTTCGATTCCGACATCACGCGTCTGGTCACCAGCGGTCGGGTGAAAGCCGGCATCGGCTACGTGCCTCAAGGCCGCGGCATCGTTCCGGGCCTTTCGGTGCGCGACAATCTGCGTTTTGGCTGGCAGGCTCACAGCCAGAATGACGAAGCCTCCACGCTGCGCTCCGTTCTCGGCAGTTTCCCCCGGATTGCGGACTTGCTTGAGCGTGACGGCGCGACGCTTTCAGGCGGTGAGCAGCAACAACTGGCGCTCGCCCGCTGTCTCATGGGTCAACCCGAACTTCTGCTTCTCGATGAGCCGACCGAAGGCATTCAGCCCTCGGTCATCGACGAGCTGGCGAACGTCCTGAGCGCACTCCGCACGGAACAAAGGCTCTCGATCCTTCTGGTCGAGCAGAATGTCGACTTTGTCGCGCGCCTTGCCGATCGCGTGGTGGTTCTCGAACGGGGCCGGATTGACAGCGAAATCACACCCCGCGACCTCGCCGACCAATCCCGGATCAGCCACCATCTCGGTCTGGCCGCCGGGTGTTCAGCCAGGACGCCTCTGCGGCCTCCTGCGGAAAGAGATTCCGCGCAAGGACCCCCGGCTGAAGCTGCCGGAACTCATCCACCACCGGAAGATGTCATGACCATCAAGCGTCCCGTTCTCTCACAGATGCGAAGCATGGCGGAACGGTTCCGCATGCGTCTGGAAGACGACGAACTTCTCGCCTTCCGCGACGTCATGGAGCCCTACCTCAAGGCCTACGGCAGACTCGACGCCATGTCTGACAACCTTCCCGAGGTTCTCTATCCACGCGCTCCCGGGTACCGACCGGCGCAGACGGACAACCCGCTCAACGCCTGGTACTACAGGACGGACATCCGGGGCGCCGTTCACGGCCCGTTGCGTGACAGGCGAATCGTGCTCAAGGACAATGTCTGCCTGGCGGGCGTGCCCATGATGAACGGGTCATCAATCATGGAAGGCTACACGCCGGAAATCGATGCAACGGTGGTCACCCGCATTCTCGATGCCGGCGGGATCATCGTCGGCAAGGCTCACTGCGAGTACTTCTGTCTCTCCGGAGGCTCCCATACCGGCGCCCAGGGGCCCGTGCACAACCCCTGGAAACACGGTTACATGGCGGGTGGTTCGTCAAGTGGGTCCGCGGCGCTTGTGGCGGCCGGGGAGGCCGACATGGCAATCGCCTGCGACCAGGGAGGATCGATACGGATTCCGTCTTCCATGTGTGGTGTCTATGGCATGAAGCCCACCCATGGCCTCGTTCCCTATACCGGGATCATGCCGATCGAGCGCACCATCGATCATGTCGGACCGGTGACGGACAACGTCACCGACAACGCCCTTTTTCTCGAGGTTCTGGCCGGACCCGATGGCCTTGATCCCCGCCAGAGCGGAGCCGAGGGAAACTCCTATACGAAGGCACTGGGAGGCGGTTGCTCCGGCCTTTCGATCGGCATCCTCCGTGAGGGGTTCGAGCGTCCCGAAAGCGAGCCGGAAGTCGACCGGAAAGTTCGCGATGCGGCCGAACTGTTCGGCACGCTTGGCGCGAACGTCCGGGAAATTTCGATCGAAGAGCACCTCGTAGCGCCTGACCTGTGGACCGCAATCGCCGTCGAGGGGCTCCAGGACATGATGATGCACGGCAACGCATTCGGGACCAACTGCCGCGGCCTCTTCCTGCCGTCGATGATCGACCGGGTCGCTGCGTGGCGCCACCGTGCCGATGAGCTGTCCGATTCCCTCAAGATCTGCATGTTTCTCGGAGAGTACTTCCAGGAGGTCTACCGCGGCCGCTTCTATGGCAAGGCGCAGAACCTGATGAGACACGTCGAGGGATGCTATCGTGCGGCATTGGAGGAGGTTGATCTGCTGCTCCTGCCCACCGTTCCGATGAGGGCGCAACCCATACCCCCCGCCGACTGTCCCCTCGAACTGACTGTCCGGCGAGCGTTCGAGATGGTGGGCAACACCTGTCCGTTCAACGCAGGGCTTCCCGCGATGTCGGTTCCCTGTGGCCTCGTGGACGGCCTTCCCGTCGGGATGATGCTCGTTGCGGCTCCCTATTGTGAGGCGACGATCTACCGGGCGGCGCATGCATTCGAGCAGCATGCCGACTGGAAATCTCTCTAGCGACGGAGAAGGATGTGTCCATCCTGAAGGATAGCCAGGCCAACGTACTTGCCAGTTTCCCTGTGCGTCACGATGATGGAACGATGACCGTTCCGAGAGATGGCCTGTCGATCGTGGCGGGAGAGCGCAGTCCGCCACTGCGCCGCGCCACCATTCCGGACACGCTGGCCGATATCGTCATGCGTCACGGCTCTCGCGATGCGGTCGTGCTGGCAGGCGAGCGCCGTATTCTGAGCTACAGCGAATTTGCCCGTCAGACCGACCGGTTGGCCGCCGGTTTGCTCGCTCTCGGTATCGCAAAGGGTGACCGCGTCGGCATCTGGTCGCCCAACCGGCTCGAATGGGTGCTCACCCAGTTCGCCACGGCACGGATTGGCGCCATTCTCGTCAACATCAATCCCGCCTACCGTCTCGCGGAACTGGAGTACGCGCTCAACAAGGTGGCATGCAAGGCTCTGATCACGGCCGGGAGTTTCAAGTCGTCCGACTATCTTGCCATGACGAGGACCCTTGCTCCGGAGCTTGTCCACTGCGAACCGGGGGGCCTGGAGTCGGCAAGACTGCCGCACCTGAAGGTGGTCATCGCGATGAGCGAGGATCCCGGACCGGGTATCCTGCGCTTCGCCGACATACCCGATCGGGCGGAACCTTCCGGAATTCTTCACCTCGACAGGCTGACGCGTTCTCTGGATCCTTCCGATCCCATCAACATCCAGTTCACCTCCGGGACCACGGGAGCCCCGAAGGGCGCCACGCTCACACACGACAACATCGTCAACAACGCTCGCTTCGTCACGGACCGGATCAAGTTCACCGAGCATGACCGGCTCTGCATTCCGGTACCGCTCTATCACTGCTTCGGCATGGTGATGGGCGTTCTGGGCTGTGTCGTTCAGGGAGCTGCCATGGTCTTTCCCGGAGAGGGGTTCGATGCCGTCGAGACGCTCGAGGCCGTGTCACGCGAGCGCTGCACGGCCCTTTACGGCGTGCCCACGATGTTCATCGCCATGCTCGACGAACTGGCTCGCGGCGCCTATGACCTTTCCGCCATGCGTACCGGGATCATGGCGGGGGCTTCCTGTCCCATCGAGGTCATGCGTCGCGTGATCGACGAGATGAACATGCCCGACATCACGATCTGCTACGGCATGACCGAAACGTCCCCCGTGTCATTCCAGAGTCATGTCTTCGATCCCCTCGACAAGCGCGTCTCCACCGTCGGGCGCATTCACCCTCACGTCGACGCGAAGATTGTCGATGAGACCGGCGAGACCGTTGCCGTGGGTGAGAAGGGGGAACTTCTGACCCGCGGTTATTCGGTCATGAAAGGTTACTGGAACGACGATGCCAGGACGAGGGAAGCCATCGTCGACGGCTGGATGCATACCGGTGATCTCGCCACCCTCGACGATGAGGGGTTCTGTGCCATCGTTGGGCGGGTCAAGGACATGATCATACGTGGTGGCGAGAACATCTATCCCCGCGAGATCGAGGAGTTCCTCCACCGCAATCCGTCCATCAGCCAGGCCCAGGTGTTCGGCATTCCCGACACCCGCTACGGTGAACAGGTCTGCGCCTGGGTGGTTCCCGAAGGGGATGCAGATCTTCGGGGCGAGGACGTGATCGACTTCTGCACCGACCAGATCGCGCATTTCAAGGTGCCACGCCACGTCCGCATCGTCGAGACCCTGCCGATGACCGTCACCGGCAAGCCACAGAAATTCGTCATGCGTAACTGGATGATCGAGCACGGCTACGTCGATGCTCAGGGTTCTGTGGAACGTCCATGTACGAACCCGGACTGAGTTTCGGCCTGCCCGAAGACGTCGAGAGCCTGCGGGAGACCGTCGGACGCTTTGCCCGCGAGCGTGTTGCACCCGGTGCCGCGGCCTTTGACAGCGACGGGGGATTTCCCCGCACTCTGTGGCGCGAGATGGGCGAACTGGGGCTGCTCGGAATCACCGTGGAAGAAGAGTGGGGCGGTGCCGACATGGGCTATCTCGCCCACGTCGTTGCCCTCGAGGAACTCTCCCGGGCCTCGGCGTCCGTCGCGCTTTCCTACGGCGCCCACTCCAATCTCTGCGTCAACCAGATTCGCCGGCACGGCACACCGGAACAGAAGGAGCGCTACCTGCCGGGTCTCGTCTCCGGAGAGACCGTCGGCGCCCTGGCGATGAGCGAGGCCGAGGCCGGGTCCGATGTCGTCTCGATGCGCCTCGCCGCCCGCAGGCGCAACGACGGATACGTTCTCAACGGCACCAAGATGTGGATCACCAACGGCCCCGATGCCGACTGTCTCGTGGTCTACGCAAGGACCGACCCCGAGGCCGGCTCGCGTGGCATCACCGCCTTCATCGTCGAGCGGGATTTCAGAGGCTTCTCGAGCGGACCACCACTCGAGAAGCTCGGAATGCGGGGATCGAGAACCTCGGAACTCGTCTTCGATGACTGCAGGGTGCCCTTCGACAACGTTCTCGGAGAGGAAAACGGAGGTGTCGCGGTCCTCATGTCGGGACTCGACTACGAACGGATCGTGCTGGCCGGAGGTCCTCTGGGAATCATGGCCGCATGCCTCGACACCGTGGTCCCCTACGTTCATCACAGACGACAGTTCGACAGGCCGATCGGCACGTTCCAGCTCGTCCAGGCGAAGCTCGCCGACATGCTGACAACCCTGAGCGCCTGCAGAGCCTATGTCTATGCCGTTGCGGCCGCCGCGGACCGCGCTGAAACGAGTCGCGAGGATGCCGCCGGCTGCATTCTCTACGCCTCGGAAAGGGCGACGGCGGTGGCCAGCGACGCCATCCAGCTTCTCGGCGGCAATGGCTACATAGAGGAGTTTCCGGCGGGGCGGCTGCTGCGCGACGCCAAGCTCTACGAGATCGGCGCCGGAACATCGGAAATCCGGCGCATGCTGATCGGCCGGGAACTCTTCGCCCGGACCGCGCCATGAGCGTTCTCGAGTCTTCCGTTGATACCGCCGGCGCGGACTATTGCCGCAACCGGCAACGCATGCTGCGCTTGATCGACGAGACGGAACGCCACGCCGCGGCCATCATGGAGGGAGGACCGGCGCAGGCGCGGCAGCGTCACTTGGACCGCGGCAAGCTCCTGCCGCGGGAACGGGTAAGGCGCCTGCTCGATCCGGGGTCTCCGTTTCTCGAGGTCGGTCTCTTCGCCGCCCACGGACTCTACGATTCCGACGTTCCGTCAGCCGGCATCATCACCGGCATCGGCCTCGTCGAGGGTACGCAGTGCATGGTCGTGTGCAACGATGCCACGGTGAAGGGCGGGACCTACTACCCGCTCACCGTCAAGAAGCATCTGAGAGCCCAGGAGATTGCCCGCGAGAACCATCTTCCCTGCCTCTACCTGGTGGATTCCGGCGGCGCCAACCTGCCGAACCAGGATGAGGTCTTCCCCGACCGCGATCACTTCGGGCGCATCTTCTACAACCAGGCGACCATGTCGGCCGCCGGAGTTCCGCAGATCGCCGTGGTCATGGGATCCTGCACGGCCGGCGGCGCCTATGTTCCCGCGATGTCGGACGAGAGCATCATTGTCGCGGGCCAGGGCACGGTCTTTCTCGGCGGTCCGCCCCTGGTCAAGGCAGCAACCGGCGAGGATGTATCCGCCGAGGATCTCGGCGGGGCCGACCTCCATGCCCGCCGCTCCGGTGTGGTGGACCACCTGGCGGCCGATGATATCGAGGCTCTCGCGAGGGCGCGCGCCATTGTCGCGTCTCTCAACCGGACGACGAGCGAAGGACCCGTCAGGCGGCGCCCCGAAGCGCCGCTCCACGATCCCGGGGAGATTCCGGGTCTCGTTCCCGGGGACCTGCGCCAGCCACTCGATATCCGCGCCGTCATTGCCCGCATCGTCGACGGGTCCCGGTTCGACGAGTTCAAGGCCCTCTACGGCACGACGCTGGTGTGCGGGTTTGCCCATATCGAGGGTATTCCCGTCGGCATCGTCGCCAACAACGGGATCCTGTTCAGCGAATCGTCCCTCAAGGGAGCGCACTTCATCGAACTGTGCGCCGGACGGCGGATTCCCATCGTCTTCCTGCAGAACATCACCGGGTTCATGGTGGGCAGGAGCTACGAGGAAAGGGGAATCGCCAAGGACGGGGCCAAGCTCGTCACCGCGGTCGCCACCGCCGGCGTTCCGCGCATCACGATGATCATCGGAGGATCCTTCGGCGCCGGGAACTATGGCATGTGCGGGCGCGCCTTTTCCCCCAGGTTCCTGTGGATGTGGCCGAACGCACGGATATCCGTGATGGGGGGCGAGCAGGCGGCCAGCGTTCTCGGCACGGTGCGCCGGGAGGCCATGACGCGACGCGGGGAGGACTGGTCGGCGGAGGAGGAAGAAGCCTACAGGAAGAGCATCGTTGACCGTTTCGAAGCGGAGGGTCATCCGCTCCACGCCAGCGCCCGCCTGTGGGATGACGGCATCATCGATCCCAGGAAGAGCCGCGAGGTTCTCGCCCTGTCTCTTTCGGCGGCTCTCAACGCGCCGGTCGGCGAGACCCGGTTCGGCCTCTTCCGCATGTAAGGGGGCAGGGGGTGTTCACCAGGCTTCTCGTGGCCAACCGCGGTGAAATCGCCTGCCGCATCATGAAAACGGCACGGCGTCTCGGCGTTCATTCCATTGCCGTCTACACAGATCCCGACCGCGGCCAGCGACACGTGTCAGAAGCCGGCGAGGCCTGGAGTATCGGTGAGACGGATGGCTATCTCGACATCGATCGACTGATCGGCGTTGCCCGCGATTCCGGCGCAGAGGCCCTGCATCCGGGCTACGGCTTCCTTTCCGAGAATCCGGCGCTGGCCGAAGCCTGCGTGGATGCAGGCCTCGTTTTCGTCGGCCCTCCCGCAAGGGCCAGCCGCATCATGGGCCTCAAGGACTCCGCCAGGTCCGCCATGGCGGCAGCCGGGGTTCCCGTTTCGAAGGGCCATGCGGAGGCGTCGCCGGACGACGCCGGTCTTCTCGAGCAGGCTCTCGACATCGGCTTTCCGGTGATCATCAAGGCGGTAGCCGGTGGTGGCGGGCGGGGGCTGCGCCGGGTGGAGAGCGAGGGGGACTTTCCCGAAGCGCTGCGCTCGGCGCGTCGCGAGGCCCAGGCTGCCTTTGGCGACGGACGGATGCTCATCGAGCGCTTCATGGCCTCTTCACGCCACGTGGAGATCCAGGTGCTGGCCGATTCCCACGGCACGGTCCTCCATCTTCCTGAACGTGACTGCTCGGTGCAGCGCCGTTGGCAGAAGCTCATCGAGGAATCCCCTGCGCCGGGTCTCTCTGAGCGGTTGCGCGAAGAGATGGGCGAGGCGGCCGTGGCCGCGGCTCGTGCGGTCGACTACCGGGGTGCGGGAACCGTCGAGTTCATCGTCGCAGACGGAGCGTTCTCGTTCATCGAGATGAACACCCGCCTGCAGGTGGAACACCCCGTGACCGAAATGATCACAGGCATCGATCTCGTCGAATGGCAGCTCAGAATTGCCGCCGGAGAGGTGCTGACCTTGCGCCAGGACACCATCCGCTCTCATGGTCACGCCATCGAAGCGCGCCTCAATGCCGAAGACCCGTCGCGGGACTTCCTGCCCTCGACCGGCCGCATCCACCATCTGCGCATGCCTGGGGAATCGGCCTGCCTGAGGGTCGATTCAGGCATCCGCAACGGCGTCACGGTCAGTCGTCACTACGATTCCCTCCTGGCCAAGATCATTGCATGCGGCGATGACCGGGATGAGGCCGTCTCCCGCTTGGGCGAGGCACTGGGTTCCGTCAGCATTCTGGGTGTCGCCACCAACGCCGGGTTTCTCAGGAACGCCCTCGAGAATCCGGAGTTCCGCGAGGGCGCGGTCGACACCGGGTTTCTCGAACGGATCACCCAACAGCCTCAAGCCGTTCCCCGAGCCGTCATCGCCGTTGCCGCCATGCACTTCAGCGGCGCCCTTGATCAGGGCGGCTTCGGCGATCCCTGGAAGTCCCTGGCTGGCTGGCGCCTGTGGGGCGACGATACCGGAGTGATGGAACTCGCTATCGACGGGAGATTGCATGATGTCGCCGTTACGGTCCTTGGCAAGGGCCGCTGTCGCATCGGCGATGACGTTGTCGAGGTCATCGAACACTCCGGCGCCGCCCTCACCCTGGAGGCCGGATGCCGGATTCTGCATCTCGACCTGGTGGTGGCGGGCGAGAACGTTCTCGTCGCCTGGCAGGGATGCAGCCATGTGGTCAGCCGACGGCGACACCAGGCAACCTCAGGCTCCGCCGCCGGGGCGTCGGGCAACGTGACGGCGCCATTGCCGGGGACCGTGGCCGCCGTCAACATTGCGCAGGGTGACACGTTCCGACGCGGTGACGTTCTTGTTGTTCTGGAGGCAATGAAGGTGGAGATTGCCATCCGGGCCGAAGGCGCCGGCACTGCTCGGACGGTCACCGTCCAACCCGGCGACCGTGTCGAGGAAGGCGTCATTCTGGTGACGGTCGCAGCTCCGCCGTCCGATCCCGTCCCTGCTGGAAGGTAGGGTGTCCTTCATGCAAACGTGCCGGCTCCGCTGCCCGGCACGGCGGTCGGCGTTGGCGAGGGAAAGGAATTTTCTGGGGACGACGTTTCTGTCGTTCCGGAAACGATGACGATCGAACCGGCGGTCAGGGCGTCACACGTTGTCGCCCCTGGACCGCGTCAGGAACGGAGACGAAGCAGGCGATGACGATCACCATCTGGCACAATCCGCGCTGCAGCAAATCGCGGCGCGCACTGGAGATCCTGAATGACCACGGCCTCAGGCCCAGGATCGTGGAGTATCTGAAGACACCGCCGCAGCCGGCAGAACTGCGCGACGTGCTCCGTCGGCTCGACATGGGACCACGCGACCTGATGCGGACCCGCGAGGCGCCCTGGCGCGACCTCGGACTCGACGAAGCGGATCTCTCCGACGACGCCCTGATCCGGGCCATGCACGAGCATCCCGTGCTGATCGAGCGTCCAGTCGTGCTCGCAGGCGCCAGGGCGGTTCTCGGACGGCCGCCGGAAAGAGTCCTCGATCTCGTCGGCGATCAGCCGCCGGCGCGGTGAAGTGCCTGCCAGACCCTCAACGGGGTTGCCGGCATGTCGAAACGCGTGATTCCCCGTGTTGAAAGCGCGTCGAGGA
Source organism: Alphaproteobacteria bacterium (assembly GCA_022823765.1). Lineage (GTDB taxonomy): Bacteria > Pseudomonadota > Alphaproteobacteria > SP197 > SP197 > SP197. The sequence continues at coordinate 65,062 of JAJEHK010000206.1, read as the reverse complement.
CAGCGTTGGTGACAGCGGCGGGTGCGGCGAACGTGCCGACCTCGCCAACCCCCTTGGCACCGAGGGAATTGACCGTTGCGCGGCAGGCGATGCGTTCGCTGACGAACGACGGGACGCTGTCCGCCCGTGGCATCGCGTAGTCCAGGAAACTGCCGGTCAGCAACTGGCCGCTGGCCGGGTCGTAGCGGATGGCCTCCATCAGCGCCTGGCCGGCGCCCTGGACGATCCCGCCGTGAATCTGTCCCTCGACGATCAGTGGATTGATCTCGACGCCGACATCATCCACGGCGACATAGCGCTCGAGCGTCACCTCACCCGTCGCCGGATCGATCTCCACTTCGGCGATGTGGGCACCGAACGGCCAGGTAAAGTCCGGAGGATCGTGGAATGCCGTCTCGTCGAGGCCGGGTTCCCGGTCATTTTCGCCGAAACCCGCCGCCTGGTAGGCGGCGCGGGCGACGTCGCCGAAGTCGAGGGAGCGGTCGGTTCCGGCAATGGTGAAACGGCCGTCTTCGAGTTCGATGTCGTCAGCCGACGCCTCGAGCATCCAAGCGGCAATCTCACGCGCCTTGGCAGTGACCCTGTCGCAGGCAAGGGCGATCGCCGGGCCGCAGACGACCGCCGAGCGCGAGGCGAAGGTGCCCATGCCGCGCTGCACGCGGCGGGTATCGCCGAAGACCACCTCGATGGCGTCGAAGGAAAGTCCGGTGCGCTCGACCACCAGCTGCGCAAAGGCCGTCTCGTGGCCCTGGCCATGGTTGTGGGACCCGACGTAAAGGGTTGCCGCCCCGGAAGGATGCACCTGGAGGCGCGCACTCTCCCAGTTACCGACCATGGCGCCTGCCGCCAGGCTGTCGGCCGAGGAGCAGCCGCCGCAGGCGGCCGCATGGAGCGCCATGCCGAAACCCCTCAGATGCCCCCGGTGTCTTGCCTCGTCACGGCGCGCCCGGAATCCGGCCTGGTCGGCCGCCTCGAGAGCGCGCTGCAGGAGCTGCGGGGCATCGGCATCCTGCAGCGTCATGCCGAGTGCCGTGGTGAAGGGCATGTGCCGCGGCTCGATCAGGTTGCGGCGACGCAGGTCCGCGGCATCGAGTCCGAGGGCGCGCGCCGCGTGATCGATGATTCGCTCGGTCATGTAGACGGCTTCCGAGCGTCCCGCTCCGCGGTAGGCGTCGATGGGGGCCGAATGGGTCAGCACGGCACGCACCCTGACGTGGGCCGAGGCGAAGCGGTAGGGGCCTGGAATGGAGTAGGTGCAGTAGATGGTCGGCACCGCGTGCGCATGCTGGCTGAGATAGGCCCCCATGTTGGCCGTGATCTCGATGTCGAGTGCGAGGAACCTGAAGTCCGCGTCGAGGGCCATGGCGACCCGGGCGACATGATCGCGGGCTCCGGCATCGGCCTGGAAGGCCTCGTTCCTCTCCGAGGTCCAGGCGATGTCGCGTTGCAGCCGGCGCGCCGCCCAGGCGAGGGCGATGTCTTCGGGATAGGAATAGGACTTCATGCCGAATCCGCCGCCGACATCCTCGGCCACGACATCGACCCGGGTTTCCGGCATGGAAAGGGCGGCCGCGATGGCCCGCTGCAGTTCATGGGGAAGCTGGTGTGAGACGTGACAGGTCAGCCGGTCGGCCCCGGCGTCGTAGCGCGCGATGGCAAGTCGCGGTTCCATGGGCATGGCCGTGATGCGCTGGTTGACGAGGTCGAGGCTCACCTGGTGTGCGGCGCCGGCGAAGGCCCGTGCCACCGCCGAGGCATCGCCGTTGGTCCAGTCAAGACTGATATTCGAGGGACAGGCGTCCCACACTGCCGGTGCCCCCGCGGCGGTGGCGTCTTCGAGGGTGGCTGCTGCCGGCATGTCGTCGAAGTCGATGGCGAGGTTCTCGGCGCCGTCCCGGGCTGCAGCCTCACTGGTGGCGATCACCATGGCACAGGGCTGGCCGACATAGCGGACCCGTCCGTCGGCCAGCGCAAGCATGGCGGGAAAGAAGGAGGCGCTTCCGTCGGCGTTGCGGAGGTTCCAGGACGCCGAAAGGGGAGCGACGCCGTCGGCCATCATGTCGGCCGCCGTCAGCACGGCGACGACGCCAGGCTGGGCCAGCGCAGCGTCCCGGTCGGTGATGGTCATCGCGGCATGGGCCAGGGGCGAGCGCACGAAGACGGCGGTGAGAACGTCCGAAGGCGGACGATCACCGGTGTAGCGGCCCCGGCCGGTCAGGAATCGCCTGTCTTCCCTGCGCAGGCAGGAAGCGCCGATCGAATGGCGTGTCATGGTCCATCCCACATAGCGCGCCAGGATGACAAAGGATAACTTGGCGTCCGAGAAACAGGAAGTGGGAACCATGACCGGACACGGTCTCATTCTTCGCGGCGGCACGGTCATGGACGGGAGCGGCCGCAGCGGCTTTCGCGCCGACGTCGCCATCGACGATGACCGGATTGCCGCTGTCGGAGACCTTTCCGGCATGACGGCCGACACCGACATCGACGCCACCGGACAGGTGGTGGCTCCCGGGTTCATCGATGTTCATACCCATGACGACCGCATGGTGCGTGATGCCGGCGACATGACCCCCAAGGTCAGCCAGGGCGTGACGACGGTGGTGGCCGGCAACTGCGGAATCTCGCTCGCTCCCCTGGTGGCGGACGAGCGACCCATGGAGCCCTTTGATCTCATCGGCCTCGAGGGTGACTTCCGCTATCCCACGTACCAGGCCCTGTTCGACGAACTCGACCGTGCGCCTGCAGCCTGCAACGCTGCCTTCCTGGTGGGCCATGCGACGCTGCGCCTTGCCGCCATGGATGATGTCCTGCGTCCCGCCACCGGGCCTGAGATCGAGACCATGAAGGGAGCGCTTGACGAAGCGATGGCGGCTGGCGCCATCGGCCTCTCGACGGGGCTTGAGTACCCGCCGGCGCGTTGTTGCGAAACTGCGGAGGTTGTCGAACTTGCGTCCAGGGCCGCAGCTGCCGGCGGTGTCTATGCAACCCACATGAGGAGCTATGCCGGCGAGGCGCGGGAGGCGTACGACGAGGCCGTTCACATCGGCCGGAAGGCGGACATCCCGGTCATCATCTCGCACTTTCACTGTCACGAGCACGACAATCCGGAACTGGCAGGTGAAGCGCTCGCGTGGTTCGCGCGGAGCCGCAGGCAAGGTGTCCGGATCATCGCCGATGCCTACCCCTACGAGGCATCGAGCACGTCCATCCTGCCGGACTTCGTCGAGCGTCGCACCAAGGTGCTGGTCACCTGGTCGAAGCCACACCCGGACATGGGCGGACGCTATCTCGACGAGATTGCAGACGACTGGGATGTCGATGCGCTGACCGCTGCACGCCGTCTTGCACCGGGTGGAGCGATCTACTTTGGACGTGACGAGCGCAATGTCGAACGCCTCATGGCCCATCCCGACATTCTCATCGGCTCGGACGGCATTCCCCTGGCGCCACACCCCCACCCACGCTTGTGGGGCACCTTTCCGCATGTCCTGGGTCACTATGTCCGGGAACTCGGCCTGACCGGCCTCGAGGCCGCCATTCACCGGATGACCGGGGCCTCGGCCGAATGGTTCGGTCTCGAGGGGCGAGGTCGCGTGGCTGCCGGCTCCTGGGCAGACCTCGTGGTCTTCGATCCGGCCGCCATCGCCTCCCGGGCGACCTACATGGACCCCGAAAAGCCCTCCGCCGGGATCGGGCATGTCTTCGTCAATGGAGTCGAGGTGTGGAATGGTGGCGGCCACACCGGTAGACGTCCCGGCCGCATCGTTGGCCGCGGGAAGAATGGAGGATCACGATCATGACGCGGATCGTTTCACGATTTCCCAGACGGGTGACGAAGCGTGACACCGTGTGGATTCCCATGCCCGATGGCGTCAGGCTCTCCGCCACCATCTGGCTTCCGGACGACGCCGAAGACCATCCGGTTCCCGCCGTCCTCGAGTTCATTCCCTACAGGCGGCGTGACTTCACGGCTGCAGGAGACTCGCTCCACCATCCCTGGCTGGCCGGTCACGGTTACGCGGCGGTGCGATGCGACCTTCGGGGCAACGGCGATTCGGAAGGTCTCTTCGATGACGAGTACTCGCCGCAGGAACTCGATGACGGATACAACGTTCTCGCCTGGCTGGCGGCCCAACCCTGGTGCACCGGCGCAACGGGCATGATGGGAATCAGCTGGGGCGGTTTCAACTGCCTGCAGGTGGCGGCCTTGAGACCACCTTCGCTGAAAGCCGTCTACTCCGCCGCCTCGACGGATGATCGCTACGCCGACGACATCCATTTCATGGGCGGTTGTCTGCTCAACGACAACCTCAACTGGGGTACGACCATGACGACCTTCGCCATGCGTCCGCCCGACCCCGCGGTCGTTGGCGCGGACTGGCGCCGCATCTGGCTGGAACGCCTCGACAATGCGCCGAACCTGGTGGCGAAGTGGCTGAGCCATCAGCGACGGGACGGGCAGTGGAAGCACGGCTCCGTCATCGAGAACTACGACGCCATCAAGGCCGCCGTCTACATGGTCGGCGGCTGGGCCGACGGCTACACCAACGCCATCTTTCGCGTGGCGGCCGGCCTGAAGGCGCCGTTCCGCGGCCTCGTTGGTCCATGGACCCACGCCTACCCCTGGAAGGCAAAGCCCGGCCCGGAAATCGACGGTCTCAAAGACCTTGTCCGCTGGTGGGATCACTGGCTGAAGGGTATCGACACCGGCATGATGGATGAACCGCGTCTGCGCTGCTGGATGCAGGAAGGCGTGCCGCCGCGGACGTCCTACGATCATCGTCCGGGCCGCTGGGTGGCGGCGCCGATGTGGCCGGATCCTGAAATCACCGATCGGACATTCCATCTCGCCAGGGGTGTCCTGGGAGCGCGACCAGGTCGTCCGGAAACGCTTGTGTGCGCCTCGGAAGTGCTGGCGGGCATCACCCATGGAGACTGGTGTCCCTACGGGTTCGATGCGGAAATGCCGTCCGACCAGCGCGAAGAGGACGGCCGCAGTCTTGCCTTCGATACCCCCGCCCTCGGGAGGCGCATGGAGATACTCGGAGCGCCGGTTGTCGATCTGGAACTCACATGCGACGTACCGCAGGCGCAGCTCTACGTGCGTCTCAACGATGTCGCGCCCGACGGAGCCTCGACGCGCGTGACCTACGGCGTGCTCAACCTCTCGCACCGCAACGGTCACGAACGACCCGAACCACTGGAGCCGGACACCACGACGAAGGTCCGCGTTACGCTGAATGACTGTGGCCACGTCTTTGCCCCGGGACATCGCATCCGCCTTGCCATCCAGACAGGTTCGTGGCCGCTCGTCTGGCCGTCGCCTGAACCGTCGGCGGTCTCGATCGTCACCGGAGCCAGCACACTCACGCTTCCGGCAAGGCGTCGGCGGGCGTCGGACAGGAGGTTGCCTTCCCTCGGCCGGGGCGCGACCGCAACGCCGATGGCGGTAACGACGATGAAGCCCTACCACCGGTCCCGATCCATGGCACGCGACTACGTCACCGGCGAGACCCGCATCGACATGGTGAAGGATCGCGGCCATATCCGGATTGAGGAGACCGGCACCGAGTACTCCGGTGGCGGTCACGAGACCTATGTCATCAGGGACGGCGATCCGCTGTCGGCGCGAGCCCGGGTCGACTACGTCATCACGCTAGCACGGGAACCGGATTGGAAGACCCGGCTCGATACCCGCTTCGTGCTCACCGCCACGCGGGAGGCCTTTCTTCTTTCGGCCCACGCAGAAGCCCATGACGGCGATGAACGCATCTGGTCGAGGAGCTGGGAGGACACCATCCCGCGCGATGGCGTGTGAGCTTGACCGGTCCCCGTCGTTGGGGGAATGATCCACGGATCAAATTGGAAAACCCGAGGGAGGATCCATGACATTACCCACCATGACACGCCGCGGAATGCTCCAGGCAACAGCCGGTTCCGCTGCCGCGGCCGCTTTCGTTGACGGACTGCTTGATCCAGGCACCGCCTGGGCGCAGTCCGGCAGACCACTCAGGCTGCGTTCCAACCGGGCCATCCTGTCGACGGACCCCGGCTACATGATCGGTGGTTTCGAGATGGTCCTGCAGTATGCGTGCCTTGCCCGTCTGGCCAAGTACACCAACAGCGGTGACACGTGGGACTGGGAGCCGAGCGAGTTCGTCGAATCCCTGGACCAGCCCGATGCGCAAACGATCACCTTCGAGTTGAAGAAGGGGATCATGTGGTACGACGCAAACAGCCACGAGGAGATCGGCGAACTCGATGCCGAGGACGTCAAGTACTCGCTGGAGCGCATGAAGGTTTCCGAGTGGAAGGACAAGGCGGTGGCTCTCGATCACGTCGAGGTCACCGGCAGCCATTCGGGAATCATCCACCTCAACCAGCCCTTCGCACCCATCTGGCTGACGTGGCTGTGCGACGGGACCGGCGCCATTCTCTCGAAGACGGCTGTCGAAGCGGCCGGCGGCAAGTACGACGGCATGTTCAACTTCTATTGCGGCTACTACCGGGTCTCGGAATGGCTGCAGAAGCAGAGCTTCACCCTGGAGCCGAACCCGAACTGGCCCGGGACGCCTGCGGCAATCGCCGATGTGAAGTTCGTCATCATCGACGACGAGAAAACCGCCGAAATCGCCTTTGAAGCGGGCGAGATCGACATCACCCACATCGCTGTCGATGCCATCCCGCGCCTCATGGAATCACCGCCCGAAGACGGCATCGTGAGAGCCTTCTCGGGCACACAGTGGTACTGGATGGGGCTCAACACCGAGCACCCGAATCTCCAGGACATCCGGGTGCGCCGCGCCATCCAGCACGCGGTGGATGTGGACACCATCCTCGAGGGTGCATGGGCCAATGCGGGAACCCGGGCCTACGGCATCGTGCCTCCGGGCCTCATCGGCCACCGCACCGAAGGCAAGTTCGCCAAGCCCGATCTCGAGGCGGCCCGTGCGCTCATCGCCGAAGCCGGCGCCGAGGGGACCAAGCTCACCCTCAAGACGATCAACCTGCAGGACCGCATGGCGGCAGCCACCATCATCCAGGCCAACCTCGCGGACATCGGTCTCGAGGTGGATGTCATTCCGATGGATGCCGGGCCCTTCTGGAACCTGGGTCTCGAGGTCGAGGGAGACGAGTGGAAGGATCTCGAACTGTGGATCATGTCCTATCTCGATTCTCCTGACCCCAGCCAGATGACCCAGTGGTTCATCTCCGATCAGGTCGGCGTGTGGAACTGGGAGCGCTGGAGCGACGAGGAGTTCGACCAGCTGTTCCAGGATGGTCTCTCCGAAACGGACCCGGCCAGGCGCCACGACATGTACGTCCGCATGCAGGAGATCATGGAGGACACGGGCGGCTATGTGTGGCTCATGTTCCCGCCCAACGGCGTCATGTACCGCAAGGGGCTGGAGCCTGTCATCACGCCCAACGGGTACATCTGGCAGACCCAGCACTTTAGCTGGGCCTGATCAACTGTTCTCGCTGGCGGCCCCGGTCAACCGGGGCCGCCAGGCGATTGCCACCTGGCGATCGGCCGGGTCGCTGCGTCTGGAGCAGCGGGTAAGCGGGAGACGAGGTGCGAGGCGCCTCGTCATGATGAAACTCTCCGGGACGAGGTCGCGCGGGCATCGGCCATAAGGTTGAAAATTCGAATGCCATATTCGACTTTTCCTGCTTTTGTGCTATGGTTCTTCCATGCACTACCTTCCTCGTCCCCGGGAACTGGAGGCCATCAGGGCCGGTTTGCGCCGCGCGCCCGTTACGGCGCTTCTGGGACCCCGCCAGTGCGGCAAGACCACCTTGGCGCGGGAGCTGGAGGCGGAGCACTACTTCGACCTTGAGGATCCGAGGAGCCTGGTCCGGCTGGACGAACCGCAAACCGCCCTGGAAGGACTGACAGGCACAGTCGTGATCGACGAGGTGCAGCGCAAGCCGGATCTCTTTCCCCTGCTCCGTGTCCTCGCGGACCGTCACCACGAGGCTGCACGATACCTGCTGCTTGGCAGTGCCTCGCCGAACCTGGTGAAGGAGGTTTCCGAGAGTCTCGCCGGTCGGATCGCGTATCACGATCTTGGCCCGTTGACGGTCGACGAGACCGGTGTTTCCGGATGGCGCCGGCTGTGGCTCCGCGGAGGATTCCCCCGGAGCTATCTGGCCGACGATGACACGGAGTCCGCCCTGTGGCGCGACGACCTTATACGCAGTCACCTGGAGCGTGACATTCCAGCCCTCGGCGTCTTCGTCCCGGCGGAGACCCTGCGGCGATTCTGGGAGATGGTAAGCCACTATCATGGGCAGGTGCTGAACCTTTCCGAGCTTGGCCGGTCATTCGGCGTTTCCGATCACACGGTCCGCCGTTACCTCGAGATTCTGAGCGGGACCTACATGATCAGGCTGGTGCCCCCGTGGTACGCGAACGTCGGCAAGCGGCTGGTGAAGGCGCCGAAGCTCTACGTCCGCGACAGCGGCCTGCTTCACTCCCTGCACACCATCACCACACCCCGGCAGCTGGAGTCCCACCCGAAGTTCGGTGCGTCATGGGAGGGTTTCGCCATGGAGCAGGCCATCCGCCTGATGGACGTGTCCCGTCCACACTTCTGGCGCACTCACACCGGCGCGGAACTAGACCTTGTCTGGCAGGCCGGCGGAGCGTTGTGGGGTATGGAGTTCAAGTACCAGGACGCGCCCGCAATGACGAAGAGCATGCATGCGGTGTTGCGCGACCTGCCGATTCGGCACCTGTGGATCGTCTACCCCGGTCAGGAGGGTTATCGGCTCGACAACAAGGTCACCGTGCTGCCCATCACCGGACTTCCCGACATCGCGTTCGGCTTTCGCACAGACACGAGAACCGGCGCTCCGGACGCCTGACCGGTAAGCCGTGCTGTCTGGTCGACAGGGTGTCGCTGGCTGGAGAACGGTGGCCGCCTCTCCTGGTGGAGATATCCGGGACGGCTTTCCCGGCGGTCCCGCGTCGTTCTTACCACTTGGCGACGAGCCGGGTTCCGGCTTCGGGAGCGGCCGGGAAGGATGCCGTCAGGGCTTCGGCAAGAGAATCCCGTCGGAGGCGGCGGGCCGGATCGTGGAAGAGATTGCGGTGTTCGTCCGGATCGGCCTCGAGGTCGAAAAGTTCGCCCCAGTCTGCCTCACCCTCAGGATAGAGAGTCAGTCGCCAGCCATCGGTGACGATGGAATGGTTGTAGAGACGCTGATCGATTCGTGGATGAAACTCGAGGAAACGCGCCTTGCGGTCGAGGGAACGGCCCTCGAAGAGGGGCTTCAGGGACATACCGTCGAGACGGGACGGAAGGGCGATGCCGGCCAGCTCCAGCAGTGTCGGCGTGATGTCGAGATGGCTCGATGGCGCCTTGGTGGTGGTGCCTGCAGGAATTCCCGGTCCCGCCATGATGAAACTCACCCGTGTGAGGTCGCGCCAGGGCGGCGGTCCCTTGTGCAGCAATCCGTGGTGACCGAGAAACTCCCCGTGGTCCGAGGTGAAGATGACCACCGTGTCCTCGGCGAGGCCGAGGCGGGCGAGCGTGGCCAGGACCCGGCCGAAGGCGTGATCCACCTGGGACTCCATGCCCCGCGTCAGACCGATCGCCCGGCCGAGGCTGGCATCCGACATGTCCGACGTGAGGGTCATGCCTCCCTGTTCCACGGCCGCGGCCGCATTGCCGATCCAGTCGGTCGCAAGGTGCCGGCTGATGTAGTCCGGCATCCGTTCGAGTTCTCCCGGTTCGTGCCGGGGCAGGGGGCCGGGACCATGGAGGTCCGCCCATGGCCGTGGCGGGCTGAACGGATGATGGGGATCGGGTGTCGAGACGAACATCATGAAGGGCGGCCGGGCGCGTTCGAGAAACGCGATCGCCCTGTCGGCGATCCACGTGTTGTAGTGAAGCGCATCCGGCACCGCCGATACCCAGGCCTCGGAAAGATCGTCAAGCGGGCCCTCGAGGGCGGCGGCGGGCTGGAAGAGCGGCACGGCCTGCGGGTGTTCCGCTTTCAGCCATGCTGCGTAGTGTCCGCCTTCGGTGACGAGCAGGGATTCGCCGATCACGAAGTCCACCGTGTCGTAGCCGAAGTAGGGTCCGGTCCAGCCCGCGTGCCGGTCCGATGTCCAGAAGGCGACCGATTCCGGGTAGCCACGATCCTCTGGAGCAAGAATAGGCTGCAGGTGAAGCTTGCCCACGGCGTGGGTGTCGTAGCCGGCTCCCGCCAGAAGGGCGGGCAGAAAGTGGAGCCCCTCCTCGAGAGTGCGTCCGTTGGTCGTCATGCCGTGGCGCCGGGGATAGAGTCCCGTGATCATGGTGCCGCGGCTGGGGCAGCAGATCTGGTTGGGAGTCAAGTGGTTGTCGAAACGCAGTCCGCGCGCCGCCAGGGCATCGAGATGCGGGGTGAACGCGGCGTTCTGGCCATAGCATCCCAGACTGTCGGCACGCTGCTGGTCGGTGCACAGCAAAAGAACGTTCGGACGCATCGGTCCTGCCTCAGTAGGGTCCAGGCACGATCCTTGTTCCGTCGGCAAAACGTCCCGGGCGGAAGCGATGCAGGTCGTGGCCAGGACTGCGGCCGGTCACGAGATCGGCCATGATGCGTCCGATGGCGGGGCCAATGCCGAATCCGTGACCGCTGAATCCGGTCGCCACGAAGAGTCCCGGTATCGGAAGTTCCCCGAGAATCGGAACGGCGTCGGGCGTGACATCGATCATGCCGGCCCAGGCCTCGGCCAGTCCTGCCCTTGCAAGGGCAGGCGCCCGCAGGGGCAGGCGTTCCTCGAGGCGCCGGATGACGAGAGGCGATGGTGGCGGATTGAGGACACGCTGGCGTTCGTAGGGAGACTCCTCGTCTGCCGACCAGCGTCGGGCGAGACCCCAGCTTCCCGGGTAGCCGGCGGGGGCGGACGGGCGCAGCCTGACGTCGCGGGCGGATTTGCGGAGCAGGGGCACAAACCGCATGGCGTGCCGGAAGGATGGCGGTCCGACGTAGTGTTCGGCGGCATCGCCGGTGGAGACCGTGTAACCCCCGTCGGCACGTCGCCGTGTCGCCAGCCCGGGAACCGACATGTTGAGCGGCAGGATATCCTCTGACGGAGAGGTCCGCGCCGCCGTGGAGCGCACCACCAGCTGGGCCAGGTCGATGCCGCAATTGGCGGCAAATCCGGATGACCACGCGCCACCGGCAAGGAGCAGGTGATCGCAGGCGACGCGGCCCTTCTCCGTGACTACGCCGGTGATGCGTCCACCCTCGATGTCGGGAACCCGTGCCGCGCACTCCTCGATGATGGTCACACCGCGGTCCCGAAGGGCGTGCGCCCAGGCAGGCACCGCACGCTCGGGTTCGGCACGGCCATCCGATTCTGTCATCATGCCGCCGACGAAGCTGCCGCCCATGGCGGCAAACCGGCTCTCCACCTCGCGGGCGCTCAGGAGAACCGTGTCGAGCTGGTGTTCCCGGGCGATGGCATGCCACGCTTCCATGCCGGCGACCGCCTCTTCGTTTTCCACCAGCTTGACGCACGCAGATTGAGTGAACGCGAGGTCCCCGCTGCCGGTATCCGCCGCCAGGCCGCGCCAGATCCGGTTCGATTCCATCATGATCGGGAGCTCCGCGGCGTCGCGACTCTGCTGGCGCACCCAGCCCCAGTTCCTGCTCGACTGCTCTCCGGCGATCCTCCCTTTCTCGACCACGAGGACCCTGTCGCCGCGTTCGGCGAGGAACCACGCACTGGCAATGCCGGCGATGCCGCCGCCGATGACAACGACATCGACGCGTTCCGGGAGCGAATCCCGGAAGGTCACGGGACTTTGGTGGCTCAGCATGGGCATTATCCGGCCTCCCGGGCGCAACGGATACACAGGGCGACGGTGGGGTCGAAGTCAAGGCGGGCCCCGGCAATCTCCTCGCCGCACTCGGTGCACAGGCCCCAGGTGCCGTCGGCCAGGCGCTCGAGGGCAGTCTCGATCCGCTGGCGCTCGGCGCGCCGCCGCCGTTCCTGTGCCTCGGCCATCGCCTGGACCTGCAGGGCATCCATGCGCGACAGCCGACCGATCCGGGACTGATCCAGCATCACCGGCTCGCGTTCGCTGGCCGTGGCCGCCTGATCTTCATCGATCCGGGTGAGCCGTTCCGTCAGAAGGCGTTTGATTCCGGCGTCGTCGTGCATGGCGGGCCGAAGTCTACAGGCAAGGCCCGGAGATTGAACAGCGACACCGTTGTTGTATATCTCTGGACCGTACGCCACCTTCTCGAGAGACGTCATGGTCGCGATAACTTCTCTTCCGGTCACCGGCTTCCAGGACGATCCGGAACGATCCCAGACGATGTCGGCATCCTACTACCACGATCCGGCGGTCTACGAGCGTGAGAAACGCCGGATCTTCCATGCCACCTGGCAGTATGTCGGGCATGTCTCGATGGTGCCGGACAACGGCAGTTACATCGTGCGTGACATCGTCGATCAGAGCGTGATCGTGCTGCGTGACGCGCAGGGCGGGATCAAGGCCTTTTTCAACGTCTGCCAGCACCGCGCCCACCGCCTGCTCGAGGGAGAGGGTCGTCTTGGCCCGATCATCACCTGTCCCTATCACAACTGGGCCTATGACCAGAGCGGCGCCCTGCGCAAGGCGCGGGGCAGTGAACGCATGTCCGGCTTCGATGCCTCGGCGTACCACCTTGAGGAGGTCCCCGTCGGTGAGATGCTGGGCTTCCTCTTCGTCAACCTCGATGGCACCGCACCGCCCTTCGGCCAGGTAACGGCAGCGCTCGAAGCCGAGATCGCGTCCTTCTCCCCGATGGCGGCGCAGCTGAAGTGCGCCGATCGCAGCGAGTACCCTCTCAAGGCCAACTGGAAGAACTCGGTGGAGAACTACGACGAGTGCTTCCATTGCCCGAACCAGCACCGGTCACTGATCGAGGAAGCGATTGACTGGGAGAGTTACCGCATCGCCACCCATGATCATCATCACGCCCACTACTCGGTTGAGAAGAACGTGGGCTACCGGTCGGTAACGCAGGGCGCGGCGAAGCCGGAGAGCTTTGCCAGCTGGTTGTTGTGGCCCAACTGGGTGTGTGAGGCCTATCCGGGGGGCAACCTGACCGTGTTCCACCATGTTCCCCTGGGGCCAGAGGAAACAGTGCAGCGCTGCGAGTGGTACTTCCCGCAATCGACACCGACCGCCGAAGAGCAGGAGGTCATCGACTTTGTGCACGAAGTGCGTCTCGAGGACATCCCGCTGTGCGAGAGCGTGCAGCAGGGACTGCACTCGCTCGGCTACCGTCAGGGCCGGTTCATCGTCGACCCCGAGCGCAGCCAGTACAGCGAGCACGCGGTGCATGATTTCCAGGCAAAATGGCTGAGCGCCATGGGTGATCCCTGAATCGCCTTGAAGTGTGCGACCCAGGACCGGAATGCCGGTTCAGGCAGGCTCCACCCACGTTGCCAGCGGCCCCCGGTCACCCTCGCGCCAGCGAACCCGCACCCGCTGGTTGGATTCCAGCATCGGAATGCCGGCTCTCGTGAGAATGCGTCCGGGAAGGAAGATGTCACGGTCACTGTCGTCTGGAACGATGAAGCCGAAACCCCTGTTGCTGTCGAAGAACTTCACCGTACCGTCGGTTTCGTGCTCGTCACCATAGGAGCCTTGCCATTCACGAGGCCCCCTGCTTCGATCACGCGGAGGCATCTGTTCCGCCGTCGACACGTCCACCTTGTGAAGGTTGGACACCTGGAATCCCCGCTCCGTGCGGATGATGTCACACTCGATGGTGGCACCGTTGGGGATATCGCTCAGGCCGGCCTGGGTGACGGCGGAGGCATGGATAAACACATCAGGTTCGTCGGGATTGACCTGAACGAAACCGAATCCCTTTGTCGAATTGTACCACTTGACCGTGGCCGAGACGTTGAGACGGCTGCCCGGGGACTCCGATTCATACTCGTCAGACATGCGCATTGTTCCAGTGTTGCAATGTATCCGCTCCCGTTACTTTGGTGGTCACGGGACTCCTCATCGGGCAGGACAGGCTTCCGTCAGGCAAGCCATAATATCTCCGGTCGGCGCGGACTTTCCCCATGGTGAACCAAATTCTGTAACAGACAAGCAAAAAGTTTGGCCATGCCGGCGTTCGCACGTGCTGGCCCGTGCCCTCAACCACCTTGTCGAGACGCGGGGTGGAGGCCGGTGCAGGCCCCGTCGTGTGACCCCGGCGCTTGCACTTCGCCGGTCTTTGGTCCACATGGAGCAGGAAAACCCGCCCAGCCGGGCCTCCGGAAGGGCGGAACGTGGCAACAACAGGGGAGTCCTGCATGTCGAAAGAGGATCTGATAGAAGCTGATGGCGTCGTGACGGAGGTTCTTCCCGACGCCCATTTCCGGGTGGAGCTCGACAACGGCCACAAGGTGATGGCCTACACGTCAGGCCGCATGCGCAAGGCCAGGATCCGTGTGTTGACGGGTGACCGCGTCACGGTCGAGATGACGCCCTACGATCTCACGAAGGCGCGCATCAATTTCCGTCACAAGGACGAAAGCAGTACGGCACGCGTGCCCGGGGCCAACCCCCGCAGGTTCCCCCGCAATCGCCGTCGCTGACGGCTCAGGCAGCCAGCAGGGCTGCATACCAGAAGGCAAAGTTGGCCATCGACGGTTCCAGTGCCGAGAATCGGCCCGGAACGGCGTCAGGTGACGCCATGCCGCCTTGTTGCCTTTCGAGGACATCAACGTCCTCATCCATGGCTTCATCCATGCGCTGATAGTAAAGCCGGGATGCGCGCTTGAACCCCGGTGCCGCGCGCGTCTCCTCGGGAAAGCACACGGACATGACGGCACGGCATGATTCTGCTCCCCGGGGCCAGGCCTCCAGCATCCACATCGCGTCCCTGCCGGCAGCAAACGTCATGTTCGGATAGATCCACGTGTAGCGCGTGCCCGAGAGGTGCCGTCCGCCGAGCCCCGGCATCGGATCGAGGGCGTATTCCTGGTCGCCGGATTTCAGGGCTCCGGTTCCCGATGTCGTGCCAAACTGGGATGTGAAGTTGCCCGCCACCTCATCCGGCGGATCGGGCTCATCGTAGATGGCGCCGAAGGTCTGCCGGTGAACGCTGCCCAGATGGTAGTACTCGTTGAAGACCTCCAGGAACAGTTTCCAGTTGCAGTCGATGTCGCGTTCCAGGCGGCGCGTGGTGACGAGTCGATCGAGAGGCCAGGGCGCATGCACCGCCTCGAAGTCACCAAGCCAGTCGTCGATCGAACAGGACGCCGCGTCGAGGCTGACGAAGACGAATCCCGCTCGCTCCGCCACGTGGTAGGCGTGGAGGCCGTGGTCTGCCATGTCGAAGCCGGAGGCCGACTCCATGCGGGGTGCCGCCACCAGGCGGCCGTCGAGGGTATAGGCCCAGGCATGAAACGGGCAGACGATGCGGGCGAGACGGCATGATTCGCCAACGAGCTGTGTACCGCGGTGGCGGCAGGAATTGGCAAAGGCATGAAGTGTGCCCGTCCCGTCCCTGGTGATCAGGACCGGTACGCCGGCGACATCGACCGGGGCGCATGAACCGGCAGACGGCCAGCGGTCGCTGCGGCCGCAACCCAACCATCCGCTGCGGAACAGCCGGTCGCGTTCCAGCATCAGCACATCCGGATCGGTGTAGACCGCTGGAGGCAGTGTCGGCGACCGGCTGGCAGGCGGTTTCACGCGCCGGAGATCGGTGATGATCGCGGGTTGGGGACCCATCATGAGGATTGCCTCCCTTGAGTCGGCCAGCGGTGTCCGCATCATGGCGGCCTCACCTGAAGAAGGGACGTTACCCATGAAGATCGCCGGGATCGAGACGTTCGTTGTGGGCAATCCACCGCCGCACTTCGGTGGCCGCTTCTTCGTCTTCGTCAAGCTGGTGACCGACGACGGCATCGTCGGCTACGGGGAGGTCTATGCGGCCAGTTTCTCGCCCCATGTCGTGGCGGCCATGGTGGAGGACATCGCCGTGCGCCATGTCATCGGCGAGAACCCCTTCAACATCGAGACCATGTGGCGTCGGATGTATGGCGGCGGCTACAGCATGCGCCCCGAGATCTCCCTGCTGGCGGTCATGTCGGGTCTCGAGATCGCCTGCTGGGACATCATCGGCAAGGCGACGTCGAAGCCGGTCCATATGCTGCTTGGCGGCAGGGTGCACGAGCGGTTGCGCAGTTACACCTACCTCTATCCGGCCGACGGAGATGAAGAGGAGGCCGTCTACACCGATCCGGATGTTGCCGCCGAACAGGCCGCCGCCTATGTGCGCGAGGGGTTCACGGCGGTGAAGTTCGATCCCGCCGGACCTTACAGCGTCTTCGATCCGCGCCAGCCTTCCCTGGAGAGAATGGAGCTCTCGGAAGCCTTCGTGAGGACGCTGCGCGAGGCCGTGGGCACGAAGGCTGACCTGCTCTTCGGCACCCATGGACAGTTCACCCCGTCGGGGGCCATCCGTCTCGCCCGGCGGCTCGAAGCCTACGATCCGCTCTGGTTCGAGGAGCCGGTGGCTGCGGAAATGCCGGAGGAGATGGCCCGTGTCGCCCGCTCAACGACCATTCCGATCGCCACCGGGGAGCGGCTGGCGACGAAGTACGAGTTCGCCCGCGTACTGGCGACCGGTGCAGCCTCAATCCTGCAGATGGCGCTCGGCCGGGTGGGGGGCCTCCTGGAAGCGAAGAAGATTGCCGGCATGGCAGAGGCGCACCACGCCCAGATCGCGCCCCATCTCTATTGCGGGCCGATCGAGGGTGCGGCCAATGTCCAGATTGCCGCCGCATCACCCAACTTCCTGATACTCGAGAGCATCCGCCGCTGGGACGGTTTCCATGCCAGAATCCTCAAGTCCCCGATGCGCTGGGAGGAAGGTCATGTCATTCCGCCGGACGCACCCGGTATAGGCGTCGAACTCGACGAGGACGTGGCGCGCGCCCACCCCTACACCGACGATCACCTCCACCTCGAACCGGAGACCGTGCCGCTTTGATCCTGAGTGAGCCGCGTGCCTCCTTACCCCTTCTGTCGGCGCAGGCTCCAGACGGCGTGTGAGGCAAGTGTGGCAAGAATGACCAGTCCGCCGACGAGTGTGGTGCCGGCGGGTTCTTCATCGATCACCGCCCAAACGAGGATGGGCGCCAGGACCGCCTCCAGCAGGAAGAGCAGCAGGACCTCCGGGGCCGGAAGATAGCGGGCGCCGATGAACTGCAGGGAGAAGGCAAGAGGGAGCATGATGAGCCCCATGACGGCAATCAGGCGGGCATCTCCGGTGCCGACCGCCACCGGCAGGGAGACGGCCATGGCGATGGCCGCCGTGACGAGACCGCCGATGGCCAGGGTCGGAACCATGTCCGTCATCCTGTGTTTGCGGATGAGGGCGAAGGTCAGACCCGAGAGCACTGCCACGACGAGGGCGGAAAGATCACCCTCGAGGGAAGAGCCGGTGCCGGCTTCCCCGGAGACAATGATCAGCAGCCCGGCGAATGTCCCGATCATCGCGACGATGGTGTAAACCGGCAGTCTTTCGCGCATGAGAAGCCAGGAAAACGCCGCACCGAACATGCTGCCGGTGGCGATGATCAGAAGCGTGCTGGCGGCCGAGGTATGGGTGATGGCCCAGACAAAGGCAACGGTGCCGATGCCGAAGAGGGTGCCGATCACGAGACCTGGAACGCCGGGCGCCAGCATGACCTCCAGGGCCCGGCGACGGTAGATGGCAAGGAGCCCGATGACGAGTCCGGCGGCGGACAGGAGCCCGCGCCAGAAGGCGAGTGTCCAGGGATCGGTGTCGATCAGTCGTATCAGCAGGACGTCGGGCGTGATCACCAGCATCGCCAGCGTGGTAATCGCCAGGCCCCTGGCGCGTTCGCTCACTGCATCCCCCTTCAGCTAATTCTTCCTGCGCTATGGAGCCATGGTCGGCCAAGGGTATACGGTGCATGCTCCGTACCCGAAAGGTGTGCGGGTTTGCACACCACCAGGCTGCCCGGGGTGAAGGATGAGTTGGGACGTCATCAAGGCCATCCCCCTGGCAAGCCTGACCGCGATCATCAGCGGCATGACCGTCATCGCCATGATCGCCGGATTCAACTCGCCGCTCTTTTCCACGCGTCTCGATGCCATGGGATACAGCGATGAGCTGATCGGCATCAATGCCGCCGCCAACGCGGTCGGCCCCTTCTTCATGGCGCCGATGGCCGCACTCGTCCTGATGCGCTGGGGTCTGGCGCGGGCCATGATCGTGGCCGGTATCCTCGAGGGTCTGCTTTACCTTGCCTGTATCCTGGTTCCCGGGTTCACCGGCTGGACCGCCATCCGCCTGATCATGGGAGCCGTCGGCCTGGCGTCATGGGTCGCCGGCGAGGTGTGGATCACCTCTGCCGCACCCGACGCCTTCAGGGGACGGATCCTCGCCATCTACAATTCCTGTTTCGGTCTGGGTGTGGCAATCGGTCCGATGATTCTCGCCTGGGCGGGACATACCGGAAATCTGCCGTTCATCCTCGCGGCCCTGCTGATGGCGACGGCAACCGTGCCTGTCATTCTCGCCCGGCGCCTGGCGCCGGCCATGTCCGGAGAGCACACACGCCCCTCGGTTCGCGCCCTCCTGAAGCCTATGCGCCAGACGCCGTTGCCCATGCTGCTCAATCTCTCCTACGCCCTCACCTTCATGGCTCTGTGGACCTTTCTCCCGGTCTATGCCGTCGACACGCACTACGATGTGGAGCACGCCTACCGTCAGCTGTCATTCTGTGCTGCCGGGGCGGTCGTCCTGCAGTTGCCGATCGGCTGGCTGGTCGACCGGGGCGACCGGCGTCTCGTCGGTCTCCTCCTGCTGCTCGTTGCCGTTGTCGGCTTCGCCTGTTTCGAACTGGTCGTGCGCCTGCCGTGGATCGACTTTCTCTTCTTCTTCGTCATCGGAGGCCTGACCAGCGGCCTCTATGTCGTGGCGCTGCACATGATCGGCAGTTTCTACCGCGGGACTACTCTGGCATCGGCGATCACCATCTTCACGCTGATGTGGAGTCTCGGGAGTCTCGCCGGCCCGCCTGTCGTTGGCATCATCAACGGATTCCTCGGTCCATCGGGTCTGGTTGTCGCTCTTGTCCTGTTCTGTGCCGTCTTCGTGCCTTTCGCAACCCGGGAGTGGTGGCGACACAGGACGCCGTCTCCCTCCGGCGAACCATGAGGGGACTGTTTCCCGCCATCCTCGCCGTGGCGCTCGCCTTCGGCGGATGCGCCGGAGCGACGACGCCGGTCGTCGTCGAACTCTTCACGTCCGAGGGCTGCAGTTCATGTCCGCCGGCCGATGAGCATCTCTTCGAACTGCGCCGCCGCGACGACATCATCGCCCTTGGCTGGCACGTCGACTACTGGGACTGGCTGGGCTGGCGCGACAGGTTCGCCGATCCCGAGTTCAGCGCCCGCCAGCGCGTCTATGCCCGGCGTCTCGGCACGCCCGTCTACACGCCCCAACTGGTGGTCTCCGGAACGCACCAGGCCATCGGATCGGCGAAACAGGCGATCGACACCGCCATACGCCAGGCACGGTCCACCACCGGACCGGCGGTCGTCCTCGCCGCTTCCTGGAGGGAAGGGAATCTACTGGAGATTACCCTTGACGAAGGTGAGACCAGTGATCCCCACCTGGTTCACGTCGTGCGTTTTGCTGATGAAGCAAGAACCGATGTCACCGCCGGTGAGAATGCCGGGCATACCCTGCGCCATGCCAACATCGTCGAGACATGGCAGACCGTCGGAACCTGGGACGGCGCGCCCGCCGTCTTCATCGTTCCCGCCTCCGTCACCAGCAATCACGCCATCCTCGTCCAGACGCCCGGTCAGGGCGCGATCATCGGCGCCCTGGAGGTGCCGGCGCACTGATCCTGTCGGCCATGGAAGACTTTTCCGGATGCCGTCGTGACGGCACGGAATGGCACACCGGCAATGAACCCCGTCCCCGAGGCACACTTCGAACTTCGGACTCACAGGTTATGAGACTCGTCTTGATGTCGCGGCCGCCCAGACCGCCCTGGTCATGATGTACACCGCGGAAGATGCCGGCCGAATCGTTGGCAGCCGTCCGGATGGGATCGCCGGATCCGTCGGCACGCTCTTCGACAAGCTCGACATCGCCGTCCCCGCACTCCGCCTCGACCAGCGTGCGAACCGCCAGCGTCTCCTGGCAACCGTGTCGTGGAAAGTCGCACGAAAGTCATGAAATTGACCAATACATTCATCAGAACAATAAATGTACGATATGCATACACATTCGCGTAGTCTGCCTTCGCAAGTGCCGTTCCAGGCCTCGGAGACACCAAGGGTTGGAGTTCGCGATGGATCAGGGTTCGCAGAGCAGAGTGAGGAACAGCGTGAACACGCTCGCCTGGAGGATCCTGATCGCTTGAGCGAGTTCCGACTGGTGATCTTCCTGCCGCCAGCTCGCGGGACGCGGACCATGACAATTGAACTCGGGCTGCCGATTGAATCAGGGGGCGACATCTCCGGCCCTTGATTTCAATCAAATGTCATCAGCACGACCAGGCAACGTCTTCAGATCGAACCTTCGTGATTGCGAACCAGGAACGACGAACTTCACCATGTCGCGTTACCCGAACAGCAGGACATTTTCATTGACGGCGCTACGCGTTTTTGAACGCGCCGCACGGTATGGGAATTTCAGCCGGACCGCCGACGACCTCAGTATCTCGCAGTCCTCGGTCAGCCGCTACATTGCCGATATCGAGCGCCGGCTGGCAGTTCGGCTGTTCGAGCGCAACCGGCAGAGGGTCGAGGTCAACGAGGCCGGAGAGGCCTTCTATGCCCATGTCCGCAGGGCTCTCGAACACATAGAAGACGCTGTCGCGATGGTAACGACCCTGGCGGGCGACAACAGGCTGGTCATCGCCTGCGGCCACGCCTTTTCGCAACTGTTCATGAAGCGGCGGTTTGACGCTCTCCAGCAGACCCTGGGCCAGGACGTCTATCTCTGCGTGCTGACATGCGATTACGACATGCTGGGCCAGCTTGGTCCGGAGGATGCCGATCTCGTGTTCGGTTACGGCGACGGGGGCAGCGCGCCCGAGAACCGGGTGAAGATCTACCGGGAACTGGTGGGGCCGATCTGCTCGCCCGAGTTTGCCGCGGCCCATGCGGACGTCCTGAGCCGGCCCGTCGCGGAGTGGGGCTCGTTGCCGTTCCTCTCCTTTGCGCGGCCCAGCCGGGGCTGGGCGACCTGGGACGACTGGTTCGATGCCGTCGGTCATCCGAGGCTCAAGGTTCGGTATCGGAACTACTTCGACTACGCCTATCTGATCGATGCGGCCGTCGCCGGGCATGGGCTCGGCGTCGGCAATTGGCATCTGGTGGACCACCTGACGGACACCGGCGCGCTCGTCAATCCCGCGGGAGGCTTCGTCGAGATCAACTCCGATTTCTACCTTCGGTTGACGGACCGTGGCGTCGAGCGCCCGCTCGCCCGGCGCTGCCTCGACTTCTTCGTCCCCTGACCGCACCCTCGCTCTCCCCGATACCGGGGAAACCGCAGAAACAGCGCCCGGTTAGAACTCCCGACCGCAGCCCGCGGACCTCTTCCCGTCCCGCCTTCCACTGCCATGCCCTCTCCGGAACCACACAGGTCGAACACCTCCGCACTCCCCGCCGTCGGGAGGCACAGAGAGCGTCCCAGGCTGGTGACAATCCGCGGGCCGGAGAAACGCTGATTCCGCGCGGAATTGACCGCGAATTTGCGGCGTGCGGTTCATCTTGACGGATCGAATCGCGCCCCGGCATTCGACGGGCGAGGAGGCTCACGGTCGCAGCGGCATTCTCCACCGGATGCAGTGCAGGACTTCCATGCCCGCCTGGTCGGCAGCTCCTCGGGAGACCGGACCATGGCAACGTACCTGCAGCCGCCGCCATTCCGATCTTCTGCCGGTGAGTGTCCTTGCTCTCTTGCTGTATCGGTCATCATGTCTGACCCCTCACAAGTCCAATCAGCGCTTCAGCGTCATCGTGACACCGACCACACGCCATCCGGCCGACCCCTGCTGCGTCCGGTTGGAAATGGCTGTTGCGGTCTCGCGATCGGCTGAACCTGGCACCCGTCGCCACGGGACCGGTCTCGCCGGGATGAACGACGGTCGGCTTCAGAGATTGACCCCGGTACGCCCATGAGTATCAATCACTGTCCTGATCGGTGTTCAAGACGAGCGCCGGCACGCATCCGGGAGCAAGGGAAGACCATGAGTGACAACACCTCCGCCGATGGCTGGGCAATGCGACCGCAGCGCCACCGTGGCCGCAGCCTGCCTGTGTGGCCCGGGGAGTTCAGCGGGCTGCAGGCCTCGCCCTTCGTCCCGTTCTACGCGGATCGCATCGGACCCAATGCCTCCTTTTCAGTCTACAGCGGTCACATGTCGCCGGGATACCTGAACGAGGATGTGGAAGCCGAATACTGGCACCTGCGCCGTCAGGCCACGTTGTTCGACGTGCCCGAACATGCCATCGAGTTCGTCGGTCCGGACGCCGCCCGCTTTCTCGACCGCCTGATGGTGCGCCGCATCGCGCCGCTGAAGGTCGGGCGTTGCTGTTATGGCCTCATGTGCTACGCCGATGGCGGCATCCTCATGGACGGCGTGCTCGTGCGCCTGGCCGAGGACCACTTCCGCTACGTGCTGGCGGACGGCGAGATCTTCGCCTGGCTCAAGGCACACCAGCCGGGATTCGACGTCGAGATCGTCGACACGAAGGACTGGGTGCTGCAGGTTCAGGGACCCCGCTCCCTCGATGTGCTGGCAGCCCTGTGCGACGGCGATGCGCCCGATCCCTTTCCCTATTTCGGCGTGGCCCGGGTCACGATGGCGGGCGAGCCCCTGCTTGTGACCCGCACCGGCTGGACGAGCGAGGTGGGGTTCGAGATCTACGTGCCCGAGGACGCCGACCACGGTGCGTTGTGGAACCACCTGACGGGCGTGGGCGGCAGACACGGCATGCGCTTCGCCGCCATGGCGTGCATGAATGTCCGTCGCATCGAGGCTGGCATCCTCAACAACGGCACCGACATGTCGCCTGCCATGACGCCCTACGCGGCGGGTCTGGGCCAGTTCATCCATCTGGAAAAGGAAGGGTTCATAGGCCGTGAAGCCCTGCTGGCGGCCGACCGGCGGCCCCGGCTGGTGGGCCTGAAGGCCCACGGCAAGATTCATGCCGGCATGACGTTCGAGATCGACGGTCGACCGGCCGGCCGGTTGACCGCAACGGCCTTCTCGCCCTACCTGGGGCACCATATCGCCTACGCGCTCTTCGAGCAGGCCGGGGACTGGATCGGTCGCCAGGTGACCTGCGGTGACGACCGGGTGCCGGGCGAAACCCTGGACCTTCCTTTCTACGATCCCGAGAAACTCATCCCGCGGGGCAAGGTCAACGCACAAGTCTGAGTTGGCGCCGAAGGCGAAGGAAGGCAGGGGTCTCAATCAACACGGGCTCAAGACCGGCGTTGTTCATCCTGCAAGCCCCGGTGCGTCATCTCCGCACAGCCGGACATCTTCAAATGCCCTCCTGGTGCCTTTAGGCTGCTGTGCATCGCATGTGGGAGGCTGGCTCGTGTCACTGAACCAAACGATTTCATCGGGCGCCACCATCGTGCTTGACGGTGCGACAGGCACGGAAATCGAGCGGCTGGGAGGCAGGATGAACGACGCGGCATGGTGCGCGGAGGCGAACTTGACGCATCCCGACATCGTGCGCACGGTCCACGAGGAGTACATCCGCGCCGGAGCCGACGTGATCACCGCCAACACCTTCGCGACCTGTCGCCATGTTCTCGCTGGCGCAGGTCTGGACCAGCAGACGGAGGCGATCAACCAGCGCGCGATCGAACTGGCCTGCGAGGCACGTGTCAACGTGGCGCCCGGCCGACCGGTCTGGGTGGCGGGCTCCATGTCGAACATGGTTGCCTGGATCGAGGGCACGGTAAGCCCCGACCCTCGCTACCAGCCCAGTCGTGACGAAGAAGCCGCCAACTACCGCGAGGTGGCCACCATCTTTGCCGAAGCGGGAGCTGATATCCTGCTTCTGGAGATGATGTCTGACATCGATCACGCCAGCCTGTGCCTCGAGGCTGCGCTGGCGACCGGCTTGCCGGTGTGGGTTGGCATCAGCTGCAGCCTCTTGCCGGACGGCTCCCTGATTGGCTGGGACATCTCTCGTGAGGAGCACAGCCGGCTGGCGGACGATCACAAGCCCAGAACCCGGCTGCCGCTCACCGAAATTATCGCCGGACTCACCGCCATGGGTGGCGATGTCTACGGCGTCATGCACAGTTCGATGGAAGCGACGGGACCTGGTCTCAAGGTTCTGCGCGAACTCTGGGACGGTCCCATCATGGCCTATCCCGAAACACTGCTCTTCGATCCGGCAATCGATCGAAGCACCGAGACGGCGACCCCCGAGGAGTTCGGGATCGCCTGCCGTGGCTGGGTTGACTCAGGCGTCCAGATCATCGGCGGTTGCTGCGGTACGAGCATCGATCACATTCGCGCCATGGTCGCCGCTCTGGGAGTGATCGGGGAAGCCGCCTGAAGGACACGACGCGTTCGTCCATCGAACGCCCTCTGATGCGCCTGGCGCCGCGCCGGATGATACTCTCCGTTGGAGCGTTACCCTCTGTTCTCACGCGCCGGGCGCAATGGTTTGTTTCGAATTGCGCTCCGGCCAGGTGACGAATCAAGGCAAGTCCGCAGGGAGCGAGCGCGGAGTGTCAAGCCCCCGGGGCGCTCGTCGGCAGGGATTGGGCGGAACAGGAAGAGATCGTCGCTCCGATTGAGGGCCTCACCTGCATCGCGGTGCGGGACGGGCCTCGATATCGGTCATCACGAGCGGGATGGACTGCCACCAACGGGTTCGATCTCGGACGGAATGCCTGCGCAGTCTGGAACGATGGGGCCGGATCCAGATTGCGGTTTGACGTTACTTGCGTCGCACGACCACGAACGATTCGTCGACGAACCAGAGCCCGCCATGACGTGCGACGACTTCGGCCGTCGCGTTCAGATAGGCGCCTTCGGACATGGCGTGCGTAATGCGCTCGTCGTCGATCTGGGCGACGTACACCGCGGCATTCCATGCAGCCAGTCGCGTCGAGGTTCCGATGTTCTCGGCGACCTCGTTGGGCATGACGTGCAGGGAATAGCGGAAAAAGCTGCTCGACTTGCCGTCGATGCCGAATTCGCGTTCCGGAAAGTTGGCTTCGAGCCGGGAGCGCAACTCCTGCGTGAGCACCGGTCCCGGGGTTTGGAACGGTTCCTCCGAAGGCCAGATCTTGCGGATGATCTCCATCCCCGGGTCCTGTCCCGTCGACTGGATGACGATCATGCGCCCTCCCTTCGCAAGCGAAGCAGCGAGGGGTTCAAGCACGAACCGCACCTTGAATTGGGCAGTGTGGCGCGCGCGATAGGGCTGCGCCGCGATGACAAGGTCGTAACCTCCGGGCGGTTCGTCCGGCCTCGGAATGACCGCATCGAGCATGAATCTGTGGTCGGAGCGATAGAGAACGATCACGGACGGTTCGGCGTAAACCGGATTTCCGGTCCTGGGACTCGTGCGCACCTCCCACCAGTCGGCCAGGACCGGGTGGAGATCGGCGATCTGCCGGTCGAACTCGTGCGCGGTGTGGCCGTCGAGCGCGACCTCACGCCAGTTGAGGTTCTGTCGTGCCTCGCTCCCGGTCGGGGACAACCATGGCGCCTCTCGATAGTGCATGTTGGTGAGCGCCACGACGGTCTGCGGATGCTCGGAAAAACGATCGGGAAGCTTGTCCAGCGTGAGCCTCACGTCCTCGAGGCTGATCTCCTTTCCGACAACCAGAAACGGCACAGTGGGGAAGCGGCCATGAAGCCGCCGGAGCACACTGGCCATCACGGTGCCGTCGCCGGTCCCGGCGTCGAACACCCGCAGCGCCGGAGGTTCGGGAGAGAGTTCGGAAAGCTCTGCGCCGATGCGCTCGCCGATCGCCCACTTTTCGCTGCATGTGGTCACGAAAAGCAGGTACTTCTCCCGATTGTCGAAGAAGCGGAAGGGACGTGCACCGGTTGTAGTATTCATCAGGTCCTTGCACCTTGACGGATCGGATGGTGGTGCGGAGCACCCAGGCCATCCTGCAGCACGATTAGACAGGGGTACGAGACGCGACATTCCGCACGCGGCGGTCGTGGGGAAGGAACGACCGACTGACGGACTCGACCACCGTCCGGCCGCGTCCACATTTGATCGGACGGCCACCGCGTGGGACCGTCAGGCGATCCGGCCCGGTCGGGGGCAGAGGGTCTCGGCGATCCATTCCGTGTGCTGCCTTCGGCTGCATGCCAAGCCATGCGTCGACGAACGTCCGCTCGCCGGTCTCATTGCCGGCGAACTTGCGCAGGGCATTCGAATTGCCGGCCTCATCCCTGGCCGGAGTGTTTTCCTCAATTCTCGGGGAAGGCATCTGTCGAGTTGACCTTGCTGATGGGGCCATCGCCGCCGGAAGCGGCTCAATAGACGGTAACGGCAACGATCACAAGAACGCTCCCTGATCGACGCTTTCCGGTGATCGCCTCCAGTTCACGGTGGCAAGACGCCGAACGTGCCGGTCGTGTTTCTGCGACGCAGGCAGCGGAGACCGTCGCCGGCATCCGGTTCGAGCTCACGGTCCGCGCGCCGGAGCCATTGCATCCCGGGCGGCTACGGGCCATAAGCGCCAATTCAGGACCAATTTCCACTTCAGGCACTGCCGACCGTAGGGCCCCTGCAAGGGGGCCAGAAGGAATCTTCGGCATCCGGGCCGCAGAGTAGCGGCTTCCGCCATGTCTCACACATTGATGGGCGCAGCGCAGCGAGGAGGCGATGAACCGGAAGGCTGCGAAACCCGCCCTGCGCCACGGTGAATTCATCGTGCTGGTCGCGCTTCTGATGTCGGTCGTCCAGCTCGCAACCAGCGCCATGCTGCCGGCGCTGCCCACGATTGGCGAAGACCTGGGCACAACGCGGCGCAACGACGTGCAGTTTGTCGTCACCGCCCTGTTCCTCGGCCTTGGAGCGGGCCAGATCGTGTTCGGTCCGCTGTCCGATCGCATCGGACGCAAGCCCGCCATCCATGCCGGCCTTGTCCTGTTCATGGGCGGTTGTCTGATGAGCATTTTCGCGCCCACCTTCGAGATGATGATCGCGGGCCGCGTGCTGCAGGGCTTCGGCGCTGCCGGACCGCGCATCGTGGTCATGGCCCTGGTGCGCGATCAGTACGAAGGACGCCGGATGGCGCGGCTGATGTCGTTCGCGATGGCCGTGTTCATCCTCGTTCCCACCGTCGCCCCGGCGCTGGGCCAGGCGATCCTGTGGCTGGGAAGCTGGCGCGCCATCTTCGCCGTCTTCCTCACCATTGCCGCGGTCGCCTTCGTGTGGCTCGCGCTGCGCCAGCCGGAAACCCTGCCCGTCGAGAGCCGGCGCCGGCTCTCGCCGCGCGACGTTGGCGCCGCAGTCGTGGAGGTGCTCAGGATCCGGACCGCGCTGGGATACACGCTGGCCACCGGGTGCGCCTTCGCACCGCTCATCGCCTACCTGAGTTCGGCCCAGCAGATCTTCCAGGAGGCCTACGGGACCGGCGCGCTGTTCCCGCTCTATTTCGGGGTGCTGGCGTTGGCCTTCGGCAGCGCCTCTCTGGCCAACGGCCGCCTCGTGATGAAGCACGGAATGCGCCGGCTCTCAAAGGTGGCGGCGGCGTCCGTCACCCTGGTTTCGGTCGCCGCGTGGCCACTGGTTTTCGCCACCGGAGGGCTTCCGCCGCTGTGGCTGTTCATGGCCTACCTGATCGTCGTTTTCCTCGGTGTCGGCCTCCTGTTCGGCAACCTCAACGCGCTCGCCATGGGCCCGCTGGGTCACATCGCCGGAGTGGGCGCGGCGGTGGTCGCCTCGCTCGCCACCCTCATATCGGTCCCGCTCGGAACGCTCGTGGGCCAGAGCTTCGATGGCAGCGTGCACGTCCAGATTGCCGCTTTCGCGGTGTTTGGCGCCGCATCCTTCGCCGCCATGCGATGGGCCGAGGGGAGAAGGGCCGCGCGACCCTGAGACCTGGATACTCCAGGAAGGGAGCAGCGGCCGCTGGAGGCGCCTGTTCCTTCGTTCAACTGCGTGAAGCAGGAGGCCACCCTCGATGGAGAACAAGCCGCGGAACTCCGGGCGGCAGTAGCCGTCGCGCACCTTGATGGAACGCGGGTTCCCCGATCCGCCGGCGCGCCGGCGTTGTCGCGGTATCCGGTCCCTGGGTCCTGTGACCCTCGGAGCCGGCGCAATCCATGGAGGCCGGTCGCTCCGCCTCCGATCGCGTGCCAATTTGTTTGATCGTATGCGACCGAATATGACGTATCTGCCTGCCAGTGTCTCTCCAAAATGCCAATGGGGAGGGAGACATGCTGACCGCCTACGAGACAAGACTGCTCACCACGTATCTCGCCAACATCGCCTCGGGCCTGACAGACCGGGACCCCGAGGCCCGGGCACTGGTCGACTGGATCGGCGACCGGGAACAACGCATCGGATCGGGAGCAGGAAGACGGGGTCGAAGACGCCGCCGCGGGCAGGTTCTTGACGAGGCGAACGTCACCACGAGGACGTTGCGCGGTATCGCGGAAGACCTGCGAACGGAACGTGTGAACAGCCGGGCGAGACGGGATCGCACCAGCTTGCGCCTGCGGCAGCTCGGGGCCACGGCAGGATTGAATGGAACGGATCTCGGCATTCTCGAACTGATTCTGCGTTATGAGACCCATGCTGTGTTCGAGTCCATGATCGACGATATCTTCGAGACTCCCGGATTGCGCATGAGCGCGCTCAATCAGCGTGGATGGACGGTGTCCCTGATGCTCGGCATGACCGCTCGAACGATCCAGTCCCGCCTGCAGAGCGGCGCACCCCTGGTTCGTTCAGGCCTCGTCTCGATCGACGATGACGGCGATCTTGTCATCCCGCCCCGTCTCCGCCGCCTTGTCACCGTGCCCGGCTCTGGGCGCATCGATGTCACCGGTCTGCTGCTCAGCGTCGCACCGCCGGCTGAACTCGAATGGACGGACTTCAGCCATGTCGCCCGTGACCGTGACCATGTCGAGAAACTCCTGCGCGGCGCACTTGCCGGCGGCACGGCGGGGGTGAACGTGCTGCTCTACGGGCCGCCGGGCACCGGCAAGACGGAATTCTGCAAGGCGCTCGCGGCCCGGCTCGGCGCTGCGCTCTACAGTGTCGGCGAGGCAGACGACGACGGCGACGAGCCCTCACGCCTGGAGAGACTCCAGGAACTCAAGCTGGCGCAACGCCTGATCGCCAACGACGGCCGTTCACTCCTCATGTTCGACGAGATGGACGACCTGCTCGAAGACTCCTTCGGGAACTTCGGACTGTTCGGATCGATGCGGTCCTCCCGTTCCCGGGGAGCCGCCTCGAAGGTCTTCATGCACCGGTTGCTCGAGCAGGCTCCGGCTCCGACGTTGTGGACCATAAACGACACGGACGGGGTCAGTCGCGCCATCCTGCGCCGCATGATGTTTGCCCTCGAACTGCGTCCGCCGACAACGGCCGTACGGGCCCGGGTCTGGGCACGACAGCTCGACCGTCACGATATCGCTGCCGCACCGGAAGAGGTGACCGCCCTGGCCTCGGAGTTCGACGCCACTCCGGGAATTGCGGCCGGCGCCACCGCGGCCGCCTGCCTCGCCGGAAGCGACATCGCCGCGGTTCGCACGGGGGTTCGCAGCCTGGCCCGACTGCTTTCCTGCGACAGGCCGCCCCAGCGGGCCCCGGCCGGGTTCGATCCTGCTCTCATCCGGGCCGACACCGACCCGTCGGTTCTCGCGGAGCGTCTCGCGGCGGAGAAGCGCAGGCGGTTTTCCCTCTGCCTTCAGGGTCCTCCGGGGACCGGCAAGAGCGCCTATGTCCGCTACCTCGCTGAGAGGCTCGGCCTCGAGGTCGTGCAGAAGCGGGCCTCCGATCTCGTGTCCATGTGGGTAGGCGGGACCGAGAAGATGATCGCCCGTGCCTTCGCCGAGGCGCGCGATGCTGGCGCGTTCCTGGTCTTCGACGAGGCGGATTCCCTTCTTGCGGACCGGCGTTTCGCCAACCGCAACTGGGAGGTGAGTCAGGTCAACGAGATGCTGACCTGGATGGAAAGCCATCCCCTGCCTTTTGCCTGCACGACCAATTTCGCAGACCGTCTCGATCCGGCGACGTTGCGCCGCTTCGTCTTCAAGGTGAAGCTCGACTATCTCACCCCCGAAATGGCCGACGTGGCCTTCCGCAGCTCTTTCGATCTGGCGCCGCCGCCTTCTCTCTCGGATCTCGCGGCCCTCACGCCCGGCGACTTTGCCGTGGTGCGCAACCGGGCCGAGATCCTGGGTGTCCTGCACGATGCGGAAGCCCTTGTGGAGATGCTGCGCGCCGAGTGCGCAGCCAAGCCGGACCGTCCGTATCCCATCGGTTTCGGCCGTAGCAGTTCTGCTTGACGTCGTCGCCCCCTATGGTGCCGGGGCACGGGTCTGCAGCAATGGTGGAAGGTTGAAAGGATGAGATACGAGCGCCTGAAGGACATCATGCGCCTGGCCATCCGGCTTCAGGGGTCGCGTGCCGGCGTGACACTCCAGGAGATCGAGCAGGACCTGTCGGTCAGCCGCCGGACCGCCGAGCGATTGCGCGATGCCGTCGAATCGGCCTTCGGACCTCTGGAGACCGTGCCTGTGGACGACACGAGGTTGCACTGGCGGCTGCAATCGGGAGATCTGCGTCGCCTGCTGCGGGTAAACGCCGAGGAACTGTCGGCGCTCGGCACCGCCGCCATGGCCCTTGAACGGACCGGCTTGCGGGAACAGGCGGCCAGGTTGAGGGACATCGACACCAAGCTGCGCGCCGCCCGGGGCAATGCAGCCCCGGGGGGACGAGAGGCCGATCTCGAAGCCCTGATGCAGGTCGAGGGGCTGGCCATGCGGCCAGCCCCGAGGCAGCCGGTCGATGCCGATCTTCTTGCGCTCCTGCGCGAGGCGCTCCTGACACGCCGCATGGTCGGATACAGCTACCGGGCGCGCTCGACCGGCGAGACCAGTCTTCAACGCGTGGAGCCCTGCGGCCTGATCTACGGCAACCGCGCGTTCCTCGTTGCCCGGAAAGACCGCGCGCAAGAACCGCGGCTCTGGCGCCTCACCGGCATCAGCGATGCCAGGCTGCTCGAAGAACGGTTCGAACGCGACCCGGCGTTCGATCTGCAGCGCTATGCCCGGCGCTCCTTCGGCACCTTCCAGGAAAGGCCCGTCCGGGTCGTCCTCCACTTCAACGCCGCCGCCGCGCCCGACGCAATGGCGTTTCTCTTCCATCCAGATCAGACCGTGGAGAAGAACCGGGACGGCACGGTCACGGTGCGCTTCGAGGCCGGCGGTCTCGACGAGATCTGCTGGCATCTCGTAACCTGGGGCGAGACGGTCACCATCGAGAAGCCCGTGCGCCTCCGCCGGCGACTCGCAAGAATGTGCGCCACGCTTGCATCGCATCATCAGGACAGCTGAAAGGACGGGCCCAGGACAGGGAACGGCCGTGGCGCATTCGCGGCCCAAACCACATGGAGGACATGAGACCTGCGGGTCAGCGGATGTGCAGCCCCATGCTCAGGAGCGCTTCCGCCTCGAATCCGAGCGACTCGTAGAACCCTCGCACCGCGGCGTTCGTCGCCCGTATCTGGAGGTTGACCTTGATACAGCCCGCGGCGCGCAATGCCTCGACGGCATGGCGAACAAGGTTTGTGCCGATGCCGCGTCTCCGGTACTCCGGAGAGACCGCGACCGTGTACAACCAGCCCCGATGACCGTCATATCCCGCCATGACGGTGCCGATGATGCACTCCGCGTCTTCGGCTACGAAGAGCAGGTCGTCCGCCACCCGGAGCTTTGAGTCGAACACCTTCCCCGGCGCATTGTGCGGCGCATTGTCGCGGAACACGCGTTCCCACAACGCCACGACCCCGGCGCGGTCTTCAAGAGTAGAGGGGCGGATGTTCAACGTCTCGCGTCCGCTGTGAAAGGCAGATTGTGCATGGACAGGCGTCGGTCGTCGACTGAAGGGGAACTGCATCCGCCTCGTTTCATGAACGCTGAACGAACGAGCACAACTCCGGACATGGGGCGATTGAGCTTCGCATGGCGCGTGAGGAAATCTGTCCGTGTCCGGCATGCATGTGGCACCGTCTCCCTCACATCCCCGAGTCCGGCATCGTGAACGTGCGGTGCTTCGCCGGGAGTATCGGTCCGGAGCCCGGCGTCCTCGCTTGATGTCGCTGCACAGCCGGGAGCTAGCGCGCGCGTGATACAATCGGCCTCTTTGGATCTCCGGAGCAAAGAGCACGATGAACAAGGTAGAAAGAGGGCTGCGCCGTGACGTGGTCGAACGCTGTCGCGAGCTGAATTCGAGCGGCATCAACCAGGGAACGTCCGGCAACATTTCGGTCCGCTACGGCACCCGCATGCTGATATCGCCTTCGGCGATTCCATACGACACGATGGAGCCCGAGATGATCGCGTCGGTGTCGCTGGAGAATGAGAGCGGCGCCTGGGAAGGTCCGCTCAAGCCGTCGACGGAGTGGCCCTTCCACCACAGGATCCTGCGCGAACGTCCCGACGCCAACGCCGTTGTGCATGCGCATCCGGCCTACTGCACGACCCTTGCCATCGCGCACAGGGAGATTCCGGCCTGCCACTACATGGTCGCCAGCTTCGGCGGGAACAACGTGCGCTGCGCAGACTATGTGCGGTTCGGCACCGACGAGCTGTCCCGGCTGGCTGTCGCCGCCCTGAAGGACCGCACTGCCTGTCTGCTGGCCAACCACGGCATGATCACGATCGGCGACACGCTCGCCAAGGCGATGTGGCGGGCGGTCGAACTCGAGACGATCGCGAAGCAGTACTATCTCAGCCTGCAGATCGGCGGGCCGACATTGCTGAGCGACGCCGAGATTGATGAGACCCTTGCTGCCTTTGCAGGATACGGCGTCCAGGATGATGCCGGCCGCGCGGAGACCGGTGGTGCGCGCGCCCCGCGCAGAGTGCGCAAACGGGCTGCCTGATCCAGACGGGGGATTGCATCGGCGCCAAGGGCTTCGGCTCTGTCGAGGTGATGCACGGCCGCCCGTGACGACGTGCTCTACCTTGCCCCAGGCGCCGGTGGCGCGGGATTGGGGATCGTCGCGCCGACACCGAACAGCGTGGTCAGGGGCATCCCTCCGGCCGGGTGCTGCCGTGGACCCAGGACCTGATCTGACCGTTCGAGAACAGCATCATCGACGCCCCTTGTGGTCCGGTCAGGGAGCGACCGCCTTTGCCATCGTGTCGCTCATGCGCTTGGCGAAACGGGCCGGATCCTGTGGCAGTTCGCCCTCCTGGATCAGTGCCTGGTCGAGAAGAAGGTGGGCCATGTCCTCGATCTGGTGGCTCGAACCCTCGCTTCGCGTCCGCTCGACGAGCGAGCGGATCAGGGCGTGGCCCGGGTTGATCTCGAGAATGCGCTTTCCGGCCATGGCGTCCTGACCGGTGGACTGCAGGATCTTCTGCAGACGCATGCTCATTTCACCTTCGTCCACCACAAGGCAGCAGGCCGAGTCGGTGAGGCGCTTCGATTCGCGCACGTCCGTGACCTTGTTCTCGAGAGCGAGCTTGATCATGGCGATGAGCGGCGTGATGTCGCCGGCCTCCTCCTCCTTGTCGGCGGTCCCGGCGTCGTCTCCGGCGATGGCCGCCAGATCGATGTCGCCGCGCGCGACATTGACGAGCGTCTTTTCCTCGTAACCTTCGACCGACATGGTCCAGAACTCGTCCACCGGGTGATCGAGCAGGAGCACCTCGACACCCTTCGCCCGGAAGGCCTCGAGCATGGGATTGGACCGCATGGTCTCCAGCCTGTCTCCGATCAGAAGATAGATGGAGTCCTGGCCCTCCTTCATCGCGGCGATGTAGTCGTCGAGGCTGACCCAGCCGTCGCGTGTCGTCGAGTGGAAGCGCAGCAGGGGGAGGAGAGTGTCGCGGCGTTGGTGGTCCTCATAGACACCCTCCTTGAGGACGGCGCCGAAGGTCTCCCAGAAGGTGTGATACGACTCAGCATCCTTCTTTGCCTTCTTGCCGAGTTCGGACAGCACCCGCTTGACGACAGCTCTCGAAATCCTCTCGACCACCGGGTTTCTCTGCAGCACTTCGCGGCTGACGTTGAGAGGCAGGTCCTCGGAATCGACGATGCCCCGCAGGAATCGCAGCCACGGCGGAATCAGCCCCTCGCATTCATCGGTGATGAAGACCTTGCGGACATAGAGCTTGACGCCGTGCTGGCGCCTGGGATCGAAGAGGTCGTAGGGCGCCGAAGTGGGAATGAAGAGCAGGTTCGTGTAGGCGATGACGCCTTCGGCCCTGTTGTGGAGCGTCAGCCAGGGTTCGTCGAAGCCATGGCTGACATGACGGTAGAACTCGGTGTACTCATCCTCGGAGATGGCGGACCTGGGCCGCGTCCACAGGGCCGCGGCCTCGTTGACCTGGTGCGATT
Organism: Alphaproteobacteria bacterium; assembly: GCA_022823765.1. Classification (GTDB taxonomy): domain Bacteria; phylum Pseudomonadota; class Alphaproteobacteria; order SP197; family SP197; genus SP197. The sequence goes on along the minus strand of JAJEHK010000206.1, from coordinate 30,464 downwards.
CGCCCCCGGCGGCGACCCATACCGGCAATCCGATATGACCGGAGTAGGTCTTGATGATGGTCTCGAGACGATGCCTGTCGGCAAACTCCTTCGAGTCCTTCTTCAAATCCAGGGTGATGGCGGTGCCGCGCGGCGTGTCGGCCGGAGCTTGCGCCACGTCGAAGCCCGTCCGGCCGTCCGATGTCCAGGTCCAGGCTTCCCCGGATCCGGCCTTCCTGGACGTGACGGTCACCGAGCCGGCAACCATGAAGACCGCATAGAACCCGACACCGAACTGGCCGATCATGCTGATGTCGGAACGTTCCTTCTTCGCCTTTTCCTTCTCGGCTTCGGCCAGTTGCTGGGCGAACTTCGCGGTGCCAGAACCGGCGATCGTGCCGAGATTGGCGACCAGCTCGTCCCGGCTCATGCCGATGCCGTTGTCGGTGACCGTGATCTGCGAGTTCTTGTCGTCGAGCGACACGGTGATGGAGAGGTCGGGATCGTCCCGCATCAGCGAATCGTCGAGCTGGGCCTCGTAGCGCAGTCTGTCGCAGGCATCCGACGCATTGGAGATCAGCTCCCGCAGGAATACCTCGCGCTTCGAATAGAGAGAGTTGACGACAATATCGAGGATACGGTTGACCTCGGCCTGAAACTCGTGATGGGCGCCGGTCTGCGTTTCGGCCATGTTGGATGCCTCGCTCTAGCCTTGGCCTGATGTAGGCCACGATTCCCGCACTTCAAGGCCGCCGACGCCATTCGGGACGTGCGCCGGCCCACTTGAGGCGTCGGGCGCCCCGCCTGCTCAGGAAGGATGAATGGTGGTGCGGAACGCCGTGGCGACGTCGGCCACCAGGGGGCCGAAGGCGCGCCGTTCCTCCAGGTTCGGGAACGCGTCGCGCACGGTTTCTTCAATCCCGCTCAGCGGTCCGGGGACCCGGCGTCCGGTAACGTCCAGGGCCCTCACGGCAATGGGCGCGAGACTGGCGAGCGCGAGATCGAGGCATTCACTGGCGCGCTGCAGCTTGGTCCAGGCGAGAAACACCGGACTCGCCACGTCATTCTGTCCGAATCCTCCCGACTCGCTGCCCGGAAGCAGGGTGGCCTGGGCATGATATCGGGCCTCTTCCTCATAGCCGGTCTGCGCCATGGGCAGGCATCCCATGTATCCCCGGCGGATGCCGCCTTCCCGGTCGGGGTCGATCAGCTGGTCGGGCAGCAGGGAGACATGACCGTCAAGCAACTTGGCGCCGTGACGTTCGGCAAGGACGCAGAGATTGGCGCATGTCGCCGTCAAGGCATCCATGGCGAGAACCGCGTGGGGATTGTGGTATCCGCCGGTCGACACGAACTGTCCGAAGGGATGGTCCTCGTCGCGTTCATCGATCCACACCGGATTGTCGGTCACGGCCCGGAGAGATTCACCGGCCACGTCACGTGCCAGGTCGACGGCACGCCGGGCCTGACCGAGCATGCGTGGCGCGATACGGTAGCTCACCGGGGCCTGATAGGGTCGGCGGCTGCCACCATGGCCACCGTCGATGAGTGTCCGCATGGTCCTCAGGGCCCAGGCATCGCAGGGATTGTTCCAGTAGTCCTCCAGAGCTCCGGCGAGGTGGCCGAGGGGCGCGTTGAACGCCTCGAACGACAGTGCGATGACCCGGGCTGCGAGATCGAGGCGGGCTTCGGCCGTCAGTGCGGCATCGGTGACGAGGCCGGTTGCCGACGGCGACCCATTGACGAGGCACATGACATCCTTGACATCGGCCCCGACCGATTGGACGAGTGGTGCGAAAAGATGGCTGAGCGAGAGAATCTCGCCGGCGCCTCCCTGGCCCCGCGCCGGGATCACGGGCACGCTTTCCTGCGAGAGCATTGACGCAACGCCCTGGGCAATCTCGGGGGAGACGGCCGCGTGACCCTCTATGAAATTGGTGAGGCGCGCGAGGATGATGAGACGCACCACCCGGTCGGGCAGGGGATCGCCCCACGATGCGGCAGCGCCGGTCGGTGACATGCGGGCGTGGCTGCTGCGATCCTCCGGCCTGATCTTCTGCCTGGCCATCTGGCCGGCACCGGTCGTGACCCCGTAGATGGTGACGTCGGGGTCATGCTCGAGGATGCGCATCAGCCTCTCGCGGCCTGCTTCCATGGCGGCCAGGGCCTCGGCGCCGATCTCGACGCCCTCCCGTTCCCAGGCCACACGCCGGGCGTTTTCCAGAGTGAGGTCGTTGCGGCTGGTGATGACGATGGCCATGGTTCGCGCGCCTATCGCATGATGAAGGGGTTGTCCATCGGCTCATCAGACGTGTTGATCCACACGGTCTTGGGCCGGGTATAGTCGTAGATTGCCTGGGCGCCCGATTCGCGCCCGTAGCCTGAGTCCTTGAAGCCGCCGAATTCGGCGATGGGCGACACCACGCGGTAGGTGTTGACCCACACGATTCCGGCGCGAATCCGTTTCTGGACACGCAAGGCACGGGCAAGGTCCCGCGTGAAGACTCCGGCCGCCAGCCCGTAGCGCGTGTCGTTTGCCATGGCGACCACCTCGTCTTCCTCGCTGAAGCGCAGCACCGAGAGCACCGGCCCGAACATCTCGGTATCGACAATCTCCATGGACTGGTCCGGGCAGGACACGATGGTCGGTTCGAAGTACCAGCCGGTATCGGGATGGTCCGGACGCTTGCCGCCGGTGAGCAGGGCGCCCCCTTCCTCCACGGCGCGGGCCACCTGGCGCTCGCACCCCTCGAGCTGGGCCATGGTGCAGAGCGGCCCCATCTGGGTCTCCTCGGCCAGGGGGTCGCCGATGCGGATGTCACCGGTCCGTTCCACCAGGCGGTCGATGAAGGCATCGTGAATCGACTCGTGGAGATAGATCCGGCTGCCGGCGACGCAGCTCTGTCCGCTGGCGCCGAAGATGCCGGCAAGGGAACCGTTGACAGCACTCTCGATGTCGGCATCGCCGAACACGACGACGGGAGACTTGCCTCCCAGCTCGAGGGAGACTTCGGCGAAATTGTCGGCGGAATTCCTGACGACATGACGGGCCGTCGCCGGTCCGCCCGTGAAACTGATGCGCGCCACCAGGGGGTGGGTGGTCAGAGTGCGTCCGCACGGTTCGCCATGGCCGGTGACGACGTTGACCACGCCGGGCGGGAATCCGGCCTCCATGGCGAGTTCGGCAAACTCCAGCATGGCGGCCGAGGCGTGTTCGCTGGCCTTCAGGACAACGGTGTTGCCGGCTGCAAGCGCCGGTCCGATCTTCACCGCGACGAGAAAGAGCTGGCTGTTCCACGGCACGACGGCGGCCACGACGCCCAGGGGTTCGCGCGTGGTGATGGTCAGCATGTCATGGCGGTCGATGGGCAGGGTCTCGCCGGTTACCTTGTCGGCAAGGCCCGCGTAGAAATGAAAGAACTCGGCGATGTAGCGCGCCTGCCAGCGCGTCTCCTTGAACATCTTTCCGGTGTCGATGCACTCGGTCCGGCCCAGGTCCTCCGAACGCTCGGCCAGCAGGCCGGCAAGATTGCGCAACAGGCGGCCCCGCTGGGTCGGCAGCATGGTTGCCCAGGGACCACTGGTGAAGGCGCGATGTGCCGCCCTTACGGCCCGGTCGACATCGTCCGCGGTGGCGGCGGCGACCGTGGCCCAGGCCTTGCCGGTCGCCGGATTGATGCTGTCGAAGGTGCCGCCGTCCCCGGAATCGACCCATGCGCCGTCGATCAGCATGCGGTAGTGCCTGAGTTCTTCCATGGTCCCCGGTCCCCTTCCTTGACGCCGGTCATTCAACACAGGCTTGCACATGGAACGCAACTCCCCACAGTGTCACGCACCACACCAGGGGAGACCTGTGAAGATGACGACGACGAAACAGGTGATCGGCGGGCCGCTCTCGATCGGCGGGCGGGTCCTGTCGCTTTCCCGCGCCATCCGGGCCGGGGACTTCGTGTTCCTGACCGGCCAGGTCCCCCTTGAGGACGGAAAGCCGATGACCCATGGCACCATCGAGGATCAGACCCGGGTCGTCATCGAGGCGATCCGCGAGACCCTGACGGAAGCGGGCTGCACTCTTGGCGACGTGGTAAAGGCCATGGTGTGGCTGTCGGATCGCGCAGACTTTCCCGGATTCAACGCCGTCTATGCGGAGTACTTTCCCGAGGAACCGCCGGCCCGCTCTGCGCTCATCTCCGAGTTTCTGGTCGATGTTCGCGTCGAGATCGAGGTCATCGCGTTCAGGCCACTCGACGAGACATCCTGAGTCGCGCCGGGAGGCGATTCTCGCCTATGATGGCGCCAGCCGGATGCGGTTCGAGACCATGAAAATCTACCCCACAATCGAAATCATGGGAGGCAAGGCGGTCAATCGCGTGGATGGCCGCCACGAAACTCCCGAACCCTTCGATCTCTCCCCGGAGGATGCCGCCCGCAAGTTCGCCGACGCCGGAGCGGACTGTCTCCACGTGGTGGATGTCGACGGGACACTCCAGGGCGGGCGACACAACGCCGAGCAGATCTGCCGGATCATCGACAGCGTTGCCATTCCGGTCCAGGTTGCAGGCGGCATCCGCTCCATCGGGTCCGTGCACTGGTGGTTCGAGCATGGCGCCTGGCGCGTGGGCCTGGGGACGGCGGCGGTCAAGGACCGGCACCTCGTCACCGACGCCTGCACGGCCTACCCCGACCGTATCATTGCCACCGTGGCGGCGCGCAACGGCATGGTGGTCATCGAGGGGTGGCGAGAGGAAACCGCCTTTCCGGCGACGGAAATGGCGAAGAGCCTGGTGGAGGCCGGTATCTCGGAAATCGTCTTTGTCGATCTCGACCGCGACAAGGAACCAAGGGACTACAGTCTTGCCCGGACCATGCGCATGGGTGAGGTTCTCGATGTGCCGGTGATCTCGAGCGGTACGGTCACCAGCATCGACGATGTCTCGATGCTGAAGTACCTGCCGAACATCGGCGGCTGCATCATCGGCAGGGCGCTTTTCCTGGGCCGCCTCGATCTTGCCGAGGCCATCGGCACCGCCCGTGCCTCCTATACGCCGGCCCGGCTGATCTGATGGCAGGAATTGGTGTCGAGCGGCGCGGAAGGCTGCTGGAAATCACGATCGACCGGCCGAAGGTCAACGCCATCGACCGCGCCACGAGCCGCCTCATGGGGGAGGCCTTCGTCGCCTTTCGTGATGATCCCGACCTCAGGGCGGCGATTCTCACGGCGTCCGGAGACCGCCTGTTTTCGGCTGGCTGGGACCTCAAGGCTCTCGAGAGCGGCGATCAGCAGTTGGACAACTGGTGGGAAACGGAAGACGCCTCGCTTGGCGGATTCGCCGGCATCACGGAGATGTGGAATCTCGACAAACCGGTGATCGCCGCCCTCAACGGCCATGCCATCGGCGGCGGATTCGAGATTGCGCTCGCCTGCGACCTCGTCATAGCTGCCGACCACGTGGAGTTTGCCCTGCCCGAACTCCCCCTTGGCATTGTCCCGGATGCCGGAGCCCTGCAACGCCTGCCACGGCGCCTGCCAACCAATGTCGCCATGGAAATGCTGCTGCTCGGCCGCCGCATGAAGGCCGACGAGGCACGGCAGCTGGGACTGGTGAACGCTGTCGTCCCGGCCGCCCAGCTCATGGCGAAGGCCCGCCACTGGGGCGAACGCCTCGCCACCGGCGCGCCACTGGCACTGGGCGCGGTCAAGGAAGTGCTTCGGGCCATCGAGGGCGAGACCGTCGAGGGCGCCTTCAGGACCATGCGCTCGGCCGACCTCCCCCTCTACCGGCGGATGCTGGCCTCCGATGACGCTCAGGAAGGCATCAGCGCCTTCGTTGAACGGCGTCAGCCGGTTTTCCTGGGCAGATGACGATGGGCCGGCCACAGCCACAGGACGTCTCGGCCGTCACCTGCCTCGGCGCCGGGCCGATCGGCGCCGGGTGGGCGGCGTTCTTCCTGGCGACGGGCCATGACGTGACGTCATGGGTTCTCGAGGCGGAGGAAGAGGAGAAACTCCGCTCCCTGGTGGCGACGGCCTGGAGCTCCCTGGAACAGCTCGGAACAACAGAGGGCGCATCGCCCGGGCAGTTGCATGTCACCACCGATCTGGCGGCAGCAGTAGCCGGGGCCGACTTCGTGCAGGAGAGCGTTCCGGAAATCCTCGAGGTGAAGCAGGCAGTCTACGCCGATCTCGGCCGTCTGGCGCCACCGGACGTCGTCCTGTGTTCCTCGACCTCGGGTCTTTCCATGAGCGACATCCAGGCGCTCTGTCCGTCGCCGGAGCGCACGGTCACCGGCCACCCCTTCAATCCGCCCTATCTCATGCCTCTGGTCGAGATCGTCGCTGGCCGCCGGACGGATCCGGACGCGGTGGCCTGGACGGCAGAGTTCTTTCGCCACGTCGGCAAGGCCCCCCTTGTCATGGATCGCGAGGTTCCCGGATTCATCGCCACGCGGCTGCAGGAAGCGATCTGGCGCGAGGCCCTGCACATGATCGCGGCCGGAGAGGCGACGGTGGAGCAGATCGACACGGCGGTGACCAATGGTCCCGGACCGCGCTGGGCCCTCATGGGACCGTGCATGGTGTTCCATGTCGGCGGCGGCGAAGGTGGCATGGCCTATTGCCTGGAGCAGTTCGGGCCGGCACTGAAGTTTCCGTGGAGTCGCCTTGATGCGCCTGAACTCACCGATGATCTTGCTCGCCGCCTCATCGACGGCTGTGATGCGGCCGCCCCGGGAGAGGACTTCCGGACGCTGTCGGCGAAGATGAACGAGGGACTTGTCGGAGTTCTGAAGGCCCGCCGCGAGGCCGGTTTCTGACCATTCAGCCCATTCATTGACCTGGAGGAACATTCATGAACACGGACGTCATCATCACCTGCGCCGTCACCGGCGCCGGGGATACGGTTTCGCGGAGCGACAAGGTTCCGGTGACCCCGCGCCAGATCGCCGATGCGGCGATCGAGGCGGCCCATGCGGGCGCCGCGGTCACCCATATCCACGTGCGTGATCCCGAGACCGGCAAGGGCTCGCGCGATCCCGACCTGTTCGAGGAGACCGTCAACCTGGTCCGCAAGGATGGCGTCGACGTGATTCTCAACCTGACAGCGGGCATGGGCGGCGACTTCAACCTTGATGACGACAATCCGTCCCGCCCCGGTCCTGGAAGTGACATCGTCGGCCCCCTCGAACGGCTGCGCCATGTCGATCGTCTGCGCCCGGAGATCTGCTCTCTCGATTGCGGCACCATCAACTTCGGTGACGGCAACGAGACCTACGTCAACCCGGCGTCCTGGTGCCGCACCATGGCGTCGAACATCCGCGAGATGGGGGTCAAGCCGGAGATCGAGGTGTTCGATCTCGGCCAGGTTCGTCTCGCATGCGCCATGTATGACGAGGGACTCATCGAGGACCCGCCCCTCTTCCAGGTCTGCCTCGGCATTCCCTGGGGTGCGGGGGCGGACACGCGCTCCATGATGACGATGGCGGACTGCCTGCCCCAGGGAGCCAACTGGGCGGGCTTCGGCATCAGCCGGATGCAGATGCCCATGGTTGCCCAGGCCATGCTGCTGGGTGGCAATGTCCGGGTCGGCCTCGAGGACAACCTCTATCTGAAGCGCGGGGTGCTGGCGACCAACGGCCAGCTGGTCGAGAAGGCGGCCGGGATCATCGAGATGATGGGCGGGCGGGTCGTCGGCGCGGCCGAAGCGCGCCAGAAACTCGGGCTCGCTGCGGCCTGAGGTCCGGGCAAGGGGCGCCGGGGCGTCCCTCGCCATCGCGATATCACCGGGATCGATCCTCGCGTAGAATCCGGTGTCAACGACAAGGGGTAGGCGTCATGAAATTCAGTCTTTCGATCGATCTTGCCCGCGACAACCCGTCGATCGACATGCGGGATGTCGCCCGCCACGCCATGGACATGGTGCAGATGGCCGAGTCGGGGGGATTCGAGATCGTCTGGGCTGCCGAACACCATGCGATCGAGATGACGATTGCGCCCAACCCCTTCCAGCTGCTCGCATGGTTCGGCGCCAACACCGACCAGATCCGCCTCGGAATCGCCGTGGTCCAGGCTCCCTACTGGCACCCTATCAAGGTGGCCGGAGAAGTCGGCCTGCTCGATCTCATGTCGGGTGGACGGGTGGAGTTCGGTATCGGTCGCGGCGCCTATCAGCGTGAATTCGACCGCATGATGGGAGGCATGGACCAGCACAAGGGGGTCGCCTACATGCAGGAGATGCTGCCGGTGCTCAAGGGCCTGTGGGCCGGCGATCATGAGCACTGCGGCGAATTCTGGTCCTTCCCTTCAGCGACCGCCTGTCCCAAGCCGTTGCAGAAGCCCCATCCCCCCCTGTGGGTCGCGGCGCGCCATCCCTCGACCTACGACTGGGCCCTCACCCAGGGGTGCAACATCATGTCCTGGGCGCTGACCCGTCCCTTCAGCGAGGTCGAGAAGTACAGGCAACAGTTCGAGGATGCGCTGGCGCGGGTTCCGGAGATCCCGAGGCCGCGCTTCCTGACCATGCGCCATGCCGCCGTTTACCAGGACTCCGAACACGGCTGGCAGCCCTTTGTCGAGGCGGTGCAAAGGAGCGGTGTGCAGTTCGAGAACCTGTTCAAGCAACTGGGCGAGGTGAAGAATGGCTTTGTCGAGGCGGTCGATCTTGCCTCGCTCGACAATGTCGCCGAATACGATCCCCAGATGCTGCGCACCAACCTCGTCTTCGGCACGCCCGACGAGGTGATCGCCAAGCTGCGCCGCTACGAGGCCCTTGGTGTTGACAATTTCCTCTATCGCGTGACCGGCCCGACGTTCGAACTGCAGAAGTCCTCGTTGCGCCTGTTCATCGACGAAGTGATGCCGGCCTTCCCGAATTCACGCGCCTTCATGAAGGCAGCGGAATAGGAGATCCGGCCTTGCGATTCGGCTGCAGTTTGCCCACCTAACGGACCAGCACCAGACCAAGAGACCAGGAAGGCGGCGATCATGGCATTCATCATCCAGGGAGGAGAGTCACAGGCTGCGGCAGAGGCCGGCGGCGAGGTCAAGGACGTGACCACGGCGACGTTCCAGCAGGATGTCCTTCTGGCGTCCCGCGACAAACCGGTCATCGTCGATCTGTGGGCGCCCTGGTGCGGACCGTGCAAGCAGATCGCACCCGTTCTCGAGAAGGTTGTCCGGGCGGCCGGCGGCAAGGTGACCCTGGTGAAGATCAACATCGACGAGGAGCCGCAGATCGCCCAGGCCCTGAGAGTGCAGTCGATTCCGGCGGTGTTCGCTTTCGATCAGGGACAACCGGTGGACGGTTTCGTCGGGGTCCAGCCGGAGAGCCAGATCAAGGCCTTTGTCGAACGCCTGGTCGGCGACATCGGACCGAGTGCCGTGGAGCAGGCCCTCGCCCAGGCGGACGAAGCCCTGGAAGGGGGCTCCGCGGAGCAGGCAGCGGCCCTCTACCGCCAGGTCCTGACGCGCGAGAGCGACAATGTCGATGCGGCCGCCGGTCTGTGCCGCTCGCTCATTGCCCTGGGACGCACAGGCGAGGTGACGGACCTTCTTGACAGCTTCGATGAGGCCATTGCCGAGGACGAACGCATCAAGGGTGTCAGGGCCCAGATGGAGCTCCTGGGCAGCGCAACCGGTGACATGGCGGCCCTCGAGGCGAGGGTTGCGGCCGACGGCAAGGATTTCGAGGCACGGCTCGAGCTGGCGCGGGCTCTCGCCGCCATTGACCGGCGCGACGACGCGGTCGATCAGCTCATCGCCATCATTGCCCTCAAGAGAGACTGGAATGACGAGGCGGCGCGCAAGGAGCTCCTGAAGTTCTTCGAGGCCTGGGGACCGACCGATCAGGCGGCCATCGACGGCCGCCGCAAGCTGTCATCGGCCTGGTTCAGCTAGGGTGCCGGTCGTGGCGTGATGGCGGGCCTGCCGTACTACCGCACCATCGACGGACTGCCGTCGACCATTCCTGTCTTTCCCCTGCCCGGGGCCCTCCTGTTGCCGCGAGGCACCCTGCCGCTCAACATCTTCGAACCCCGTTATGTTTCCATGATCGAGGATGCGCTCAAGTCCGACGACCGCATCATCGGCATGATCCAGCCCGACGAGGAGGCCGACGACATCGGATCGGCCCATTGCTTTGCCATCGGATGTGCCGGACGAATCATCCAGTTCACCGAAACCGACGACGGCCGCTACCTGATCACGCTGATCGGACTGGCGCGCTATCGTGTGGCGCGCGAACTCGCCCTTGCCGCCGGTGCCTACCGTCTGGTCGAAGCCGACTACTCCGACTTCGCCGAGGACATGAAGCCCGTTTCCGCCACCGACCTGATCGAACGCACCTCCCTCATTGCCCACCTCAAGCAGTTCTTTCAAAGAAAGCAGATCGAGGCGGACTGGGACGCCATCGGCAAGGCGAACGACGAGACCCTCGTGACGGCGCTTTCCATGGTCTGCCCCTTCAGCCCCCTGGAGAAACAGGCCCTGCTCGAAGCGGCGGACTTTCTGGAACGCGCCCGCATCCTCACCACCCTGCTCGAGATCGGCAGCCAGGAAGACGACGACAGTCCTGTCCGCCAGTGACATAGGGAACGGGGACGGGTGCGCCCTTGGGAGACCGACTTCGTGTGAAGAATCCCGGATGAGCAGGTAGAGCGTCGCCAACCTCTTGTCGTCCGAATCTGGATTATCTGACATCCAGTTGGTATATTCCAATGTCATATCTCTGTTGGAGGCGCTTATGTCCAGAACGGCCAAACTCTTCTGGTCGGGCCGCTCTCAGGCGGTGCGGCTTCCCAAGGAATTCCGGATGAAGGGCGCCGAAGTCCGCATCCGCAGGCAGGGCGCAGCAGTAATCCTTGAACCCGTTGCGTCGGACTGGGAGTGGCTCGATGCCGTGGCAGGCGAATTCTCAAGTGATTTCTTCGCCGCAGGCCGCAACCAGCCGGAACTGCCATCGCGAACGCATCTCGACAGCGTTTTCGACTGATGCGCTACCTGTTCGATACCAACGCCTGCATTGCTTTGCTCAACGACACATCGCCGCAGCTTCGTATGCGCCTGCGCCGCCTCCGGCCTGCGGATATCGGACTACCTGCCCCGGTCGCCTATGAGCTCTACTACGGCGCCCACAAGAGCCAACATGCAGACCGCAATCTCGGGTTGCTGGACCGACTGGAGTTCGAGATCGTTCCATTCGATGCTGGCGATGCACGCGCAGCAGGCGCTGTGCGCAGCGAGCTTGATGCGAAAGGGCTTCCGATTGGCCCTCATGACTTGTTGATCGCCGGGCAGGCCCGCGCTCGCAAACTGGTGCTGGTCACCGCCAACAGCCGGGAGTTCGAACGCGTCGAGGGACTCGTTTGCGAGGACTGGACTCTTTCCGGCACGGACCCGTAACCCCGCAACCAACGCGACCAGACAGTGACCGCCCACCAGTTCGGTTTCCATCGTGCTGCGCCGCCGGCCATTGGCGACACGCCTCTCATGCAGACGCACCGCGAGGGCGTCGAACTCATTCCCGACTCGATGTGGCAGGGTATTGCCATGGCCTCCATTCGCCATTGCAGCAAGGCGGCCGAGTCGAGTAGAAATCTTCGGACCACGGCTGGCTGATGGAAACAGGCAAACCGCGCAACCGGTCGGGCTCGTTCAAGGCCCACCTGTCTCGCGGGGTGCACGTCAGGAGTGATGGAGACTAAGTTGGACATCACGAGGCGTACTTGGGAGGGGCCAACGCGATGAGTGAAACCGACGTCGATCCCCGGCTTCTCGAGATCCTGGTCTGTTCGCTGACCAAGGGACCGCTCACCCTGGATCGCGAGCGCCAGGAACTGGTGAGCGCTGAAGCGGGCCTCGCCTATCCCATCCGGGACGGCATCCCGATCATGCTGGTCGACGAGGCGCGCCGCCTCGATGGAGAGGAGACGTGAAGGGCGAGGCCCGTGCCAGCCGCCACCGGCCTGTCGAGATCCGCCTTAAGTCGCAGCAGAAGGCTCTCGAGATCGACTTTGATGACGGCACCTCCGTCACGTTGCCGGCCGAACTGCTGCGTGTCGAAAGCCCCTCGGCCGAGGTCCAGGGCCATGGCGCGGGCCAGAGGAAGACCGTTCCCGGCCGTCGCCATGTCGGCATCATGTCGGTGGAGCCCGTCGGCAACTACGCCATACGCATCACTTTCGACGATCTGCACGATACCGGCATCTACTCGTGGAACTATCTTCACGAACTCGGCTGCAACCGGGACAGTGTCTGGCAGGCCTACCTCGATCGCCTCGAAGCCGAAGGCCTGTCACGAGACCCCTGATCAGAGCGCCAGCGAAGCGGCCATGGCAACCAGGAAACCCTCCACCTCGGCCCTTGCCCGTTGGGGGTCCCCGGAGGTGATGGCATCCGCAATCTTCGACAGGCGGTCATGGAAGTGCCTGCGCACAATATTGGCCACCGGGGCCTGGTCGCTTCCGCCGTCAAACTTGTTCGCGCGACGGGCAGCCACGATCTGATCGAAGGTCCAGCACAGGAAGTCGTTGCCCGCCTCCACGTAATAGAGGCGTGAGAATCCGTAGATGTCTTCCTTGAACTGGAGCCAGGTAGGCGCCGCCAGGATGCGTTCCAGTGCTGCCTCGAGATCCTTGCAGAACTGTGGTGTGGGCGCCTCGGCCGCACGCGCCGCGACCGATGGCTCGACAAGCAGCCGCGCCTCTAGGGTCTCGTGGAAGCCATGGGAGCGCTCGGGCGACATGTGGACCGCAGCGTCAGCCAGCTCGATGATCTGTGGCGCCCGCTCGGACAGGTAGGTGCCACTTCCGATCTTGCGTTCGACCAGCCCCTCCTTCTGCAACATGAGAAGCGCATCCCGCACCTGGGTGCGCGACGCCCCCCTCATCTCGGCCAGCTTGCGCTCGTTGGGCAGTCGCTGGCCGGGCAGGATGTCGCCAGAGCGCAGGAGATCGCGGATCTCCCGATAAACCCGGTCGGTCACATCAAAGGCCATCGACATGACGTTTCCTTTCGAATGGGTCCACCGGTCGCGCAAACCTCAACGCTCTCCGGAAATGGCAGCGTCATGCTCACGTGGCGATGAACACGGGGTTTGACAAATGGTTGTGCATCTGCGCCAATTGGTCAACCGATTTCCGTTCCTGGAAAATCCGGTCGACCAATGCCTGATCAGCAGGCTGTCAGAACATACGGAGGAAACGATGAACACATCGCGGCGAGGAGCCCTTGTCAGAGCGGCCAAGCTGGTCACCGCATCGTCGGTAGCCCTTGCGGTCAGCGCCACGGTCGCTACGGCCGACTTTTCGTGGGACCAGCTCTCGGGAGAGTCGATCACCGTCATGATGCCGGAACATCCCGTCACCGACGGCGTGCGTGTGGTGCTCGACCAGTTCGAGGCCGACACCGGGATCGACGTCACCCTGCAGACCATGGCCGAAGATCTCTACTTCGACCGCATGGAAGTGGCGCTGCGCGGCTCGGGCGGCAACTCGCAGATGGACGTCTACTTCCTGCCGATGGATTCCACGGCCTACACCCAGCACACCAACGGCCTCGTCCATTCCTTGCAGGACTTCATCGACAGCCCTGATCTCACGGCTGGCGACTACAATCTGGACGACATCCCGGCAGGCTTCCTTGATGCAACCACGTACGACATCGACGGCCGTTGGGAGTACCACGGTATCCCGGCTTCGTTCGAGACCTACATCCTGTTCGCCAACATGGATCACGTGAACCAGTATCTTGACGGCAAGATGCCGACAACGATGGCAGAACTGATCGCCGCGGCGCGCGAGGTGAAGGAGGAAAGCGGGGGCGCCATCGCGGGTGCCGTCCTGCGTGGCATCCGGTCGGACACGCTGATCGACACGGTCACCGGCTTCGTGAACAATTCGGTCGGTGCGGCAGACCGCTCCGCTCCGCAAAACGTCTGGTTCGACGGTGACTGGTCGAAGCCGAAGATGAACGATCCCGATATCGTGCGGGGCCTCGCGAACTATGCGGAACTGATGAAGGCCGGTCCCGTCAACATCCAGGCCATGGACTGGCCCGATGCCTCGCAGTTCTTCATGGCGGGTGGCGCGGCGTTCTTCATCGACGCAAGCCTCTTCGCTCCCGGCTTCGAGAACCCGGACGAGAGCCTCGTTGCCGGCAAGATCGGCTACTCGGTCATCCCCGTCGACAACGCCGAGGGCGAGCCCTACACGGCCCACTGGCAGTGGGGTTTCGGAATCCCGCAGAACGCCGCCTCACCCGAGGCCGGTTGGCTCTTCATCCAGTACATGTCGAACACGGCCAACGCGACCACCATCGGCAAGCTGCACGGCGGCGCACCGCGTCTGTCGACGTGGCAGGATCCCGAGTACGCGGCGAGCTTCCCGCAGTCCTATGTCGATGCCGTGGCAGCCGCCATGCCCAACTCGCAGACCTCGGTCGTGCAACGTGCCGGCTGGAGCGAGTTCGCGCTGCGCATCGTTGACGTGATTCAGGATATCTACGGCGGTGCAGACCCTGCCGAGGCCGGCGCTGCGGCCCAGACCGACTTCGAGACAATGCTCGCCAACTGAATGTGCCTCGCCCCGGATGGCAATTTCCTGCCATCCGGGGCATCTTTCCGGAGAGTTCATCCTGCTTTCCGGTCCGGAGAGCGCCATGACGTCTGCGCTCAGGTTCCTCGGCAGGGCCTCGGCCCTGTGGTTCGTTCTGCCCTGCCTCCTGATTCTCGCGTTCACGTCGGTCTATCCCGTCGGGTTCGGACTGGCGGTGTCATTCACCAACTGGAACTGGGGCAACCAGTTCGAGTTTGTCGGCTGGGCGAACTATGCCAGCCTTCTCTCCGGCGCCGAGTTCTGGAGCGTCATGAAGAACACGGTGGTGTTCGCCGTGTGGGCGACGGCCATCGAGGTCGCGCTGGGGTTCTACCTCGCGGTGCAAGTCGACAAGCTGGCCATCCGGACGGATCTCATTCGCGCGGTGATCATGTTGCCGCTCATGGTTTCCGGCATCGTCGTTGCGCTGATGTCAAAGGTCATGTTCGATCCCTTCCTCGGCATCATCAACCACCTGATCGGTGTGTTCGGCCTTGGTCCCTCGGCCTTCTACGGCGCTGTCGAAACAGCGATGGCTTCCATCGTCGCGGTCGATGTCTGGTGGCAGACGGCTTTCGTCTTCATCATCATGCTTGCCGGATTGCGAAGCCTGCCGGCGGAACCGGTCGAGGCAGCCCGTGTCGAGGGTGCGAGCGAGTTCACCATTTTCTGGTCCATCAAATTGCCGATGCTGCGCTCGCTGCTGATCACCGTCATCATCATCCGGGCCATCGACACCCTGAAGGTCTTCGACATCGTCTTCGGCACGACCGGTGGCGGACCGGCCCTGGCAACCGAAGTCGTGCAGACCTTCGTCTACCGCACTGCCTACAGCTATCAACAGATCGGCAAGGCGATGGCGACGATGATTCTGTTCTCGCTCCTGATTCTCGTCATTTCCCTGGCGTTGCAGGCATTGCAGCGGCGCGGCGAACACCACGCATGAAGATGCGCACCGTCCTGCAGTTCCACGGCGGTCCGGGAACAGGACTTTCCCAGGCGTGGGCCTATGTCTTCACCGGGGCCATGGTCCTGTTCAGCCTGTTCCCGGTCTACTGGGTGCTCACGGTCTCGCTCAAGTCCAGGCGCGATGGCCTTGCCAGCCCTCCGCTCTGGATCTTCGATCCGACAACGGCCAACTATCTCAAGCTGTGGAGCCATGAGACGTTCAAGTACACGTTCCTGAACTCCGTCATCATCACGGCCATCGGCGTGGCCCTGTCGCTCGCCATCGCCATTCCGACCGCCTATGCCATCGTCCGGATGAAGATCAGGGGCAGGAACCTCGTCGGCGTCTGGCTGATCCTTGCCTACATGCTCCCCGAGTTTCTTTTCGTCATTCCGATGTTCTCGCTCTACCAGTGGACAGGGCTCTATGACACCCATGTCGGCCTTGCCCTCATGTACCAGGTGCACGTCCTGCCGCTGTCGATCTGGCTCCTGAGTTCGTTCTTCCGCGAGATCAATCCGGCGATCGACGAAGCCGCGCGCATCGAGGGTGCCTCCAACTGGCAAATCCTGACGAGGATCTACGTACCCTGTACCCTGCCCGGGATGGCCGCCACGGCCGTCCTGAACGCCATCTGGATCTGGAACGAACTTGCCATCGCACTGGGCCTGACGTTCTCCAAGGCTCAGACGGTCACGCTTGGGGTAACAAGCTTTCGCGGCTATGCGTCGCTCGACTGGGGTGCGATGACCGCCGCGTCGATCGTTGCCATCGTGCCGATGCTGCTGTTCGCTGTCGCGGCACAGAAACACATCGTCAAGGGATTGTCTCTTGGCGCAGTCAAGGGCTGAACCATGCCGTTCAAGGAATCCGATATCCCGCAGTTCACGACAGTCTTCGGACGCAACCTTCTTCACGAAGCGGCGAACTTCGTATGCCCGCCCATGCTGGTCGTGACGATGGAAGACCTCTGGCCCGTCTTTCGCGACTCCCTGCCGGACGATGCCGTGCCCTACATGGTGCGTTCCATGGAACGTGACGCGCTGGAAGCCGATCTCGAGACGATCGGAAATGTTGCCTCGATCGTCGGTCTGGGAGGTGGTCAGGCGATCGATGCCGCCAAGTATGCCGCCTGGCGTCTCAACCTGCCGCTCTTCCAGTTTCCGACATCGCTTTCCGTCGATGCCGTCTTCGGACATCGTGCGGGGGTCCGGGAAAACAGCGTCGTCAGGTATGTCGGATGGGCCGTCCCGCAAACCGTCTACATCGACCTCGATATCATTGAATCCGCGCCCCGCGCACTCAACATCGCCGGCATGGGCGATGTCCTGTGCTTCGTTACCGGCGTCATGGACTGGCGTCACGCCGAGGCCCGGGGCAAGTGCGAATCGCGCTGGCCCTTTGATGAGAGCCTCGCCGCCATCTCGCTGGCGAAGGCCGGGACGGCGCTGGCCGAACTTGACGAAATCAGGACGCTTTCGCCGCGCGGCATCCGGATTCTGGTCGACGGCCTGAGATGGGGTGGTGCCTCCTACCACGGTGCGGGCTGGAATCCGCGCCACATCGAGGGAGTCGAGCACTACATCTTCTATGCCCTCGAAGCGGGAACAGGGAAAGCGTTCCTGCATGGCCAGGCGGTGTGTCTGGGTCTCGTGCTCGGCGCGATGATGCATGGTCAGCGTGTTGATGAACTGCTCGGTGCGGTGACCCGTCTCGGCCTCGACATTCGCCCCGCCGCCATGAACGTGACGTGGCACGATGTCTTCGAGGCCATGCGCGGATTGAGGGCCTTCGTCGAGCGTGAAGGTCTCGCCTACGGTATCGCCAACGACTTCGACGTAACGGGAGAGTTCCTGACCACTGCCCGAAACAGGATTGAAGGAGCCTTTGCCGCATGAACACACAACGACGCGGAACGGCTGGCCCGGAGTGTGTCGCAGACCGGCGGCTTGCCGAACTCGGCCATGTCATTCCCCCGACACCCGCGCCTGTCGGGAACTTCGACCTGGGCTCCATCGACGGCACGACGCTCTATCTGTCGGGCCAGGGGCCGGTCCTGGAATGCGGCCGGCTGGCAACCGGCAAGGTCGGGCTTGACGTTCCTGTCCATGAAGCGTTCCACCACGCACAAAGAACCGGTCTCGTGCTGATCGCCGCAATAAGGGAAATTCTTGGCTCGCTTGAGCATGTCGCGCAGATCCGCCGTGTCTTCGGCATGGTCAATGCCGGACCCGACTTCGTTGATCACCCGGCGGTCATCGACGGTTGTTCCAACCTGTTCTGCGACGTCTTCGGTGAACGGGGCAGGCATGCGCGCACGGCCGTCGGCATGGGATCCCTGCCCGGCAACATCACCGTCGAGATTGACGCGATCGTTTCGATTTCCCCGGACTGGAACGCATTGCGATGAGAGACATCCGGTTTCTGGACGTTGCGAAGAGCTACGGCGATGTCGAGGTCATCTCCGGCCTCGACCTCTACGTCCGCGAGGGAGAGTTCATGGTGCTGGTGGGTCCCTCGGGTTGCGCCAAGTCGACCACGCTTCGGATGATCGCGGGCCTCGAGACCATCTCATCGGGCGACCTGATGATCGGCGGCGAACGCGCCAACCACCTGTCGCCCGCCCAGCGCAACATCTCGATGGTGTTCCAGTCCTACGCGCTGTTCCCCAACATGACGGTGCGCGACAATCTCTCCTTCGGACTGAGAATCAGGAAGACCGATCCCGCCACCGTCAAGTCCGAGGTCGTGCGCGTCGCCGACACGCTGGGTCTCGGCGACCTTCTCGGCCGCAAGCCCCGTCAGCTTTCGGGTGGCCAGGCGCAGCGCGTTGCCCTGGGACGTGCCATGATTCGCAGGCCGGATGCCTTCCTCTTCGACGAACCGCTGTCCAATCTCGATGCGGAACTCAGGGTTCAGATGCGTGGAGAGATCTCCGAGATGCAGCGCCAGCTGACGACGACCACGGTCTACGTGACCCATGACCAGGTCGAGGCCATGACGATGGGTGACCGGATCGCGGTGATGAACCAGGGCCGGATCATGCAGATCGGTGTCCCCACCGAACTCTACGAACAGCCCGCGAATACCTTCGTGGCAGGTTTCATAGGCAGTCCGCGCATGAACCTGCTTGACGCGAAGGACCTCCTTGGCGACGCCGCAGCGACGGTCGCCCACGGTCGCGGATCGACGCTTGGAATCCGACCCGAACACCTCCTGATCGGGTTGACCGAAGGCGGGGTCCCGATCGGCGCGGCGCGCGTCAACAGGATCGAGGACCTCGGCCATGAGGCGCTTCTTCATCTCAGCAATGCCCGTGGTGCGCACCTGACCGTCCGGACCAGCGGTGACATACGCGGTACGGTTCGTGCCGGCGAGACGCTGTCGCTCGCGCTCCGGCCGGACCGGCTGCACTTTTTCGACAGCACGACCGGAGAACGGCTGCCATGACGGACGATCCCTTCGGCCGGTGGAATCTCACCCCGGTCATCAACGTCTCCGGGACGATGACGCGCATCGGCGCATCGAGGGTGCCCGAGGACGTGCGTGCGTGCGTCGACCGGATCCTTGCGTCCTTCGTCGACATGGACGAACTGCAGTCGCGCGCAGGCGCCGTCGTCGCGCGCGTGACCGGTGCCGAGGCGGGGTGTATCGCCTCATGCTCTGCGGCCGCCATGACGCAGACGGTCGCCGCATGTCTCACAGGCGCTGATCTTGCCAGGATCGAGGCGCTGCCTTCCGTCGCTGGGGAGCGGCGTGTCCTGCTGCCCATGGGACACATGGTGAACTATGGCGCGCCGGTCGATCAGGCAATCCGCCTCGCCGGAGCCGAGGTCGTTCCCGTTGGAACCGCTGCGGCTTGCGAAACCTGGCACCTCGTCGACGCCCTGGCCGCAGGCGCAGTAGCGGCCATGTACGTCGTCTCGCACCATACGGTGCGCGAAAACGAACTTCCCATGGATGTCTTCATCAACCTGTGCCGCGAGCATGGCGTACCGGCGATCGTCGACATGGCCGCCGAATACGATCTCACCGGACCCATCGAACTCGGTGCATCCGCCACGATCCATTCCGGCCACAAGTTCCTCTCGGGAGTCACGAGCGCCGTCGTTGCGGGAAACTCCGATCTCATTCGTGCCACCTATCTTCAGCACCGCGGAATCGGACGGACGATGAAAGCAGGCAAGGAGAGCGTCGTCGGCGCCATGGCAGCGCTCGAGTCATGGGAGAAACGCGATCACGGCGCCGCCCGGCGGGCCGAGGAGGCGCGCGCAGCCCTCTGGATGCGCGAACTCGCGGACATGTCCGGTGTCTCCGTCACCAGCCATGCCGACTGGACCGGCAACCCGATCACGCGGACCCGCATCACCATCGCGCCCCGGGAAGCGGGTTTCCATGCCTGGGAACTGGCCGCCCGGCTTGCCGCCCGGTCTCCCGGCATCGTGGTGCGCGACGATCTCGTCGAGCGGCAGGAACTCTACCTCGACCCTTGCAATCTGACCGACGCGGAAGCCGCTGCAGTCGCTGTCGCCATCCGGGAAGAAGTCGACCTTTTCCAGGCACGGGGCGATGGCTGTCGCCAAGGCTGGAGCGATGTCAAGCGCGCCCGCGAGGCGGCGATCCTGAGCTGGTCGGGGAACCGTGATGTCGCCCTGTAACACGGACAAACGCTTCGAAGCCCGCCTGTTCCGGCGATCGAGACGGTCGTTTGATTCTCACAGGTGGACACCCCACGGTGACGCCTGACCGGTCGGCGTGGCTCAGCACGGGAGAGAACGATTTGCCTCACGATCACCAACAGGACCTCGCCTACGGATTTCCGACCGTGTTCGGTCGCGGTCTGCTGGACGAGTTCCGCCATTTCGTCAATCCGCCATTCCTCGTCGTCACGATGGACGACCTCTGGCCACTCTTCTCCCGTCATTTCGCCGGCGCCGACTGCAGGCCCTACTTCTGCGGGTCGATCGAACAGGCCGACCTCGACCGGGAGGCCGCGAATCTCGGTGAGGTTCGCGCCATCGTCGGGCTTGGTGGGGGCCAGGCGCTGGACGTCGCGAAATACTTCTCGTGGCGCCTGAACCTGCCGCTCTTCCAGGCGCCGACCGCCCTGTCGGTGAATGCCGTCTACGGCCAGCGCTCGGGTGTCCGGCTCGACGGGCGGGTCGTCTATCGCGGCTGGGCCGTGCCGCAGGCCATCTACATCGACTATGACGTTCTGGCTGGCTGTCCGCCGGCGCTGAACTGGTCTGGAATTGGCGACATCCTCTGTTTTCACACCGGGGTCCTGGACTGGCGCTATGCCGAAAGGGAAGGCAAGATCGAAGAAAAGTGGCGGTTCGACGGAAATCTGGCGAGGCAGTCCCTGACCAAGGTCAGGACGGTCGTCGAGAACGTCGACAACATCCGTGCCATGAACGACAGCGGCATCGACGCGCTGGCCGACGGCCTGAAGTGGGGCACGAGCTATCACGGGTCGGGGTGGTGTCCCCGCCACATCGAGGGAACCGACCATTTCCTCTTCTACACACTGGAAAAGCTGACAGGGAAGAAGTTCCTCCACGGTCAGCCCGTGTGCCTCGGCGTCATCGTCGGCTCGATGCTGCACGGTGTCGAAGCCGAGGAGATGCTCGATACCATCTCCGGCATCGGCCTCGACATTCGTCCCGAAGCGATGGGCCTGACGTGGGACCAGCTCGAGGAGGGTCTGATGACGATGCGGTCCTATGTCAACCAGGTCGGACTCTGGCATTCCATAGCCCATGACGCCGTCCTGACGACCGGTTTCGTCGCTGACCTGAAAGACCGCCTTGCCCGGGCCTACGTCCATCGTGACCGGTAACCGGTACCGCGTGCTGCGCAAGGCAGGCGACCTCACGGATCCGGGGGGCCTTCCCTTCCGAGCCAGGCAGGATCGAACTCCGGCTCCGGCATTCCCCTGGACTGGCCGCGGAGCACGAACGCATCGCCGTGGGGCGACCTGGGGCCATCGTCTTCGTCCCGGGCCGCGCTGGTCGCAAGGAGCAGCGAGCCGTCCTCGCCTCCGAATGCGCAGGAGGTGACGTTGCCGGCCGGAAGAGCGATCGTCTCCACCGTCGTCCCCCCGGGGTCACGGACGCTGATGCAGCTGCCCTGCCAATGGGCGCTGTATAGGAGCCCGTCACGGTCGGTGGTCATGCCGTCGGGCATGCCCTCGTCGGCCGGAACCGACGCGAACAGCGTGCGGCCGACGGGCCGTCCCCCGGCGTCGAGCGCATAGTGGAGAATGTTGCCGCTGACGGTGTCGGCGAAGTACGCATCCCTGCCATCCGGGGAGAACGCCGGGCCGTTGGCGACGACAAAGCCCCGGTCAATGCACTCGACGCCCGCGGCGCTCACGCGGTGAAGCGAACCGGTCGGCTCGCCTTCGTCGACATCGGAAATCCCGAGCCAGAGAGATCCGTCGGGAGCGACCTTGCCGTCGTTGAAGCAGGTGCCCGCAGGGGGCCGAAGGGGTGCCGGCAGTGGTGTGGTGTCGCCGCTTGCGGGGTCGAGGCGCAGGAATCCCGTCGCCGTTACAAGGAGCACGAACCCGTCGTTCAGACGAACAAGGCACGCGAGGTTCTCGGCGAACCCGCTCGCAATCACCCGGTCGTTTCCACCTTGCGGATCGAAGCGGTGCACCTGGCGTCCGTGAAGATCGAGCCACAGGAACACGCCGGACGTCGGGAGCCACAGCGGCGCCTCCCCCAGATGGGACGCGGCAGCGATGTGGCGGATGATTCCGAACGGCATTGTCAGAAGCCTCCTCTCGCGTCATCCGTTGCGCTTTACTCGCCGCATACAGTCTCATAGCATGACAGTATGCAGCAGAGCGACCAAGGGCTGGCTCCGATCACGCCGATCCGCAGACGTCTGGTTACCGACGAGGTCATCGACCGGCTCATCGTCGCCATCGCCATCGGCGCGTTTCCGCCCGGGCACCGTCTTGTCGAGGAGAGTCTCGCCGCCGAGTTTGGCGTGAGTCGTGTTCCGGTCCGCGAGGCCATGCGCGAACTCTGGCTGCAGGGGATCCTGAGTTCCTCTCCGGGACGAGGCTGGAAGGTCGCTGCCTTCGATGATCGCCAGATTCGTGAGGTGTGCGGCGTGCGTATTGCGCTTGAGGCGATGCTGCTCGCCAGGGCGATACCCCGGTTGCGCGCCGATCCCTCCCGTTTCACGGAGATCGACAGGGCCCTGGAGGCGATACGCAAGGGTGCTGCGGACGGAAACGTCGAGCAGGTCCAGCGCGCCGACGTCGACTTTCACCGCGCCGCCCTCTCGGAGGCCGGACACTCACTGGGCCTTGGCATCTGGGAAGGTATCTCGCGCCAGGTTCTCATCATCTTCGGACTCGAGATCCGCAGCCATCCGGACCTCGATGCCGTCGTCGTGCAGCACGAGGAACTTCGCCGATTCCTGGCCGTGGGTGACCCCTCGGATCTGGCGCCGGTGCTGTGCGAACACATTGCCGGCTGGTGGTCGTCCTCGGAAGACCGGCCGGAGCACCACAACGAATCAGATAACTGGGAGATGAATCATGTTTCGATCGCTTGAATGGAAACTGGCGGCGGCGCTTGTCCTCGCCACCGGCACACAGGCCTCGGCGCAGGAGGTCCGGCTCTTCAGCTTCGAAGGCTACTCCGAACCGGAATGGGTGGAGCCATTCACCGAGGCCACGGGCTGCGAGGTGAGCGTGGCCTACACCGGGTCGGTGGACGAAATGTTCGCCAAGATGGTGGGAAGCGATGGCGCTGACTACGATCTTGTCTCGATCGACACCTCGATCGTCGAGCGCTACCTCGACCAGGGCCTGATCATTCCCTTCGACATGTCGCAGATACCCAACACCTCGAACCTGCTTCCCTCGTTCAGCTCGGTGGCGGAAGTCATGAGCGGCGGAGAAACCTACGGAGTTCCCATCGCCTGGGGCTCTCTTGGTCTTATCTATGACAAGGAAGCGTTTCCGGACGGGGTCGATTCCTGGGAAGCCCTGTGGAGCCCGGAGAACGCGGGACATGTGCTCGCCCTCGATGACGCCAACAACAACGTGACCAATGCGGCAATCGTTCTCGGGCTCGAGGATCCGTTCAACCTCAGTGACGCCGACTTCGATGCCGTCAAGATGAAGCTGATCGAGCAGAAGCAATATCTTATCAGCTACTACGCCGGCTTTGAGGAAGGCGTGAACATGTGGGATTCGAGCGAGGCGACGCTGATGTTCTCGATGGGCGAATTCCAGACGGTCGAGCTCGCCAATCGCGGCTACGATGTGGTGTACTCGATTCCGGATGAGGGCGGCATCGGCTGGCTCGACACGTGGGCCCTCTCCAAGGGGGTGGAGGACTCCGAGTGCGCCCATCAGTGGGTCAATCATTATCTCGACGGCGAGACGGGCCCGGCCATGACCGCAAAGAACGGATACGGGAACACGACGAACGAGAGTCCCGGACTGGACTACGCCGACAAGCTGGTGTGGCTCCGTCCTGTCGAGGATTTCGACCGCCGGGTGAGCGTCTGGAACGAAGTCAAGGCCGCTCAGTAACAGACGATACGGCGGGCATGCAGCGCGGCATGCCCGTCGTCCTTCTTCGTGTCCGGACCGGTTGATTCGGGTCCGGCCTCAACCGTACAACGTGTTCATGGCCCTCTCGGATACCGGCATTCCGGTTGCCGTGCGGGCAACCTGCATGTCGGCACGGGCGGGGGGTGCTGCAAGTGAAGATCACCGATATCGCGTGTCATGTCCTGGTCGCCGACGATGTCGACCCGGGTCTGACTTCCTCGGCCCAGGACAGCCTGCTCGTCGTCGTTACCACGGACGAGGGCCTTGAAGGTTACGGAGAAAGCGATCTCAACCCGTGGATCGGGCGTGCCTGCATCGAGGCTTCAGGCACCCACACCATGGGTCTCGGCATGGCTGAGCTGCTGAAGGGCAAGGACCCCCGCAACGTCGAGGCGCTCTGGGACCATGTCTACACCATGACGGCGATGAACGGGCGCCGCGGTGCGTTGATCCACGCCCTCGGTGCCGTCGAGATGGCATTGCGGGACCTCGCCGGAAAGATCGCTGGCGAGCCGTTGTGGAAGCTTCTCGGCGAGCCTCGCCCGACGCCGCTTGTTCCGTATGCCTCCCTGCAGCCGGCTGGCAGCAGCTTCGAGGCCTATCGTGACGCGCTCTGCGAATCGGCCGAGAACGCGAAGAAGCTCGGTTTCAAGGCCGTCAAGGCCGAGTGCACCATGGCAGGCCCCTACGCCCACGACGGCATGAACGAGAGCTACGATCGCCACACGGAGGTCGTGGCGGCGGTGCGCCGGACGCTCGGACCGGACATGACGCTGATGGTGGATGTGCAGTACCTGTGGCGTGATGCCGAGACGGCATGGTCGGTCCTGCGCGACTGGGAAGAGTTTGACCTCTACTTCGTCGAGACGCCGCTTTGGCCCGACTTCCTCGACGAGCATGCCAGGCTGGCGGCCTGGGCACCCTTCCGGATCGCCTCGGGAGAGTGGCTCTCGACCCGCTGGGAATTCGAGGATCTGATCGAGCGCGGCCGGATCGGCGTCGTCCAGCCTGATGTCGGGCGCGTTGGCGGTGTGGGCGAGGCGCGTGCGGTATGCGAGATGGCGGCCGAAAGGAACCTGCCTGTGGTCCCCCACTGCTGGAAAACGGGTGTGTCACTGTCCGCCACCGCCCATCTTGCCTTCGCAACTCCCGGGATTGCCTTTGTCGAGTTCCTTCCCCCGCAGTTGTGTATCGAGAAGCTTCGCCGCGAACTCGCCACGGAAGATCTGGTTCTGGAAAACGGCGAGATTCTCCCCCCCACGAGGCCGGGCCTCGGGGTGGAGATCAACTGGGACGCCGTGCGCGCCTATGGCCGCCCCTGACGCCGACAGCAGGCACGAGGTGGCAGGCGACAGGACGCCGCTTCTGCGAATTCGCGGGCTGGGCGTCCGCTTCCAGGACTTCGAGGCCATCCGTCCCCTCGACCTTGACGTCCTCAATGGCGAGTTCCTGACCGTACTCGGCCCCTCGGGGTCGGGGAAGACCACGCTGCTGCGCACGATTGCCGGATTTCAGCAGCCCACGGCCGGACGCATCGAGTTTGACGGTCGTGACATCGCCGACCTGCCGATCAACCGCCGCCCCTTCAACACCGTCTTTCAGGACTATGCGCTCTTCCCCCACATGACGGTGCGGGAAAATGTCGCGTTCGGCCTGCGGGTGCGGGGCATTGCCCGTGCGACGCGTGACGCGCGCGTCGAGGATGCGCTCGGAATTGTCGAACTCGAAGACCTCGGCAATCGCTATCCGACGCAACTGAGTGGCGGACAGCAGCAGAGGACCGCGCTCGCACGCGCCATGATCTGCGAGCCGCGTCTCATCCTGCTCGACGAACCGCTCGCCGCGCTCGATGCGACCTTGCGACGCCAGATGCAGAAGTTCCTCAAAGTCGTGCAACGGCAGAGCGGTATCACCTTCGTCTTCGTCACTCACGATCAATCCGAAGCCATCACGGTGTCTGACCGCATCTGCGTGATGCGGTCCGGGCGCATCGAGCAGATCGGCACCCCCAGGGACCTCTACTATCGGCCGCGCAGCCGTTTCGTTGCCGCGTTCTTCGGAGCGAGCAACATCCTCGAGCCGTGCCGTATCGAAAGCACCGGTGAGGCCGTGACAATGGTCTCGACCCCCTTCGGTACGATGAGCGTCGATGGTCCTCTGCCGCAGGTCCGGGAAGGGCTCGCGCTTGCGGTGCGTCCCGAAGCTCTCGTTCCGGCGTCCGGTGATGCCTGCAACCGGATCGGGTGCGAGGTGGTCTCGGTGTCCTTCGTCGGCTCGGAGACAATCACCGAGCTCAGGCATCCTCAGACACGCCATGTCCTGACGATGAAGACTCGCAGCAATCCCTCGGCCCGACACCCCGCTGTCGGTTCGCACCTTGAAGTCGGTTTCGATGCCGCCGCCTGCGCGCTGGTCACGGGGGCGCAAGAGTGACACGACAGAGCATGACCGGATATGCGCCGGGCGCGATCGTGCTCTGGGCCATCTGCGCTCTCTTCATCCTGATCCCGCTTGCGAGTTTTCTCGCATACAGCTTTCTGCCGGTCGTCGACAATGCCATCGTCTACGAGCCGACGCTCGACAATTTCGCCAATCTCTTCTCCAACTCCTCCTATAGGACCACGTTCCTGCGGACGATGCTGCTGGCCTTCGAGGTCTCGGTGTTCAACTTCGTGCTCGGCTACGCCACGGCGTACTTCATCTGGCGGCGCCCTCCCGCCTGGCGGAACGTTCTCGTCATTGCCCTCGCGATCCCGCTTCTGATGAGCTACATCATCAAGATCTATGCCATGCGCGGCGTGCTGGGAACGAACGGTCTTCTGAACAGCGCATTGCTCGCGTTCGGCCTGGCCGACGAGCCGGTGAGCGCCTTGCTCTTCAACCTGACGGCGGTGCGAATTACGCTCAGCGTCGTTCTCCTGCCCTTCATGGTGCTGCCGATCTGTGTCGCACTGGAGCGCATCACTCCTCAGGTCCTGCAGGCTGCGGCCGATCTTGGCGCCAGCGAGATCCAGACATTCCGCTGGGTCATTCTGCCGCTCAGCCTTCCGGGCGCCATCGTGGGGGCGATGTTCACCTTCGTCCTAGCCAGCGGCGACTTTCTCGCACCGGAACTCGTGGGCGGGATCGAAGGGTTCACCTTCGGAAGGCTGGTGTTCAGCCAGTTCGGACTCGCCTTCAACTGGCCTCTGGGGGCCGCACTGTCGGTCCTGCTGCTGGTGGTCGCGCTCGCGGTGATCTCCGTCGCGCGCCGGCTCTCGAATCCGCGCTGGCAGACATGATGCGCAACCGGTTCATAGACTTGCCTCTCGCTGCGGTCGCGGTGCTGGTCTACGTGTCGCTCTATCTGCCGATCCTGCTTGTCTTCCTTCTCTCCTTCTTCTCGATGCGGCGCGGCAAGGTGAACTGGGACACCTTTTCCCTGTCGTGGTACGCGAAGCTCTTCGAAAACGACGCCCTCGGCGGCGCCCTGTGGAACTCGCTCCTTGTCGGCAGTCTCGCGGTGGCGGCGGCCGCCACCTTCGCGACATCCGCCGCGATCCTCGTCAGGTCCCGGCCCGACAGGCATTCGGCGCGGCTGCTCGAATACGTGATCTTCCTGCCCTTCCTGCTTCCGCCCATCATCACGGGCCTCTCGCTGCTCATCTACTTCCGGGAAGCGGGGGTCGGCCGCGGCATTTTCACGATCACCGTCGGCCACACGCTCTTCGTTTCGGCCATCATCTACCGCATCGTGCTGACACGCCTGAACGCCCTCAGCCGAAACCTCGTGGAGGCTGCCCAGGACCTGGGCGCCACCCGCATCCAGACCTTTCGCTTCATCATTCTGCCGAACCTGCGCATGCCGCTGCTGACCGGCGGGCTGCTCGCCTTTGCCCTGTCCTTCGACGAGACGATGATCACCCTGTTTCTCAGTGGAACGGACGCCACCTTGCCGGTGCGTCTCTATGCGATGATGCGGGTTGGATTCACTCCGACGATCAATGCCCTCATCACCCTCTTGCTCGGGTTTTCGATTCTCCTGACCGTCGCGGTGGCCCTGGTGTGGCGTCGGAACGCCGATTCCGCGAGGAAGTCCTATCGTGAAGGGAGAACGTGACATGAATCGCTTCGAGGAAAAGGTGGTGCTCATCACCGGAGCCGCACGGGGCATCGGCCTTGCTATCGCTGAACGTCTGCTTTCAGAGGGCGGACACGTCTTCCTCGCCGACATTGATGGCGACGAGGTTGAGCGGGCCATCGACCGGCTGCCGGACGACGATGCGGCACGAGCGACCCCCGTCACTCTGGACATCACCGACCAGGCCGCCTGCCAGCGCACGTTCGCCACCATCGACGAGGAGCACGGGCGTCTCGACGTGCTCGTCAACAATGCCGCGATCCTCGATGTCAGCCCGATCGAAGGCCTGACGATCGAACGCTTCCGCGAGGTGACGCGAGTCAATCTCGACGGTGCGCTGGTCTGCACGCTCGCTGCCCTGCCGCTCATGGAGCGAAGCGGAGGACGCATTCTGATGACGGCGAGCATCATGGGCCTCTACGGCTCCCCCGACGCCGTTCCCTACAGCAGCGCCAAGGGAGGAATCGTGAACATGGTCCGTGCGCTTGCTTGCGATCTGGCGCCCCGGGGGATCACCGTGAACGCCATCGCCCCCGGCTTCATCGACACCCGCATGGCCCGCCTTCCCGACGGCGGCCACGAGCACGATACCGAGTACTTCAAGACGGTGTATCTGGAGTATCGCAAGATTCCGCTCGGACGGACCGGCTGTCCGGAAGACCTCGCCGGGCCGGCGGCCTTTCTTGTCTCGTCCGACGCCGCCTACATCACCGGCCAGATCCTCGTGGTGGACGGTGGCGTTACCGCCACGTTCTGACGCAAGAGGCATGCGCCGCGCCCTTGCGACGGGGCGATCCGCGCTGGGGGGCGACGGCGCCGAACTGCAACGCGAACCATAGCAAGACGGGAGGCAACCCATGTGCGACGAGAGAACGATCCGTGACGCGGAGGACCGGTTACGCCGTCCGGGAGGGCTGACCCGGCGTGAGCTCGGGGCGGTTTCGGTCGGCGCGGGAGTTGCCATGCACCTGCCGCGGGCCGCGGCCGCGCCTGAGGTGACGGCCGGGAATGTCGAGGTGCCGACTCCCGATGGCACGGCGGACTGCCATTTCGTGCACCCGTCGAGCGGAGCCCATCCGGGCGTACTGATCTGGCCAGATGCGCTGGGCCTCAGGCCTGCCTTCGAGCAGATGGCGCGGCGGCTGGCCGAATCGGGTTATGCGGTGCTCGTGGTCAATCCCTACTACCGCACCGAGCGGGTGCCATTCCTGCCGGAGGGTGCCTCGTTCCGGGACGAGGAAGTGCGCAAGAAGATCTTTCCCCTGATGCGCTCGCTGACCCCCGAGAGGACCGTGACGGACGCCGGGGCCTTTGTCGGCTT
Organism: Alphaproteobacteria bacterium; assembly: GCA_022823765.1. Taxonomy (GTDB): domain Bacteria; phylum Pseudomonadota; class Alphaproteobacteria; order SP197; family SP197; genus SP197. The sequence goes on along the minus strand of JAJEHK010000206.1, from coordinate 928 downwards.
CCTCGAAGGCCGGGATGCGGTGGCGCGCGACCGCAAGATGGGGACGGCGGGATATTGCATGGGCGGCTCCATGACCATGCGTACCGCAGCGGCGTTTCCCGACAGGATCGGCGCCGGCGCCTCGTTCCACGGCGGCAGGCTCGTGACCGAAAGTCCCGACAGCCCCCACCGGCTCGTCGGGAGCATGCGCGCGCGCTATCTGTTCGCGATCGCGGAGAACGACGACGCGGACGACCCCGACGCCAAGACCGCGCTGCGGGCGGCATTCGATGCGGCGGGACTGCCGGCGGAGATCGAGGTCTATGCCGGTACGCTGCACGGCTGGTGCCCACCCGATTCCCCCGTCTACGACGAAGCGCAGGCGGAGCGAGCCTGGAGCCGGATGCTGGCGCTGTTCGAGACCGCGCTCGCCTGAGGCGGTGGGGCTCAGCGGAACGGGAGAATTCTGGCGGCGAGACCGGCGATGAGCGCTGCGAGCACTACCCAGCCCTGCCAGGCGCCCAAGGTGAACAGCGTCAGCGCCGACGCCGCGAGCCAGAACGCCGGTGCGACGCACAGAAGCGCTGTCCACGGGCTGCGCGCGGCGAAGGCCAGCAGGCCGAGCGTGGCGATGGCGGTCGGATCGGGTGCGATCACGAAGACCTCGGCCTGGCCCCATGGCCGTCCGTCGAGCGGCGCCAGAAGCGGCCAGGCGAACAGCGCCGCAGCAAGCAGGGCCATGCCGAACCGGACGTTCCGACGCCGCTCCAGGGCGAACCTGCCCGAGAGGCCGAGCGCCGCAAGCAGGGCGGCCTCCGCATAGAAACCCCAGGCGAGCGTTGGCGCGGCCCAATTGACCGCGCCGTAGCGCAGCGCCATGAAGTGCCATCCGGTCAAGAACCAGGCCGCGCCGAGCGCCGGGCCGAGCCACCGCCCGGACGGCCGCCGG
>JAJEHK010000162.1 GCA_022823765.1 Alphaproteobacteria bacterium | reverse complement strand
GCCGCCGCTCATCAGCCAGTACCTCAACCTGACCAAGAATTCCTCCCTGGCGATCGCCGTCGGCTACATGGACCTGACGGCCACCATCGGCCGGATATCGCTGAACCAGACCGGCCGGGCGCTGGAATGCATGTCCATCGTGCTCACCGTGTACCTGCTGATCTCGCTCACCATTTCGGCCTTCATGAACTGGTACAACCGGCGCATCCGCCTGGTGGAGCGCTGACGCCATGGAACGCCCCCTTCACATCGTCCACGAGAAGGCCCGGACCCTGCCACCGCCGGCGATGTCGGTAGGGTTGGTCCGATGGCTGAAGGACAACCTCTTCTCGTCGGCCTCGAACATCTTCCTCACCTTCGTGGTGATCTATCTCCTGTGGCTGATCATCCCGCCCTTCCTCGAATGGGCTGTCTTCGACGCGGTATGGAACGCCACGTCGCGTGCCGAGTGCTGGGATACCGCTGACGGCGCCTGCTGGGCGGTGGTGGTGACGCGCTTCGACCAGTTCGTCTACGGTGATTACCCGAAGAGCGAACGCTGGAGAGCGAATCTCGCCTTCATCCTGCTGTTCGTAGCCCTGGCGCCCGTGCTGTTCGACAGGATCCCGTGGCGGCGCTACCTCGTCGGGTTCTCCATCTCCTATCCCGTGGTCGCCTACATCCTGCTGATCGGCGGTCTCGGCCTGCCGGAAGTGGAAACCGCGCGATTCGGCGGGTTCCTGCTCACCATTGTCATCGGCATCACCGGGATTTCCGCTTCCCTGCCGCTGGGCATCCTGCTGGCGCTGGGCCGGCAGTCCGATCTCTTCATCATCAGGGTGCTGTGCGTCGCCTTCATCGAGTTCATTCGCGGCGTTCCGCTCATCACGCTGCTCTTCGTCGCCTCGACCCTGCTCAACTACTTCATGCCGCCCGGCACCAGCTTCAACCTGCTGGTGCGCGTCCTCATCATGGTCACCCTGTTTTCGGCCGCCTATCTCGCCGAGGTGATCCGCGGCGGGCTCCAGGCCATGCCCTCGGGACAGTACGAGGCCGCGAAGTCCCTGGGCCTTCCGTACTGGAAGACCATGAGACTCGTCATCCTGCCCCAGGCGCTGAAGATCTCGATCCCCGGAATCGTCAACTCCTTCATCGCGCTCTACAAGGACACGACCCTGGTCATCATCATCGGCCTCCTCGATCCCCTCGGCATCGGCAAGGCGACGCTCTCCGACACCACGTGGCAGGGCCTGTCGACGGAGGTCTACATCTTCGTTGCCATCTTCTTCTTCCTGTGCTGCTTCGGCATGTCGCGCTATTCGGCATGGCTCGAGCGCAGGCTGCACACCGGTCACTAGGACGAATGCCATGACTGATCAGGACGTCCCGAATACCCAGGAACCCATCGCCGGCACGGTCAGCGACGAGGTGGTGATCGACATCACGTCCCTGAACAAGTGGTTCGGTGACTTCCACGTCTTGAAGGACATCAACCTTACCGTCTACCGCGGCGAGCGAATCGTGATCTGCGGCCCTTCGGGATCAGGCAAGTCGACCATGATCCGCTGCATCAACCGGCTCGAGAAGCACCAGCGCGGAAAGGTCGAGGTCGACGGCATCGAACTGACCGACAACATCAAGAAGATGGACCAGGTGCGCCGCGAGGTGGGCATGGTCTTCCAGCACTTCAACCTGTTCCCGCACCTCACCGTGCTGGAGAACTGCACCCTGGCGCCGATCTGGGTGCGGCGCATGCCGAGGGCCGAGGCCGAGGAAACCGCCATGCGCTATCTCGACAGGGTGAAGATCCCGGAACAGGCCTCCAAGTACCCGGGCCAGCTCTCCGGTGGCCAGCAGCAGCGCGTGGCCATCGCCCGCTCGCTGTGCATGGAGCCGCGCGTCATGCTGTTCGATGAACCGACCTCGGCGCTCGATCCGGAGATGATCAAGGAGGTTCTCGAGGTCATGGTGGATCTCGCGGAAAGCGGCATGACGATGCTGGTTGTCAGTCACGAGATGGGGTTCGCCCGCCAGGTCGCCAACCGGATCATCTTCATGGACGACGGGCAGATCGTCGAACAGGCGCCGCCGACGGAGTTCTTCCAAAATCCGAAGAGCGACCGCACCAAGCTCTTCCTGAGCCAGATCCTGCATTCCGAGACATAAGCCGGCCGACAGTTTGCACCTGCCGGAACAACCGGACTATTCTCGGGCCCTCCCTTGCCGGATTCGGATGAGTGAAGGCGGCCCTCCATGATCAGGCGCGGCACTGCCGAAAAGAACATCGCTGTCACCAAGCACTGGCTGAGAACCGCCGAGACCCTGGCGGAAGCGCTGCCCTATCTGCGCCAGTTTTCCGGGTGCACCTTCGTCATCAAGTATGGCGGCCATGCCATGGGGAACGACAAGCTGGCGCGGGATTTCGCCCGCGATGTCGTCCTCATCAAGCAGGTGGGAATCCACCCGGTCATCGTTCACGGTGGAGGCCCGCAGATCGGGTCCATGCTCGAAAACCTGGCGATCGAGTCGACGTTCGTCGACGGACTGCGGGTCACGGACAAGCGATCCATGGATGTGGTGGAGATGGTCCTGGCCGGTTCCATCAACAAGAAGATCGTCTCGTCGATCAACGCCGAGGGCGGACTTGCGGTCGGCATATCGGGAAAGGACGGGCGTCTTCTGCAGGCCCGCAAGGTCGAAAGGCTGACCCGCGATCCCGATTCGAACATCGAAGGGGTTGTCGACCTCGGGTTCGTCGGTGAGCCCGAGAAGGTCAACGCCGACATCCTGACGTTGTTGGCCTCGACCCAGGCTATACCCGTGATCGCTCCGGTCGGGATTGCCGAAAACGGAGACACCTACAACATCAACGCCGATACCGCGGCCGGCGCCATCGCCGAGGTTCTGAAGGCGCCGAAACTGTTGCTGCTCACCGATGTGCCAGGCGTGTTCGACAGCGACGGCACACTCATCTCGGAGATGTCGCGCCTGGAAGCCAAGGGGCTGTTCGACACCGGAGCGATCACCGGCGGCATGATTCCGAAGCTCGAGACCTGCCTTAAGGCCCTGGAGAACGACGTCGGCGCCGCCTACATCCTTGACGGCCGCATTCCCCATGTCCTGCTGCTCGAGCTGTTCACGGAGAACGGCACCGGCACGAAGATCAACGCGTGACCGCCGCAGAGCGCATTCTTGCAACCGTGGACACCTGGATCTTCGATCTGGACAACACGCTCTACTCCGGCCGGTTCGGGTTCTTCGACCAGGTCAGCGACCGAATGACCATCTATGTCGCGGAGCTCCTCGGGCTCGGACAGGACCAGGCACGGGCGCTGCAGAAGCAGTACTTCCTCGAGCACGGCACCACGCTGAACGGCCTGATGAAGTTCCATGACTGTGATCCCGAGGAGTTTCTCGCCTTCGTGCACGACATCGACTGGTCGCCGATACCGGAGAATCCCGCCCTCGCCCGCGCTCTCGCGGAACTCCCCGGCCGCAAGCTGATCTTCACCAACGGCGACCAGCCGCATGCCCGGCGCGCCATGGAGCGCCTCGGAGTGGCCGGATGTTTCGAGGCCGTGTTCGACATCGTCGCCTCGGGCTACATCCCGAAGCCCGACCCCGTCGTCTATCAGGCGCTCATCCGGCATCACGACATCGATCCCGGCCGGGCGATCTACTTCGAGGACATCGCCCGCAATCTCAAGCCGGCCAAGGATCTCGGCATGACGACGGTCCTGGTCGGGGATGAGGGTGATGCGGCCGGCGATCACATCGACCATCACACGCCGGATCTCACCGGCTGGCTTGCCGCGCTCATCCGGTCCGGCGGCGCATCAGTCTCCACCAGACGGGAAGGCAACCCCCGATGACGCACGATCTCCAGACCACGATCGACGAGGCCTGGGAGGCCAGGACCACGATCAACACCGGCACCTCAGGCCCGGTCCGGGATGCCGTTCTCCAGGCCGTCGAACTGCTGGATTCGGGTGAATGCCGGATTGCCGAGCCGGGAGCCGACGGCTGGATCATCAACGAATGGCTGAAGAAGGCGGTTCTGCTGTCCTTGAGGCTGACCGAGACCCGGACCATTCCAGGCGCCCCGGGTGCCGATGCCAACTGGTACGACAAGGTGGAGAACAAGTTCGAGGGGTGGGACGAGGCCCGGTTCGCGGCGGCAGGATTTCGTGCGGTGCCGCACGCCATCGTCCGTCACGGCGCCTATGTCGCTCCCGGCGTCGTGCTGATGCCGAGTTTCGTCAACATCGGCGCCTGGGTCGGCGAGGGGACGATGGTGGACACCTGGGCCACCGTGGGGAGCTGCGCCCAGGTGGGCCGCAACTGTCACATTTCCGGGGGTGCAGGCCTCGGCGGCGTCCTCGAACCCCTGCAGGCGGCGCCCGTGATCATCGAGGACGACTGCTTCATCGGCGCCCGCAGCGAGGTCGTCGAAGGGGT
>JAJEHK010000233.1 GCA_022823765.1 Alphaproteobacteria bacterium | reverse complement strand
CAACACGGTCGGCGACCTGGACCTGCTGCCGCTCGTGCTCGATGCGGCGAGCAGGTTCGAGGGCTCACCAGGGGACGATGCGATGCGCATGGTCGTCGAGGCACGTCGTGCGACGACGCTGTTCGGGATCGGAACCTGATGGTGGCGCGAGACCACGCGCATGCACGGACCGGTCGGGATCAGGGTGTCGGGGAGCAGCGATGCCGGTCGACGACGTTCGGACCTCTGCCCTCACTCACCGTCGAATCGATGTCCACATGCGGCAATCCGATCCGTTGACGCTCAGGAGCAGATAGCGTACAGGTGGGCCGCCTTCCCGAGTGCATCGGGCACTCGTGACGATTGAATCGAGTGATTGCAATGCCATTGGCGAAAATTCCATGGAGAAAACGGATGAGACACGAATGCAAGAGCTTGTTGCGGCGCGTTGCCCTGGCCATGGCCGTGGTGTTGGCGAGCTCCGCGAGCATGGCCGCGGAGAAGTTGATGATTGCCGAATTCAAGTATCCTGCCGCCGCGTTCAGAGTGAACGTGATCAAGGTGCTCCTCGAGGAGAGGCTGGGTCTCGAGTCGGATACGGCGACCGGCGACCATGCGATGTTCTATGCCGGGATGCATCGCGGCAAGGGCGATATCGACATCCATCCCGAGATCTGGCAGCCGAACCAGAAGAACTTCAAGGCGGAATACGTCGACGGACACGGCACCGTCGTCTACAGCGACAAGTACCATGACGCCAAGAGCGGATTCTGTGTGCCCAGGTATTTCTCCGAAGAGCACAACGTCAAGTCCATCTTCGACCTGGGCCGACCGGATGTCGCAAAGATGCTGGATTCCGACGGCAACGGAAAAGGTGAAATCTGGATAGGCAAGTCGGGTTGGGCCTCGACGAACGAAAACCACGTCAAGGCTCGCGATTACGGCCTGTTGACCTTCAATGAAGTCACCAAGGCGGATGCCGCCGTCAACGTTGCCGCGCTCAACGACGCGGTAAGAAAGCATGAGGGATATGCGTTCTATTGCGCGAGGCCGGAGGAGGTCTGGATTCGATTCGACATCGTGGAGCTCGAAGAGCCGCCCTTCGATCCTTCCTGCCACAAGATCATCAATGCGAAGGGAAATCCCGAGTGGTTCGAACAGTCGAAGATCACCTGCAAGGGCGCGCCCAAGACCGTCAGGGTCGCCTGGTCGAAGTCCCTTGAAGAACGACTCCCCGCAGTCACGTCCTTTCTGGCGAACATCGATTTCGATCTGGACATGGTCACCGCGGCGTCATACGAGATCGGCGCCGGGAAGCGTGATCCTCATGACGTCGCGAAAGAATGGATCGACAACAACAAGGAGCGGGTCGATAGCTGGTTCGGGATGTAGACGCCCGCCGGCGGCGAGCCCAGGCCGGGTCCGGTTCCTTGCCTGACCCGGCTTCCCACTGCCAGGGCCCTTCGTTTCTTCATGTACCGATGAAGTCCCATGCCGTCTGAAGCCGCGATCGAGGTTCAGGGCGTCTGGAAGATCTTCGGCGAGGTCGCCGATGAGACGTTCGAGCATATCCGCGCCAACGGAATCGGCAAGGAGGAGGCGCTCGAGGAGTACAACTGCGTCATCGGCGTCGCCGACGTCAGCCTCGAGGTGAGCCGGGGCGAGATCTTCTGCGTCATGGGGCTCTCCGGAAGCGGCAAGTCGACCCTGATTCGCCACATCAATCGCTTGCTGGAACCGACGGCCGGGGGCATCCGGGTCAGCGGTCAGGACATCCTGTCGCTGTCCGGAAACGCGTTGCGCCGCTACCGCAACGAACACATCGCGATGGTGTTTCAGAACTTCGCTCTGATGCCTCACCGCTCGGTCCTCGACAATATCGCGACTCCCCTCGAAATCCGGGGCATCCCCAAGAATCGGCGCAGGGAAACGGCGGAGAGGGTCCTGTCCATGGTCGAGCTGACCGGATGGGGCAACAAGTTCGCCCACGAGCTCTCCGGCGGCATGCAGCAGCGCGTTGGCCTCGCCCGCGCAATCGCGGCCGATTCGGAGCTCCTGCTCATGGACGAGCCGTTCAGCGCCCTCGACCCGCTGATCCGCCGCCAGCTCCAGAACGAGTTCCTGGAGCTCGCCTCGGTGATGAACAAGACCACGGTCTTCATCACCCACGACCTGGACGAAGCGGTCCGCATCGGCAACAGGATCGCCATCATGCACTCCGGCCGGATCGTGCAGATCGGGACGCCCGAGGACATCGTCATGCATCCGGCGGACGACTACGTCGCCGACTTCGTGGCCGGGATTTCCCGGCTCAAGGTCGTCCACGCCCACGCGGTCATGCAGCCCCTGAGGGCCTACGAACGCGAGTCCGGCCCGCTTGCCGCCGATGTCCCCACCTTCGAGGAGGATGTCAGTCTGAACGAGCTGATGCACGCCGCGATCGAGTCGGATTCACCGATCGCGGTGACCGACGCATCCGGCACAAGGATTGGCGTCATCACCCGCGCCGACCTGTTGAAGACCATCGTCGAGGGGTCGGATCACCTTGAATAGTCCGGCAGCAACGACAGTCGCAAAGGCATCGTTCGCCGAAACCGAGGACACCCGCTCCCTGACTGCGAGCTTCGTCGGGTCGAACGCGGACTACTACGCGCAGCAGTTCCAGCTCGTCGGCGCCAAGTCGGGCTTCACATGGACCTTCAACGCCGCCGCCGCCCTGCTGGGGCCGGTGTGGTACGGCATGCGCGGCATCTGGAACTGGGCGTTCGCCTTCGTCATTCTGGAAGCCTTCGCCTTCGTCCAGGTCGGGCGCGGCTCCTGGGGAGACCTAGGCGTCGAGGAGCGAGGTCGGCTCGCATCGGTCGAGGCCCAGATCGGCCTTCGA
>JAJEHK010000089.1 GCA_022823765.1 Alphaproteobacteria bacterium | reverse complement strand
AGCGCCTCCTGGGGAGACATGCCGTAATGCAGCATGTTCTGGAGAACGTGTGTGTGCCCCCAGGGCTGGTAGTCGCCGCCCATGACCCCGAACGGCATGATGGCTCTCTCGCCCTTCGTCAGCATTGCCGGAATGATGGTGTGCATGGGCCGCTTGTCCGGCGCAATGGCGTTGCGGTGCCCCGGTTCCAGCACGAACCCGCATCCCCGGTTCTGCAGGGTCACGCCGGACTTCGGGGCAACCCTGGATGAACCGAACGAGAAGTAGAGCGAGTTGATGAAGCTTGCCGCGTTGCGGTCGCGGTCGACCACCGCGAGATAGACTGTCGACGGGGTCGCCGGCAGTTGCGCGGGCGGAAGGTCGACCATGGCCCGGGCGGGATCGATGTGCGAGCGCAGCATGGCGGTGTAGGCGGGCGAGAGAAGCGAGTCGACGGGAACGTCGGCCATGCTCGGGTCGGCGACATAGAGCGCCCGGTCGCGGAAGGCGAGACGCCCCGCCTCAAGGGCAAGGTGAATGCGGTCTGCGGACAGCGGATCACTGCCGGTATCGCCCCATCCCTCGAGGATGTTCATCATCATGAGCGCCACGATTCCCTGGCCGTTGGGTGGACACTCGTGAACCCTGTACCCGGCCACGTCGCTGCAGATCGGCTCGACGTACTCCCCCGCCGCATGGGCAAAGTCCTCGATCCCGTGCAGACCGCCAAGCTCCCCGAGTCGTGTCACAATGTCCTCGGCGACCCAGCCTTCGTAGAAGCCGGCGCGTCCACGGCCGGCGATTTCCCGCAGCGTGGCAGCGAGCAGCGGCTGGGTGTGAATGGCCCCCGGTTCGGGCGCGTCGCCGTCGACCAGGAGGATCCTGGCGGCGTGGTCGTCGGCGGCAAGGCGAGGTCGGGACGCGCGCCAGGCTTCGTGAATCACCGGCTGGATCACATATCCTTCCTCGGCAAGGCGTATGGCAGGCTGCAGGACCTCGCCGATCCCCAAGGAGCCGTGATCGTCGATCAGCCGGCACCAGGCATCGACCGAGCCGGGAATGGTGACGGCGTGCGCGCTGTCGGCGGCGATGCGGGTGATGTTCCGTTCGAGGTACCAGGATAGATCCGCCTTCAGGGGCGCCCGGCCCGAACCGTTGTAGGCGACGATGCGCGATGAGCCCTGAGGGGCATAGAGGCAGAACACGTCTCCGCCGATCCCGGTCGACATGGGCTCCACCACGGCAAGCATCGCTGCTGCCGCGACAGCGGCATCCATGGCGTTGCCTCCGCTTCTGAGAATGTCGAGGGCGGCTCGGGTGGCATCCCTGTTTGACGTCGCCGCCATGCCGTGCTCGGCATGGGTGGTCATGCGGGGTGGTGAGGGGAATCCACGCATCGTTCCTGCTACCCTTCCTTGGGCCTATCGCTTTCTCGGCTGGCCGATGGCGCGGCCGGCATTGACATGACGTTCGATGGCACTGTGTGCGAGCACCGTTTCCTCGAGCCGCGTGCGGGCCCGGGGAAGGAACTCCATCATCGCGCGGGTGTTGAGGTTGAAGCCGAGCGCCATGACCTCGTTGGTGGCCGCAAGATAGCCCTCTTCGGCGTGGCTCAGGCTGTGGAAGATGTGAAACCGCTTGGTATCGGCGGCCAGCGCCTGGGTGGTGACGACCACCGGGGCGTGGACCCTGAGTTCGTCCATGTAGTTCACATGGGTCTCGACGACGGCGTATTCGGCGCCGCTGCGTTCCTCGAGGGTCACGGGCTCGTTCATCCGGTCCCAGAACGCTGCGGTCGCGTAGTCGCAGAGCAGCACGTAGTAGGCCATGTTGAGATGTCCGTACTCGTCGATCCACTCAGGCTTGACGACGGAGTCGAGACGGAAGGGCCGCGAATCGCTGGTCAAGAACGTCACCCCTGCTTCGTTGCGAAGAACGTTCTAGCTTTACGCCGGGGCTGCTGCAACGGCATGATCCACCAGCGGCATGTCGAGGAGAATCGCTGATGCCCCGGCTTCACTTTGGCGAGGAGGAACTGGAGGATCGCAGGCGAAGGACCTGCGAACGCCTGCAGGAACTCGGGCTCGATGCCCTGCTCATGTTCCGCCAGGAGAGCATGTACTACCTGACGGGATACGACACGGCCGGGTACGCGATGTTCCAGTGTCTGGTGCTGCGCGCCGACGGCGATCTCGTGCTTGTCACGCGATCGGCCGACCGCGAGCAGGCGGCCTTTACGTCGATGATTCCTGATGTGCGCATCTGGGTCGATCGTGGCGGCGCCAATCCGGCTGACGATGTGCTCGCCGTGCTCGAGGAAAAGGGACTTCGCGGCGGCCGGTTCGGCGTCGAGCTCAATGCCTGGGGCCTCACCGGACAGCATTGGGTCATGATGGAGCGGGCGCTCGGCGGATTCGGCACCTGGGAGGATGCCAGCGATCTCGTTCAGGCCTTCCGGTTGATCAAGAGTCCGGCAGAGCAGGATCATGTCAGGAAGGCGGGAACCCTTGCCGACGCAGGGCTGGAGGCGCTCAACCGGACCATTGCCGCCGGTGTTGACGAGAGCGCGCTCTACGCTGCCCTGGAAAGGGCGATCCTGGAGGGCGGAGGCGACTATGCGGCGGGCCGGCCAATCATCGCCTCTGGCGACGGCGCGTTGCTGGTGCGCTACTTCACCGGCCGGGACACCATTGGCGATCATGACCAGGTGCAGCTCGAGTTCGGTGCCGCCTGGAGACACTACCACGTGGCCATCATGAGGACGGTCCTGACCGGTCGTGCCGGCGAACGTCACAGGATGATGCATGATGCCTGTGTCGAGGCACTCGCGGCCTGCCAGGCGACAGCGAGACCGGGCGCCACGTTTGGCGACATCTACGATGCCCACGCCCGGGTCATGGATTCGCACGGGCTGAAGGACTGCAGGTTGAACGCCTGCGGCTATTCGCTCTCCGCCAACTACCCGCCATCCTGGATGGAGGAGCCGATGATCTACCATGGCAACCCGGCACAGGTGACGCCGGGCATGGTCATCTTCATGCACATGATTGTCGTGGACAGCGCCCGCCACCTGACCATGAGCCTGGGCGAGACCGGAATCGTTCATGACGATCGCTTCGAGGCGGTATCCTCGATGCCTCATGATCTGGTCGTGAAATAGGAGAGAGGAGCCATGGCTGCCCATCCCCTGAGATTGCCGACGCAGGAGGAATGCGAGCGGTTTCGCATCGACGGCGCCGTGGCCCTGAAGGGCGTCTACCAGGAGGACTGGGTCGACCTGCTGCGCCGGGGCGTGGAACGGGCCATGGAGACAAGAGGTCCCTACACAAGGCGCATCCAGGACGAAGGCGATCCTGCCTTCTTCACCGATTACGTGGCATCGGACCGTGTGCCGGAACTTCGCCGGTTCGTCCTTGAGGGTCCGGCCGCGGAACTGTCGGCAAACCTCATGAAGTCACGGCGCGCCAACTTCCTGTTCGACGGGATCTTCGTCAAGGAACCCGGGGCCACCAAGAGGAGCACATGGCACCAGGACCAGCCCTACTACTGTGTGGCCGGCCGCCAGATTGTCGTGCTGTGGGCGCCGCTTGATCCGGTGCCGGCCGACGTGTGTCTGAACTGCGTGAAGGGGTCGCACCGGTGGGGGACGGCCTTCCGTCCTGTCCGGTTCCGCGATGGCGGCGATTTTGGCCGGAGCCAGGATGATGGATATCACGATCCCCCCGATGTCGATGGCTCTCACGCGGAGAGGATTCTCGCTTGGGATCTCGAGCCCGGGGATGTCATCGCATTCCACGGCATGACGATTCATGGCGCGCCGGGCAACGCACAGGCCTCCCGGCGGCGCCGGGCAACCAATTCGACGTGGGTCGGTGACGATGCGGTCTACGTGCGCCATGCGGGGGTCATGGAGCCCGACTTTCCCGATTGCGGACTTGCCCCCGGTGATCCGCTGGACTGTGCCCGGTTCCCCCGCGTCTACGATGCCGGCCGGGAACGCCGTTCGCCGGAATCGCCGGACTGAGGGTCACGGTCCCAATCCCCGCCATGGGACATATCGTCTGGATTGCCAGCTACCCCAAGTCGGGCAACACGTGGGTGAGGGCCTTCCTGCACGAGGTCTTGCGCCGGGACGGCGGCGCCTTCGATCTCGACCGGATGGCGCAGACGGCGGGAAACGAGGCATCGATCGACAACTATCGCGCGATCGATCCCAGACCCTGGAGCCGCTGGACTCCGGGGGAGGTGGCGCGGGCCCGTCCGGCCGCCCAGGCCGCTTTCGCCCGACGCCATGACCGCGTGGTGTTCTGCAAGACCCACCTTGCGGTGTTGAGATCCCGGGGCCAGTCCACCATCAACATGGATGTCACCGCAGGAGCGATCTACATCGTGCGCAATCCCCTCGACATCGCGCTTTCCTATGCCGATCACCAGGGTGTTCCGCTGGACGTTGCGATCGACCTCATGAACCTTGAAAACCACGAGACGCCATCCACCGCGAACCATGTCTCGGAACTCCTGGGCAGCTGGTCACAGAACGTGGAGACATGGACGCGGCGCTCGTTGCCGGGGCTTCACGTGATGCGCTACGAGGACATGCTGGCCACTCCGGTGGCGGCATTCTCCGGTCTTGCGGCCTTCCTCAAGCTGAGGATGACCCGCAAGCGCATCAGGGAGGCGGTCAGGGCTGTCTCCTTCGGGAATCTGCGGCGCCTCGAGGATGAGAAGGGTTTCGGTGAACGTTCCGCGCCACAGGAGCGTTTTTTCCGCCAGGGACGCGCCGGAGCGTGGCAAGCCGAGCTTTCCGACAGCCAGGTGACGAACATCGTGTCGAACAACGAAGAGATGATGCGAAAGTTCGACTACCGGAAGGACGTGGAGGCATGAGCATGGTTGATGTGGCCGGCAATCTTGGGGCCGTGCAGGCGGAAATCGCCGCCGCCACACGCCAGGCCCGCCGCCAGACCGGTGCCGTCACCCTCGTTGCGGTGACCAAGACCCATGACGATGAGCGCATCCGTCCCGCGATCGAAGCCGGACACCGCGTGTTCGGCGAGAACCGGGTTCAGGAGGCCGCGTCGAAGTGGCCGGCCCTGCGCCGGGAATGGGACGATCTCGAGCTTCACCTGGTCGGCGCCCTGCAGACCAACAAGGCTGTCGATGCCGTGACTCTCTTCGACGTGATCGAGAGCGTCGATCGCCCACGGCTGATCAACGCCCTGGTGAAGGCGATGGCCAGAACCGGACGCCGCCCCAGATGTTTCATCCAGGTGAACACCGGCGAGGAGGAACAGAAGGCCGGTTGCCTGCCTGGAGAAGCAGACGACCTGATAGCCGGCGCACGGACAGCGGGGCTCGACGTCTCCGGACTGATGTGCATCCCGCCCTTCGACGCGGATCCGTCGTCCCATTTCACCCTGCTGTCCGGCATCGCCCGCCGCAATGGTCTGACACAACTGTCGATGGGCATGTCTGCCGACTACGCCACGGCGATTGCCCATGGCGCCACCCATGTCCGGGTCGGTACGGCCATTTTCGGCAGCCGTCGTTCCTGACGTTCTTGACCGTCGGCACCGGGCGCGCCATAAGCACGCGTTCCCCGATCTGGAGCCCTCCCGATGAAACGGGTCTTTTCCGGCGTTCAGCCGACCGGCAACCTCCACCTTGGCAACTACCTCGGCGCTCTCAAGCGCTTTGTGGCGATGCAGGACGACTACGAGTGTGTCTACTGCATTGTCGATCTCCATGCCCTGACCATGCCGTGGGATCCCGATCAGCTGCGTGACGCGACGCGGGAGGTGGCGGCGGGTTTCATGGCCTCGGGCCTCGATCCGGAACGCTGCATCGTCTTCAACCAGAGCCAGTGCCCGATGCACCTGCGCCTGCAGTGGATCCTCGCCTGCCTCACTCCTCTGGGGTGGCTCAACCGCATGACGCAGTTCAAGGAAAAGGCGGGAAAGCAGAAGGACAACGCGAGTCTCGGCCTCTACGGATATCCGGTTCTCCAGGCTGCCGACATCATCGGCTACCACGCCACCCACGTGCCGGTCGGCGATGACCAGAGGCAGCACCTCGAGTTGTCCCGCGACATCGCCGGGGCCTTCAACCACACTTTCGGCCTCGACTTCTTCCCGCTTCCCGAGGCCGTCATCCTGGGCGAGGCCACCCGCGTCATGTCGCTCAGGGACGGCCGCTCCAAGATGTCGAAGTCCGATGAGAGCGACTATTCGCGCATCAATCTCACCGATGACAGGGACGCCATCGCCCTCAAGATCCGCAAGGCGCGCACGGACAGCATCATGGGCGTGTCCTACGATCCGGAGAACCGCCCCGAAGCCTCCAATCTCGTCACCATCTATGCGTCACTGGCCGGGGTGAGCCGGGACGCGGTTCTGGACGAGTTCCAGAGCGCCAGGTTCAGCGACTTCAAGGCCCGTCTTGCGGACCTTGCCGTGGAGGTTCTGGGACCGGTGGGCGAGGAAATGAAGCGGCTGTCGGCGGATCCCGGCTATGTCGACAGCGTGCTGCGCGACGGGGCGGAACGGGCCCGGGCCATTGCGGAACCGATCCAGAAGAGGGTCGAGGAGCTCACCGGCTTCCTGGTGCCGTGATCGCCCGGCGCCGGCGTACGCCGGCAAGGAACACGGGCTCCCTGCCGGCCGCCCTCGCCTTGGTCTCGTAGCGTGTCGGCGGCCAGTCGGATGGCCGATGGTGCGACCACTGCAGTTCCTCCCTGCTTTCGAGGGCCTGCTCCATGTCGAGAGCGTAGTCCTCGATATCGGTTGCCAGGCGCAGTTCTCCGGCGTCGACGAGGAGGTCGCAGATCCGCGCCACGCTCGCCTGGTTGATGAAGCGGCGCTTCCTGTGACGCGCCTTGGGCCAGGGGTCGGGGAAGAGAACGAAGATGCGTTCGAGACAGGCAGGAGGAAGGGCTTCGAGAAGCACCCTCACGTCCGCGTCGAAGATCCTGACATTGGCAAGGCCATGGCGTTCGACAAGATCCAGCAGACCCGCCACGCCGTTCAGCCAAACCTCCGCGCCGATCAGGGTGACGTCGGGATGGCGTTCTGCCTGCCAGGCAAGATGCTCTCCGCTGCCAAACCCGATTTCCAGCCAGAGCCGTTCGCCGCCTTCAAGATCGGGCTTGCCGTCCCCGCCGATGACAACGCGCAGTTCAGGCAGAAGCGTATCGACCAGGAGCTGGCGGCGGGGCGAAAGCCTGCGCCCCCGGCGGCGTCCCCAGGTCTGTCCGCCGGTCAGGAGAAGGCGTTCCTCAGTTCGCCGGCCAGATCGGTCCTCTCCCAGGAAAATCCGCCGTCCGCCTCCGCCTCGCGTCCGAAGTGGCCATAAGCCGCCGTGCGTTCGTAGATTGGCCGGTCGAGACCGAGGTGATTGCGGATGCCGCGGGGGGTGAGGTCCATGATCTGCCTCAGCACCTCCTCGAGGCGCCGTTCGTCAACCTCGCCTGTACCGGCAAGGTCGACATAGAGAGACAGGGGATCTGCGACGCCGATAGCGTAGGCCACCTGGATCGTGCAGGTGTCGGCCAGCCCTGCCGCAACGACGTTCTTTGCGAGATAACGGCAGGCGTAGGCGGCGGATCTGTCCACCTTGCTCGGATCCTTGCCCGAAAAGGCGCCGCCTCCATGGGGAGCGGCGCCGCCGTATGTGTCAACGATGATCTTGCGACCGGTCAGACCACAGTCGCCATCGGGCCCGCCGGTGACGAACTTGCCCGTGGGATTGACGTAGAAGCGGTCGTCCGGACACATCCAGCCGTCGGGAAGGACGCCAACGACATGGGGCCTGACGATCTCCCGGACCGCACCCTGATCGAGTGCTTCATCATGCTGGGTTGAAACGACCACGGAGGTGGCATGGACCGGCCGGCCGTTCTCGTAAGCCAGCGTCACCTGGCTCTTTGAATCCGGTCCCAGGTCGTGCGCGGCGCCGTTGTGGCGCGCCTCTGCCAGGGATTTCAGAATGCGGTGCGCATAGTGGAGGGGCGCCGGCATCAGTGACCCGGTCTCGCTGCAGGCGTAGCCGAACATGATCCCCTGGTCGCCCGCTCCTTCCGCACGGTTGCCGGAGGCGTCGACGCCCTGTGCGATGTCGCCGGACTGGGCGTGGAGCTTCACGGTGACCGATAGATCGCGCCAGTCGAAGCCCGGTTGTTCGTAGCCGATGTCCCTGACGGCATTGCGTACCAGCGCCTCGACCTTCACCGGCAAGCGTTCCGGATCCATGAGGTCTCCCGGTCCCCGGACTTCCCCGGCGACGACCACGGTTCCGGTGGTGGCAAGTGTCTCGCAGGCCACCCGCGCATGCACGGGATCGGCGGCAAGAAAGGCATCCACAACGGCATCGGAAATCCGGTCGCAGACCTTGTCCGGATGACCTTCCGACACGGACTCGCTCGTAAACAGGTAATCGCTCCGGGGCACGGCCGCCTCCCGCTTGACATGACGACAAGGGCACACGCCCTGTGACCAAGACACTTACCAAAGGCTGATTGATAATCAAGGAGGACGACACACCCGGTAGGGATCGATCGGGCAGCGGGTCGAGAAGACCCCACAGCCAGCAGCCCCATCTACTTGAGAACTTCCCATTCCGGGAGGTCCGCCGCAGGTGTGACAAGGTCATCAAGGATCTTGCCGTCGCCCTGCAATGCGCCAAGCCACTCCCCGTCCCGAGACGACGGCGGCGGCAGAATCCGGGCAATCGGCTTGCCGAAGCGGGTCACCAGAACAGGCTTGCGCGTCCTTCCCACCCGGTCGAGCACAGCTAGGCAGGTCGCCCTGAACGTCGAAATCTCAATCTCTTCCACGAAGTCAAATGTGCCACGGTGTGAGCCAATGGTCCATTTGAAGTGAATTGGCATGGCCCATCGAAGGGTGCGCAGGTTATGCCAACCGGCGCACACGAGGACAAGGTTGTCGAACGTCTTGCCAAAAAGGCAGGGCCTCGTTCCAGCAAGATGTCGCCGGGCCACTTCAAACCGGTGCACGGAGAGATTCATGGTGCCTGTTGAGAGGCCAACGCACGATCCTCCAACAACTCTGTCCCAGAGCGTCTTGATTCCGGGCCCGCCGAACATTAGATTGTCGTTTACACCCCTTGCGGTTTCGACCGCAGGGCGCGGGGCCTCTTCGGAGGCCCCTGCTTCTATTGGGTGGTCTTCAATCCGCACATTCGTCTATGTGGATGGCTTCAACCTCTACTACCGTGCGCTCAGGGGGACTCAGTGGAAATGGCTCGACCTGCTTGCGGTGATCAGCAGGTTGCTCCAGCCCCACCACCGCATCCTGACGGTCAAGTACTTCACGGCGCGAGTGTCCGCTACGTACGCCGATCCGTCGAAACCGCAGCGCCAGGACGTGTATCTGCACGCGCTCCAACACTACCGTCCAGAGATCGAGGTGTACTTCGGGCACTTCCTGAGGCACAGGGTCCGGGCGGCGCTGGCTCAACCGGTGGGCAATCAGCGTACGGTGGAAGTGATGAGGACGGAGGAGAAGGGCTCGGACGTCAATCTCGCGGTGCATCTTCTGAATGACGGTTGGCTCGATGCTTATGACTGTGGAGTCGTGGTGAGCAACGACAGCGACATCGCCGAAGCCATGCGGCTTGTGCGCCGACACCGGGGGAAACGCATCGGTTTGGTGACGCCAGGCACGGGAAGACCATCTCGGCGACTCCTGGCGCATGCTGATTTTGCGCGACATATCCGGGTCAACGGTCTTCGGAATTCACAGCTCCCGAACCCCATCCCCGGCACCAATTTCAGGAAGCCAGCGGCCTGGTAGCAAGATCGTCTCGCCGGGACGCAGCCCGTTCTTCATCGCCGACAAGGGCACTGTGCCGGCCACCGGGCTTTTCCATCTTGGTGTCGATCTCCGAGATTGGAGGTTGGGGGACATCTTGCGCCGAATGCGGAAACTCCGAAAGGGTGATGCGCGATCATGTGCCGCAGGACCTGACGTCGACTCGCGGGTGGCGACGGGGAACATTCGAAAGCGCGACGGCACGTGGCACGGTCGGCTCGACTGTCAACGCCGCAGCAGCGTGGTGACGATGAAGGCCAGGCCGGGCAGCAGGATGATCAAGAGTGTCCAGTTGCCGTATCGCAACCAGGGGGTGGGGTCTTCGAGGGGGGCGGGCAGGGCGACATCGAGGATGCCGCGGTGACCGAGCGGCATGCTCGCCACCACCCGGCCCAGGGGGTCGATGACCCCGCTGATTCCCGTGTTGGCCACGCGGACGACGGGGAGTCCCTGCTCCACCGCGCGCAGGCGGGCCGCCTGGAAGTGCTGGTAGGGTCCGCTCGATATGCCGAACCAGGCGTCGTTGGTGATGTTGAGGAGCCAGCGGGGGGGAAGAACCGGATCGGTGATGCCCGTGGGAAAGATGATCTCGTAGCAGATCAGCACCCCGAAGTCCGGCAGGCTTGCCACCCGGATGGTGGCTGGCCCGGGACCCCGTCCCATGTCGCGTCTTCCGGGTGCAATGGTCTCGATGGGCAGGATCCCACGCAACGGTACGTACTCCCCGAATGGCACAAGGCGATACTTGTCGTGGAGGGTTACCGGTCCCTTGTTGGAGAAGACGAGGAGGCTGTTGCGCGCCTCGAGCGTATCGCCGGCTCCGGGAACGGCGCGGATGGCGCCCGACATGATGACTCCTCCCGGTGGGGCCATGGCGGCGAAGTTCGAGAGAACCTCGGGCTTGCGCAGGAGGGTGTGGGGAATGGCGGCCTCCGGCCAGATGATGGCAACGGGGGGCTCCCCGGAAGGCGCCAGGGAACTCAGCGCGATGTGGTTGGCAAAATGGTCCTCGAGGAGCGCCCTCTCCCACTTCAGGTGCTGTTCAATGTGGGGCTGAACAAGCCGAACGACAGGGCCCGAGGAGGTATCCACGTGCCGGAGGCGCAGTTCCCCGGCAGCCCAGGCCAGGGCGATGACGGCGATGGAAACTACCAGGCCGCCAGCCACCCGGCGGGGGGTGAAGCGGCCGGCTGGTGCTACGGCGGCGGGCGCCAGGCCTGCGACAAGGACGATGGCGCTGAGCAGCCAGGGCCCGCCCAGGGCGCCCCCCTGGATGAGGCTGTCGGAGAACGCCAGGGATGTGCCCACAAGATTCCACGGGAATCCTGTCAGAAACCAGCTGCGGACCCATTCGAGGACCAGCCATGCGATGCCGAGAGCGACGATCCGTGCACGCTGGCCCGGCACCATGCCGGCAATTCCCGACGCCAGAGCCGGAAACAGGCCGAAGCCGGCGGCGATGGCGACAAGGGCGAGGGGATAGAACCAGGCGTGCCTTGACGGATCGACCAGGAGGGCGTTGGCGATCCAGTAGAACGCCGCGGCCGAGAAGCCGCAGCCGAACCACCAGCCATCCAGGAAGGCGCCGGCGCCACGCCGGTGGCCGGAGATGAGCCAAGCCAGTCCGCTGAATGCGACCACGGCCGCCGGCAACAGGTGAAAGGGAGGAAGCGCTGCCGCGAGCAAGGCGCCGAGGCCGAGGGCCGCCAGTCGGCGGCGCCAGCCGGTGAGGGCGGTCAGCCGCGCGATGCCATCGCTGTCAGCCGCGCTGGACGGCACGTCTCACGCGCAGACGCTTGATATGCCGCGGATCGGCGTCAACGATTTCGAATTCGAGCCCTGATGCATGGGCGATGATCTCGCCGCGCATCGGGATGCGGCCAACCATCGTGTGGATGAGACCGCCGACGGTGTCGATGTCCTCGTCTCTCGATTCATCCTGGAGTGTCGAACCGGTCATGGCCTCGAGTTCGCTGACTGGCGCACGGGCATGGGCGTCAATCAGGCCGCCGGGTTGTTCGACAAGAAGAATTCCGTCGTCGGCATCGTGTTCATCCCAGATTTCGCCGACGATGGGCTCCACCAGATCCTCGATGGTGGCGAGGCCGTCGACGCCTCCGAACTCGTCGACCACCAGCGACAGATGCGTGCGGGCCGTGCGCATCTTGATGAGAAGGTCGATCACCGGCATCGACGGCGGCACGAAGAGGACTTCCCGCACCAGACTGGCAAGATCGGGCGCCTGCCTTTCCTCCGGCAGTCCCCAGTGATCGAGGAAATCCCGGACATGGACCATGCCGATCGGTTCATCGAGGGTCTCGCGGTAGACCGGCAGCCTGGAATGGCCGGACTTGCGCATGATCTCGACGACCTCGGTGAGCGTGGTCTTTTCCTCGACGGCGACAATATCGGCATGGGGCACCATGACATCGTCGACCGTGAGTTCGCCGAAGCGCAACAGGTTGGACAGCATCGAGCGCTCGGCGTCGGAGAACTCCGTCTCGCTGCCATCGTCAGCCTTGAGAAGTTCCTCGACGGACTCCCTCACAGTGTCGCCGTTGCGGCCGCTGATCAGTCGGCGCAGCCAGCTGGCGAGGCCTGATACCGGAGTCTGGGGCGAACGGACGTTCACGCCGGGCCTGCGAGGTAAGGATCGGGGATGCCAAGGGTCTTGAGCACGGTGCGTTCCATATCCTCCATCACGCTGGCGTCCGCCTCTGTCTCGTGGTCGTAGCCAAGAAGATGAAGGGTCCCGTGAACGATGATGTGTGACAGATGATCGGCGAGTGCCAGGGCCTGGCGGCGCGCGTCGCCGACGATGGTCTCCCGGGCGATGACGATGTCGCCCAGCGCGATGGCGCCACCTGGCGGGGATCCGGCGGGGCGCCGCAGCCGCGTCCCCGGGGAGCGGTCATCGCTGGGGAACGACAGAACGTCTGTCGGCTGGTCGATGTGCCGCCAGCGTCCGTTGAGGTTGGCCAGCATGTGGTCGTTTGCCATGAGAACCGACACCGTGACCGCCTCTCCGCAACAGGCCACCTGGAGTGCCCTTGTGCAGGCCTGCCCGACGATGTCGTCAGCACCCGGCAGATCATCCAGCCAGGCCCCGTCCTCGACCGTGATGTCGATATGGACCGTCCCGCATCGACTGCAGGCGCCGTCGTCTCCCGTCATGATGCTCCCCGGCGGTCGTCCTTATCCCAGGCGCGAACTATCTTCGCCACCAGCGGGTGCCGGACGACGTCGACATCGGTGAACGTGACAACCTCGATGTCTTCGACGGATTCGACGATGCGCACGGCGTCGGCCAGTCCGGACACCTGGCCTTCGGGCAGGTCGACCTGTGTCAGGTCGCCGGTCACCACCATGCGTGCATTCTCTCCAAGGCGCGTCAGGAACATCTTCATCTGCATCCGCGAGGTGTTCTGCGCCTCGTCGAGAATGACAAATGCGTTTGACAGTGTTCGTCCGCGCATGAAGGCCAGGGGCGCCACCTCGATGTCGTCGGACGCCAGCCGGCGATTGGCCTTGTCGGCGGGCATGGTGTCGTAGAGCGCGTCATAGAGAGGACGAAGGTAGGGGTCGACCTTTTCCCGCAGGTCGCCCGGCAGGAATCCGAGCCGTTCGCCGGCCTCCACCGCGGGACGAGACAGCACGATACGATCCACGTCACCCGCCTCCAGCATGGCGACAGCGACAGCGACGGCAAGATAGGTCTTGCCCGTTCCCGCCGGTCCCAGCGCAAACACCATGGACGATGTCTTCAGGGTCTTGAGGTAGCGCGCCTGGTTGAGTGTGCGCGGCGTGATGCGCCGTCGCGAGGTCTTCACCTCGGTATTCGAGATCGATGGATCGCCCGCCATGCGGAGCATGGCCTCGACTTCGGCGGGACCCACGGTGAGGCCATCCTTGAGACGGCCGTAGAGACCATTGAGAACCAGGACGGCCGTTCCGGCTGGTTCCGAAGGCCCGGCAATGCTGACCTGATTGCCACGACAGGTCAGCGAGACGCCGAGCTCCTGTTCGATTCGCACGAGATGACGGTCATGCCAGCCATAGAGGGAAGCCAGCAGGCTGTTGTCCTCGAAAGCCAGGACGCGTGGAGCCGGGGCCTCGTCGCGGACCGGGGGGGTGGTCATCAGGCAGCCAGCGTCCCGGCCATGCTGTTGGCCCGGGCCTCGGTGAGGGTGACATCGACCAGTGATCCGAGGTGACGTTCACCGGCATCGACATGTACCGCCTGGAGCCAGGGGCTGCGGCCGACGAGCTGGCGGGAATACCGGCCCCTTCGCTCAAGAAGCACTGGAACCGTGTGGCCGACGGTGGCGCGATTGAATGTGTCCTGCTGATCTCTCAGCAGTTGCTGCAGAATTGTGAGCCTCTCTGCCTTGACTTCGTCCGGCACCTGTCCGTCCGCCGCCGCCGCCGGGGTTCCCGGGCGCGGGCTGTACTTGAAGGAGAATGCCGAGGCATAGGACACCTTGCGCACCAGGGAGAGCGTGGCGGCGAAGTCGGCATCCGTTTCACCGGGAAAGCCGACGATGAAATCGCCCGATATGGCAATGTCGGGTCGCGCCTCGCGAACGGCCGCGATGACTTCCAGGTAGTCGGCCGTGGTGTGACGCCGGTTCATTGCCTTCAGAATCCGGTCGCTGCCCGACTGCACGGGCAGGTGCAGGTACGGCATCAGGCTGTCGATCTCGCCATGGGCGCGAATGAGGTCTTCCGACATGTCCAGCGGGTGGGATGTCGTGTACCGGATGCGCCGCAGGCGATCGAGCGATGCCAGTTCGCTGATGAGACGCGCCAGGGTCCATGATTTGCCGTTGGTGCCCTCGCCATGCCACGCGTTGACGTTCTGACCAAGGAGAACGATTTCCACCACGCCTGATGCCAGCAGTGCCTTCGCTTCGTCGAGAACATCGCAGGCAGGCCGCGAAAACTCCGCGCCACGGGTGTAGGGAACAACGCAGAAGGTGCAGAACTTGTCGCAGCCCTCCTGGATCGACAGGAAGGCGACGCGACCCGGATCGGGACGCCTCGACGGCAGGCTGGTGAAGCGGTCCCGTGCCGGAAAGTCGGTGTCGATCACCGTTCCGCCTTCGTTGGCGTGGCGCGCGATCAGGTCGGGCAGACGGTGATAGGTCTGGGGTCCGACGATGATATCGACAACAGGCGCCCGCCGCGCCATCTCCTCGCCTTCTGCCTGGGCGACACATCCGGCCACGGCGATCATGAGGTCACCGCCAGCCTCGCGCTTGCGTTCCTTGAGTGCGCGCAACCGCCCCAGTTCCGAGTAGACTTTCTCGGCGGCCTTTTCCCGAATGTGGCAGGTGTTGAGGACGATCATGTCTGCGTCCTCGACCTTCTGCGTCTGCCGGAAATCCAGGCGCGCCAGGACATCCGCCATGCGACCGGAGTCGTAGACGTTCATCTGGCAGCCGTAGGTCTTGACGAATAGTTTCTTGGACAAGCGCGTCCGGATGTTCCGCTGGCTGTCGTCGGGCTCGGGGCCCCTTGGCAGTTGTGCAACCTTGTCCAATCTTCCCCGCATCCCCGATCGCTGTCAATGACTTCGTGCGCGATCCCCGGGCGGGCGCCCGGAGCGCCTGGTGAGCTTGCGCAGACGCCGCCTTCGGCGCGTTGGCAGCCGGCCCGCGAGCGCCAGCGAGTGTCCTTCCCGGACGGCCGCCTCGCAGTGACGCGCCAGGGAGCGCCGGTTACCGCCGGCCCCGGTGATGGTCGTGACCGGATGGAACTGGACGACGACCGTCACGACTCCCGCCTTCAGCATCTCCCACATGTGGGGAAGCAGGTCCATGTCCCCGTACCAGGCATAGAGTGGCCGCATTTCACGGTCCATCGGCAGGTTGGAAAAGCGGGTGTAGGAGACAGACACGGGCTGGACGGTTACTTCCCTTCCCTTCACCTGATTCTGGGCCGAGGCGAAGAGTGCGCTCTTGAAGGGAAGAATCCTGTTGCCGTCGCTGGTGGTACCCTCGGGAAACAGGATCAGCTGCTCGCCCGCCTCGAGGCGCTCGCTCACGGCGTCCATGTGCTGGCCGATCCGCGTCCGGCGGCGGTCGACAAAGACGGTACGCTGCAGCTTGGCGAGCAGGCCAAAGAACGGCCACGTTCCCACTTCCGCCTTGGCGACGAAGCTTCCCCGGATCAGGGCGCCGAGAATGGCGATGTCGAGATAGGAGGTGTGGTTGCACACGTAGAGACAGGGCTTGTGACGGCAGGGTCCACCCCTGACGTCAAGGTTGAGGCCGATCAGCCGCAGGACGATACGGTGATAGAACTGGGGAAAGGCGTGACGCGCCCGCCGCCCCGCTGCCAGCAACACGAACTGCACCGGCATGCAGACCAGGGTCCAGCCGACATAGAGTACCGCACGCGCAAGACCGACAGAGATCATGCGCCGCCAGGTCCCGTCTCGGCCTCGCCACCGCCGCGGTAGCGCCGGCCGTAACGGCCTTCCACCACCGACACGTCAAGCAGGACGCAGACATCCGTGGTGTTGAACTGGTGGTCGATGACCGCACCGTCGCCAAACCGGCAGCCGGCCCGTGCATAACCCTTGATGAGCGGCGGCAGGCTGGCCAGCCCCTCGGCAGCGTCGAATGATCCGGGCGCCAGCCGTTTCATGTCGACGTAGAGATGATCGAGTGCGCGAGGACGAAGGACGTCAGGGGCGGCGAGATAGTAGGCCATGTGGGAAAGCGGCAGGGCGAGACTGTCGGGGTCGGTGCCGTGGAGACTGGCGCAGCCGAACATGTACGAGATGCCGTGCTGCACCACATAGGCGCCGAGGCCCCGGAACAGTGCCTGGATGGCGGCTCCGGCCCGGTAGTTCATGTCAACGCAACTGCGTCCGAGTTCCACCAGCTCACCATCGATGGCAAGCAGGCGGGAGATGTCGAACTCGCCTGCGGTGTAGAACGTGCAATCGGGCGCCAGGACCGACCGACGCAGCAGTCTCATGGTGGCGACGACAGCGGCATCGCCGTCTTGTGTCGTGTCGCGCACGATGAGGTGTTCGCAGATGTCGTCGAACGAGTCGAAGTCCCGTTCCAGTTCGGTCATCCGGGGCGTGGGGCGGGCCTTCATTTCCTTGTAGAACACGCGGAAGCGCAACCGCTGTACGGCCTGGAGTTCCGCCTCGCTGTCGATGAGGCGCAGTTCCAGGGGGCCAAGCCTGAGCCCTTTGGACAATGTGCCCTGATCGCGGGCCCCGGTAACCATGGCGGTAGCGGTACTGCCTCGGTCAGGTCTCGGGATCGGGCTTCAACGCCCGCCCGTAAAGCTCCATGCGATGATCGATCAGATCGTAGCCCAGTCGTCTTGCAATCCTGACCTGGAGTTCCTCGAGTTCGGGATCCAGGAACTCGATGACCGTGCCGGTGTCGATATCGATCAGGTGATCGTGATGCTCATCCTGGTCGGCGGGTTCGTAGCGGGCCCGCCGCCCCCCGAAGTCATGGCTCTGGATGATCTCCGAGTCCTCGAAGAGGCGCAGCGTGCGATAGACAGTCGAAATGCTGATGCGATCGTCGATTTCCGATGCGCGGCGATAGACCTCCTCGACATCCGGATGGTCGTCGGCATCCGAAAGCACCCTGGCGATGACACGGCGCTGGTCCGTCATCTTGAGGCCCTTGTCGAGACATGCGTGTTCGATCTGTGATGTCATGGTGCGGGCGTGGACCGGAACAACCTGTCACCGGTCCGCATGTGTCCTTCATCTTGTGTGGTTGCCGGGAAGTCTAGACCAAAGGACGCGGCAGCGCCATGCCTTGACAGGTTGACCGTCAGCGTGATTGACAGAACCTCAAGAAGGTATGCGATGGAAACGCAAGGAAAGCAGGCTGTGGAAATGGCCATCGACATGCGCCTCGACATCACCGGTGACGTCTGTCCGATCACGTTCGTCAGGACAAAGCTCATGATCGAGGGCATGGAACCCGGCATGATTGCCGAGGTTCGCCTGAACGAAGGCGAGCCGTTGCGCAACGTGCCGCGCTCGGTCAGGGAACACGGTCATTCCGTCCTGTCTCTGGAACCGGAGGATGGCGAGGCAGGGGTGTGGCGGCTTCTTCTGAGGAAGGAGTGAGAGCCTGATCTCAGGTGCAGCCGCCCTGGAGTTCGCACAGACAGGTTTCCTCCTCGCCGCCGAGTACCTCCGCATGGCGTACTCCGTCGGGATAGAGAAAGACAAGAAGACTGCAGGAAGCGGCGTCGTAGCGCCACATCCTGGCGTCGCCCTCGGCCCATACGAAGGCCGGATCACCGAGCATGCCGACCACCTCGCTTTCCTGCAGACCGGTGAAGCTGCCGGCAGCCGGGGCCTCATCGACGGGTGACGCCTCGCCCGGCTCGATGGCCGGAGCGGCGGTCTCGCTGACGGCCTCCGTGGGGCCAATTCCGGCAAACGGGGAGCAGGCTGCCAGCGCCAAAAGGGCTGCCAGAATGAGAGCCAGCCTTCCCGGCACGGCAGCGTAACGTCGATCGGACGGTGTCATCCCGACTCCCATGGCAGGGGAGGTTGGTCACTTCGCAGGAGACCGGGCCCGGCCGGCGGCTGGCGGTCAGGCCATCGCATCGGAACTCCTGTGACAGAGATGGGTCATGGCGATGGTGGCAACGACGGGCATGACGAGATTGAGAACGGGCACGCTCATGCCTGCCGTGATGACAGCTCCCGTGGCGAACAGCCGCCAGCGGTGCCGCTTGCGCCAGGCGTCCGAGTCACGGCGGGACAGGCGCCGCAGCAGCACGATCTCGGCGTACTCCCGGGCGAAGAGGAAGCTGTTGACGATCCAGAAAATGATGATCGACAGGCCGGGGATGAGGATCCCGGCAAGATAGAGTGGTGTGACAGCGAGATTGACGAGCAGCAGCCAGCCGACAAAGCGAAGGGATGCGACGATATCTCCGGCCACGGTCGTTCCTTTCGCCTCGGGCAGGTGCGGATAGTCGGTTTCCTCGACGCGTGAGACGATGCCGTCGAGGAAGAGCGATGCCACTGTCTGCACGACCATGACGAACGTGAACCATACGAGCAGAACGGCGCCCAGCGTGACCACGACGAAGACGACTCCAGCGGCCAGCCAGCGGGGCATCCAGGTGACATGGGATTCGACCCATGTACCGGGTTCGAGGGCCATAACGCCGCCAATGATGAGGGCCACGAGAACCGAAGACGCAAGGGCGCTTGCCAGGGCAATGAGAACCAGGCTGCGGCGAACCTTGCCATCACCCAGGTTGACCGCAACCAAGCGAGCGATATCAATCACGGTGGCGGCCGTCGGTCGGCTCGGGATCGGGGTAGTGCCCCGGGGTGCCGCGGGGATTGATGGGCAGTCCGCCGGCGATGCCAAGGGCGTTTTCGGCAACAGCGGCCCAGCCCAGCAGGCGTCCGTCGCTGTGTGACGGACCGACCAGCTGCAATCCGACAGGCAATCCGTCATCGGTGAAGCCGCAGGGAATCGAGATCGCGGGAGACGATGTCAGCGTGATCACCGAGGTGATCATGATCCAGTCCACGTAGTTGTCGAACCGGTGACCGTCAAGCTCTCCGAGGTAGCGCTGGTGGGTGGCAATGGCGGGCACGATGGTCGAGGGAAGGGCGAGGAGGTCAAAGGTCTCGAAGAACGCTGTCATCCTCTGGTAAAGCGCGCCCCGGGCCCGTGTTGCCCGGATGATGTCGGCGACGCCAAGCTCGAGTCCCTTGCGAACATTCCAGATGTTCTCCTGCTTGAGCATCTCGCGGCGATAGGCGAGATCGTCCTCGTGGGCCGTGGCGAATCCGATGGCCCGCAGCGTATGGAAGGCTTCCGGCGCATCGGTAAAGTCGATGGTGGCCGGCGCGATATCGCTTCCCATGGCCGCGAGACGATCCAGAGCCTCCCGGCACAACCGGTCCACGTTCCGGTCCACCGGCGTGATGCCGAGATCCGGCGAATAGCCGATGCGCCGCGGGGCATCTCCCCGGTCGAGGGCCAGGCGGACCTGGTCCAGCCAGGAGACGGGTGGCGCCGGACGAGCCAGCGGATCGCGTTCGTCGACTCCCGACATCGCGTCGAGCAGAAGTGCCGTGTCGGCGACATTGCGCGCCATGGGCCCTGCGACCGAAAGGTCCTGGAAGGCATCCGGTGACGGACCGCGGGCGACGACACCCGGGCTCGGCCGAAATCCCGACACCCCGCAGAAGCTCGCCGGAATGCGCAGACTGCCGCCGAGATCGGAACCGGTGGCCAGAGGCACCTGTCCGCTGGCCAGCGCGGCCGCCGATCCGCCGGAGGATCCGCCGGCCGAGGCCGCCATGTCCCAGGGGTTGGTCGTCACCCCGAGAACCTCGTTGAAACTGTTGCCGCCGGCGCCGAACTCCGGAACGTTGGACTTGCCGACGACGATGGCGCCCCGGCTCTCCAGGCGGGTCACCATGAGGTCCGAGGCCGAGGGCACATGATCGGCCCAGATCGGGGAACCATAGGTTGTCCGCACGCCGGCGACATCCTCGAGATCCTTGATGGCGACCGGAAGGCCGTGGAGCGGACCCGGAGCATCTCCGGACTCAAGTCGCCGGGCATGGCCCCGGGCCCGGTCGAAGCAACGGGTCGGCATGGCGTTGAGGCCACCGTCCGTCGCCTCGATGCGGGCGATGCAGTCCTCGACCATCTCAAGCGGGGAAACCTTCCCCTGGCGCAGCAATCCGGCGGCCTCGGTGGCCGTCATCCTCCAGAGATCTGCCATCGATGGCTCCCGCCCGTTGAGATCATGCGGGTGCAGAGTATGGTGTCGCCGGACGTCCTCCGGCAAGGCTTGCCAGAGAGTGCCCCACATCTATACTCGCGCGCACCGGCAACAGGTGCCTCCTTCTCACATGAACCAGCCACGCATCGATGTTCTCGGCATCGGAAACGCGATCGTTGACATTGTTGCCGAGGTCGATGAGTCCTTTCTGACGGACTTCGATCTCGCCAAGGACAGCATGCACCTTGTCGATCACGGCATGGCGACGAGGCTTCTCGACGCCTGCGAGCCCGTCACGATGATGTCCGGCGGCTCCGTGGCCAATACGATTGCCGGCCTTGCAGCCATCGGTGGCAATGCCGGGTTTGTCGGCAGGGTGAAGGACGACACGCTCGGGCAGCGATTCGCCGGTGACCTCAATTCCCAGGGAGTCGTCTTTGCCGCCCAGGCAGCAGCCGACGGACCGGAAACCGGACGATCCCTCATTCTCGTGACGCCGGACAGCCATCGCACCATGTGCACATGGCTCGGCGCATCGCTCGATCTCGGTGTTGCGGATCTCGAGGTGGACGCCATGTCCGCGCGGGTCGTCCTTCTCGAGGGCTACCTCATGGATGCACTCGAAGGGCATGGCGTGTTCAGGAAGGCGGCCGATTTGGCCG
>JAJEHK010000271.1 GCA_022823765.1 Alphaproteobacteria bacterium | reverse complement strand
CTCTCCCCGCGAGATGACCCTGACACTGAAGGGATGCCGGCCCAGGTTGCGCCGGCGATCATCTCCCCCAGACGTCTCATAGCCCTCCTCAATGAAGATGCGGACCCAGTACTCTCCTTCCTGGGCCTCTCCCCGGAAACGGATATTTTCCACTGGCTTTGCCATCATTCTCAAGCCGCCGGATCCATATCCGTTGGCGTCCACATCAAGAATGCCTCCGTCACAGCCTTGCGCAACAATTCCCACCGCGCCACCACTGGGGCAATGCACTTCAAGGTCGAGATCGGATTCATCATTCCAGATGAGCGTCACTGTCAGCTCCTCGCTCACCTCCCCGTCGGCGTCATCAAGGCGCCGGTCAAACTCCGAATGATCATCCGGTTCCTCCGGCGGATCGGGAACGTCTTCGGGCAGTGGCTCTTCCGGTGGCGGAGGGGGTTCGGGCACCGGTTCCTCTTCGGGAGGCGGCGCCAGGGGACAGTCGCGCAGCAACGCCAGCTGGCGTTCAAGCTGGCGGACGCGGTCCTCCAGGCGGCCCGTCTGCTCCATCTCCGCCGCAAGGTCACCCGAGACACCGGCCGCCGACGGACAGGCCCCCAGCCAGCGGGTCAGCGGGCCAAGGCTGCAGCTCTCCAGAAGAAGCGAGCCAATCCACAGCGCCAGCACCACAAACACCGGCACCCCGACCGCCGCCGCCACAAGACCGGCACGGCCCCTCACCCGTCAGGCACCGCGGGCTGGCACGACCCCCCGCCCGACACCACGGAAACTCCCGACGCCTCAAGAAAGTCCACGACACCCACCGCCTGCAGCGCAATGTCGAGGCGCCGCACCACCTCGTCGTCCGAGCGCGTCAGCGTGTTGATCCCCACAACGCGGCCACACCTGTCAATCAGCGGACCGCCAGAGTTGCCCCCGGATATGTCCGCCGTGTGGATCAATACCTCCGCCACAACCCCCGGGGCCGCCTGCAGAGCCTGTTCCGCGCTGACAATCCCCTCCGTCAGCGCCACGTCCGGGATCGAGGCGGCGTCACCCTCCATCAGGGCAATGAAGGCCGCATCCGAACTGACGATGAGACCGGGGTAGCCCGCCGCAATCACAGACTGAAGACGCAGCGAGCCCTCGCTCTCGTGGAAGGCGAAGTACGGCTGGTCCGCGCCCGACACGCGCAGCAGCGCATAGTCACTGCCCGTCGCCTCGATGGGACCGTCAAGGCTCACCAGCTCGGCCGCATGCACGGATCCAAGAGACCTGTTGAGAACCCCGATCTCCCCGCCGCCCGACACCACGTGCTCGTTGGTCATCACCAGGTCGCCGGCAACGAAGAAGCCGCTCCCCAGGCTCAGCGCCTCGCCGTCACCGGCCACCACCATGACCGTGCGGTCCTCGATCAACTGCAGCAGCGTCGCCGGCTCCGCAAGCGACGCCTCAGGCTCGCCCCGGCGGGAGTCCGCCGGCGCCTCGGCAACACCCGGAAGCGGCGGCAGGATGTCCTCGGGCCGGCGCCCGTCCGGCAACTCCAGCTCGCCATCGGGAAGACACACAGCACCGGCAATCGCCATCTCGAGTTCCGCGATCCGGCTCTCCAGGGCGCCATTCGCCTCGCGCACCATGCGCAGCGCCTCGGCCTCCCCCACAACCCCTTCCCGGGGCTCCGGCGGCAGCACCCGCGTACCCGGAAGCAGCAACCACGCCAGCACCGCTGCCGTCACCAGCAACAGCAGCGCCAGAGGCACCCAGCGCCAGCCGCCGCCTCCGCGCTCCACCACCACAGGCGGTGGCGGAGGGGGCGGCGGCGGAGCAGGCGTCTCCGGGGGCGGCGGCGGACCCTGCGGCGCCAAAGGCAGCCAACGCCCCATGGTCGCCGCAAAGTGCTGGTCCCGCGCCACGTCCCGGGGCGCCATGCCCCAGCCCACCACAACGGGCTCGCCCGACACCACCCACACGTCGCCGGTGTCCATCACGTTGAGGGCCCCGCCCACCAGGGCCCCGAACGAGGGATCCGAAAGACCACGGGCAACATCCGCAAGACGCACGCGCAACAGGGACTCCACCGCCTCGCGGCGGTCGGGGTCCAGGTCCGACAGACGCTGCGCCTCCCCGGCATGGCTCGTGTACCACGACACCGTCGCCGCCGCCTGGTCGTTGCCAAGACTGAGCACGGGCTCCGCCAGAACGCTCGCACTCGCAGGCTCGGCCACCCCCGACAGCACCTGCATCAGCACATCATGGCGCGCCAGGACCGGGGTCCCCCCGACCTCCACCAGAGAGCCCCTGTCAACCGTCGTCTTCGTCAGAAAGTACCTCGCCATGGCCAGTCCCGCTCAGCCATGACAAACCTATCCCCTCATGCCGGACACACTCAACATGAGACGCAGGACACACTGCCCTTCCACCTCCTCGAAGATGGAATGGTCTCCCCTGCCAGCGGCGAGGGAGAGGCAGTTCCTCAAATCCCGTCACGAGCGCCGGTCTCCGCTCCCGGTGCGCTTTGCCCGGGTCTTCGATCAGCGAGACCGGCCACGATCAGACAGTGGCGGGGTATCAGGGTCGGGGAATGAGTTCGAGCGTGGAGAGCGGTTCCCCGGTCAGGCCATCGATGGTCAGGACAGCCTGGGAACCGGAGGCAAGTTCAAGGAGCAGCGACAGCCGACCGTCATCAGAAGCGATGGACATCACCCTGGAACCCGCAGGCAGGGCGACAGCGCCGTCTCTGTGGTCAGCGGTCGCCGGGGTGTCGCCGACCCGGTCGAGAACACCGGCAACGAGGACGCCCGTCGCTACGACGATGAGAACACCGAGCCCGATGACGACGGCTTTGATCATGGCCTGGGAGCGTTCCATTCTGGTTCCCGACAGGAATTCTGGGGTTATGGTGGCGTCACGATGGGGATACGCGAACATACCGTCACCGCCGAAGAGGCGGGAAACAGGATTGACAGGGTCCTCGCCCGCGTCTTTGCGGACTTGTCGCGAACCCGGATCAAGGCCCTCATCCAGAAGGGATGCCTCACAAGCGGCGGGCGGACGGTAACGGAGACGTCACTGGGGGTCAAACCGGGGGACCGCCTTGTTCTTGAGGTGCCACGGCCGGCCGAGCCGGCCCTGGTTGGCGAGGACATTCCGCTCGTCATCGTTCATGAGGACGAGCATCTGCTTGTCGTCGACAAGCCGGCCGGACTCGTGGTCCATCCCGGCGCCGGTCATGCCAGCGGAACCCTCGTCAACGCGTTGCTTTCCCACTGCGGAAACTCCCTTTCCGGCATCGGAGGAGAGGCCCGCCCGGGCATCGTTCATCGTCTCGACAAGGACACCAGCGGTCTGATGGTCGTCGCCAAGACGGATGACGCCCATGTCAGGCTGTCGGCCGCGCTGTCGGCCCGCCGCGTGACCCGGGGGTACGCCGCTCTTGTCAGGGGACGCATGCTTCCGCCTGCCGGAAAGATCACCGGCGCCATCGGGCGCGATCCCCGCCACCGCAAGCGCATGGCCGTCGTCCAGGCAGGTGGCAAGCCGGCACTGACGCATTACGAGACACAGCGCAATTGGGGCCATTCAGCGACGCTTCTCCGGTGTTCTCTCGCCACCGGACGAACCCACCAGATTCGCGTCCACGTGGCATCGAAGGGACACCCCGTGCTGGGCGATACTCTCTATGGTGAAACATCCGGGCGCATGGCGCGCCAGGCTCTTCATGCGGCCAGCCTGGGATTCCATCATCCGGCAACCGATGACTATCACGAATACAGCTCCGGGCTTCCTGAGGACATCCGCACCCTCATCACCCACCTCGACAACACGCTGGAGACCCGACAATAGCTGGTCCGGCCAGGACATCTGGCGGTTCCCGACGGCGTTCTTCGCGTTGAGAACGACAATGGCATCGAGCGAGCGCGTTCCTGCCGGAGGAGTTCAGGGAACACGGCGGCGGGACCCGGTTCTGCGTCGAAGGCAATGCTGCAGTGCAGGCGTTGCATGCATGGAGAACTTTACAGTCGTGGTAAAGTAACCGTGCTTGAGGGAACAGGAACTCATGGCACGCGCAAATCTTCCGGCGCTGACGCCGGAAAGCAGTCTCTCCGGTTACCTGCGGGAAATCAGGAAGTTCCCGATGCTGGAGGCCGACCAGGAGTTCGAGCTGGCCAAGCGGTGGCGCGATGCCGGCGATGTCGACGCGGCCCACCAGCTGGTCACGAGCCATCTGCGCCTTGTCGCCAAGATCGCCATGGGGTACCGGGGCTACGGCCTGCCGCTGGCCGAACTCATTTCCGAAGGCAATGTCGGCCTCATGCAGGCGGTCAAGCGGTTCGACCCCGACAGGGGCTTCCGTCTTGCCACCTACGCCATGTGGTGGATTCGTGCCGCCATCCAGGAGTACATCCTTCACTCCTGGTCCCTGGTCAAGATCGGCACGACAGCGGCGCAAAAGAAGCTGTTCTTCAACC
Organism: Alphaproteobacteria bacterium; assembly: GCA_022823765.1. GTDB lineage: Bacteria > Pseudomonadota > Alphaproteobacteria > SP197 > SP197 > SP197. The sequence continues at coordinate 6,571 of JAJEHK010000271.1, read as the reverse complement.
TGCGGAAACTCAAGCGGCAGCTTCAGGCGATCGACGATGGCGACATGCCCCCTGAGACTGTGCAGGAGATCGCGTCGCGTCTCGACGTGACGGAGCAGGACGTCATCAGCATGAACCGGCGCCTTTCCAGCCCGGACCACTCGCTGAACGCTCCGCTGCAGCCAGGCGGCGATGGCGAATGGATGGATTTCCTGGTCGATGACCAGAAGAACCAGGAAGAGACCCTCGGCGAGTCGGAGGAACTGGAAACACGCCGTGAACTCCTCGCTGACGCCATGGAGATCCTGAACGCACGCGAACGCCACATCCTCGTCGAACGCCGCCTGTCGGAAGATCCGAAGACCCTCGAGGATCTCTCACGGGAGTATGGCATCAGCCGGGAGCGGGTTCGCCAGATCGAGGCCCGCGCCTTCGAGAAGATCCAGAAGGCAATGCACAAGGCGGCGGCGGAACGCCTGCGCATCGCCGGAGCCTAGACGTCAATCGGCGAAGGGATCGGTCACGCGAATCGTGTCGTCGCGTTCCGGACCGGTTGACAGCAGGGCCACGGGAGCCTCGATCAGTTCCTCGATGCGGCGGACGTACTTGATGCAGGTCGCCGGCAGTTCCCCCCAGGAACGGGCGCCGCGGGTGTTCTCGCGCCAACCCTCGAAGGTCTCGTAACGCGCTTCCACCTCGGCCTGCCGGGCCGCCATGGCAGGGAGATGGTCAAGATCGCTGCCCTGCCATCGATAACTCGTGCAGACCCTGAGTTCGTCGATGCCGTCCAGCACGTCGAGCTTGGTCAGTGCAATTCCCTGAATGCCGCCGACCTTGATGGCCTGGCGGACCATGACGGCGTCGAACCAGCCACAACGCCGCGGCCGTCCGGTCACCGTACCGAACTCCTGGCCCCGCTCCCGGAGTACGTTGCCGACGTCGTTCATCTGCTCCGTGGGAAAGGGACCGGCGCCCACCCTGGTGGTATAGGCCTTGGTGATGCCCAGCACATAGTGAAGGGCATGGGGGCCAATTCCCGAACCCGTTGCCGCGGCGGCAGCCAGGGTGTTCGACGACGTCACGAAGGGGAAGGTTCCGTGATCGACGTCGAGAAAATGACCCTGTGCCCCCTCGAACAGAATGCGTCTGCCGCTGCGGCGGAGATGTTCGAGCTCCTTCCAGACCGGACGGGAGAACTCCAGCAGGGGCCCGGCGATCCGCCGCAGCTCTGAGAGCAACGTTTCCCGATCGACCGCATCGAGTCCCGATGCCCGGCGCAGCACGTCGTGGTGATCGACAAGATGGGAGAGTTTCGCCTGGAGCGTCTCGTCATCGGCAAGATCGCACACCCGCAGGCCCCGACGCGCCACCCTGTCCTCGTAGGCCGGGCCGATACCCCGCCCGGTCGTGCCAATGGCGGCACCGCGCCGCGCCGCCTCCCGGGCCCGGTCGAGTTCGCCGTGAAACGGCAGGATGAGATGGGCGCTCTCCGAGATCAGCAGATTGTCGGGTGTGACCGGCACACCCTGTTCGCCGATCTTCCTGATTTCGCGGAACAGGGCCCAGGGATCGATGACCATGCCATTCCCGATAATCGACAGCTTGTCGGGCCGCACCACGCCCGACGGCAGCAACGACAGCCTGAAGACCTGGTTGCCCACCTCAAGCGTGTGGCCGGCATTGTGTCCGCCCTGGAAGCGCACCACGACGTCAGCGCGTTCCGAAAGCCAGTCGACGATCTTTCCCTTGCCCTCGTCGCCCCACTGGGAGCCGACAACCACAACGTTCGCCATTGATCGGGGTCCTTGTGCTGAAATCACGTCCACTTGCGAAGGGCCCGGACCAACATGCGGGGACTCCGTCTCAGCATGCGGTCGCGAGGATGCTCACGATCCTGTCCGGGACCGTGCCAGGTCCTCCGGACTCATCTGGAAGCCGGTGTAGACCGTGTGGGCGGCGACATCCGTCATGCGGGCATAGCCAAACTCCTGCTCGATCGTCTGGCTGTAGACGATCTCCTCCGAACCCGGGAGAATGCGTACGGGCGATTCGACCACCTTCTTGGAAATGATCCTGCCCTCCCGGTCCTCGAGCGCCACGAACAACGGGAAGGAAACATCCTGTGGCACATCTCGTCGGGGCGCCGTCACCAGGATATCGAGATGCGCGGTGAGGCGGACGCGGTGACTCTCGGGCATGAACGAACATGACCACCTGAGTCCGCCGATGCTTGCGACATAGCCAGCCTCGTCATCCTGTTCGGCATGGGTGACGAGACGCGATGCCTCGGCCACCAGCAGCAGGTCGGGACAGGTGGCCTCGACCGGCAGGAATTCCTCACCTGCACAGGCATGAAGGAGGAGGGGCAGCATGAGAAGACACGGCGCGATGACGCAATTCCGGCGAATCCTGGTGACAAGTCGCAGGCATGCCGCCGACAGAGGCAGACGGTATCGCATGGACCCGGTCTCGCCTGCGGAATGTCGCGAACGGACGGTCCTAGAGAGAACTGTGGGTACCGTCACAATAGGGCCGGTTACCGGTCCGCTTGCAGGCACAGAGCCAGGCCGTGCCTGCCTTGTCGGGAGTGAAGATGACCGGCATGAAACCGGTTCCCTTGTGGGAACCGTCGCAGAACGGTTGCCGGGCGCTGCGACCGCAACTGCACCAGAACTGCTTTTCGCCTTCCTTGAGTTCCACCTTGAAAGGAGATTTTGCGGCCACGACGGCACCTTCACTCATGCCTTGTCCTTCTCTCACACGGCAAGTTATGATTCAGCTTCCCAGAATAGAACCCGGCGCGGTCGCAAACAAGCGGAACGAAATGATCATGGAGATACTCCTCGCCAGTCCCAGGGGTTGCTGTGCCGGCGTCGATCGGGCGATCGAGATCGTCGAACGAACGCTTGAGCTTTACGGCGCCCCGGTCTACGTGCGACACGAAATCGTCCACAACCGGCATGTGGTGGCATCCCTCGAAGCGAAGGGTGTGGTGTTCGTCGAGGAACTCGAGGAGATCGAGCAAACCGACCGGCCCGTGGTGTTCTCGGCGCACGGTGTGCCGAAAGCAGTGCCGGAGGAGGCTCGCCGGCGGAACCTCGTCTACTTCGATGCCACCTGCCCGCTCGTCTCGAAGGTTCACATCGAGGCGCAGAAGCATTACCGCAAGGGCCGGCGGATGATTCTCGTCGGTCACGAGGGACATCCGGAGGTGGTGGGCACCATGGGGCAACTGCCGGAAGGCAGCATTCTTCTCGTGCAGAATCGCGAGGAAGCGGAAACCGTGGACCCCGGTGACGTCGAGGAACTCGCCTACATCACCCAGACAACGCTCTCGGTCGATGACACGAGGGGCATCGTCGACGTGCTCATGAGACGCTTTCCCGGGATCCACGGGCCACATCGACAGGACATCTGCTATGCCACCACCAACCGGCAGGCCGCCGTCCGGGCCATCGCTCCCGACTGCGATCTGGTTCTCGTGGTGGGGTCCGCTACATCGTCGAACTCCTCCAGGCTCGTCGAGGTGGCGCTCAAGGCCGGGGCGGGAGATGCCTGCCTCATCGAGAATGCCGGCCACCTGGAGAGTTTTGATCTCGAAGGCGTGTCGACACTCGGCCTCACGGCCGGTGCATCGGCGCCCGAAACTCTCGTTCAGGACGTGCTCGGGTACCTGCGCGACCACCATGACGTGACAATCAGGGAAGTCCGGGTCTCCGAGGAGAATGTTCACTTCAGACTGCCGCACGCCCTGGCCCAGTGAACGGACGGTTCGATGGCCGTCTACACCGATGTTGCCACCGAGGAACTTGCTGTCTTCCTTGCCGACTACGACGTCGGCGGCATCCTTGCCATGAAGGGCATCGCGGAAGGCGTCGAGAACAGCAACTACCTGGTCATGACCGACGGCGGATCCTACATCCTCACTCTCTACGAGAAGCGGGTGAAGGAGGAGGACCTGCCCTTCTTTCTCGGTCTCATGGAACATCTCGCCTCCCGGGGGGTGCCCTGCCCCACCCCGATCAGGGACAGCGAGGGACACGCACTCAAGCGGCTCAACGGCAAGGCGGCTGCCCTGATCAGTTTCCTCGAAGGCGTGTCGCCGGGAGTCATTGAGGCCCGTCATTGCGGCGCCGTGGGAAGCGCGCTGGCGGAGATGCATCTCATGGGAGCCGACTTTGCCATGCATCGCCCCAATGCACTGGGGCTGTCGTCATGGAACACCCTGGCAGGTCAGTGCAGCGAGCGTGCCGATGAGGTGGAGCCGGGCCTTGCCGACGAGATCTCCAGGGAAATCGAGATACTCCATGAATGCTGGCCCCGGAACCTGCCACACGGCGTCATCCACGCTGACCTCTTCAGTGACAACGTGTTCTTCCGCGGACCACGACTGACAGGTCTGATCGACTTCTACTTCGCCTGCAACGATCTCCTCGCCTACGATGTCGCGGTATGCCTCAACGCATGGTGCTTCACCGGCGATGCGCGGTTCGATGTCCACAGGGGACGTGCCCTGATCGATGGCTACGCCTCCCGCCGACCTCTTGATGATGCGGAAAGAGCGGCTCTCTCCCTGCTGGCGCGGGGCGCCGCCCTTCGCTTCTTGCTGACCCGTCTCTATGACTGGCTCAATCCCGTGGGAGGAGCCATTGTCACACCGAAGGATCCCGGCGAGTTCCTCAGGGTCATGCGCTATCACCGCAACCACCCTTCACTGGACCCGTGAACACAACGCCCGAGCACATCGTGATTCACACAGATGGCGCCTGTTCGGGCAATCCCGGACCGGGGGGCTGGGGGGCGTTGCTCGAGTGGCGGGGACACAAAAAGGAAATCTGCGGCGGCGAGAACTGGACCACCTCCAACCGCATGGAACTGACCGCAGCGATCCGTGCCCTGGAATCACTCCGCCAGCCGTCGCCCGTCACCCTCTTCACCGACAGCCAGTACCTGCGCCAGGGAATCACATCGTGGATTCACCGTTGGAAGACCAACGGCTGGACAACTGCCAGCCGCCAGCCGGTCAAGAATGCCGACCTGTGGCGCGCACTCGATTCACTGATCACCCGTCACAAGGTCGACTGGCAATGGGTCAAGGGACATGCCGGCAATCCCGGCAACGAATGCGCCGACCGGTTGGCCCGCAAGGGAATGCAGCAGCAGGGCACGCCGTGACACGCGCCCCGGAACAGCCCGAAACCCCATCCGGCAAGGAGGCCGGAGACGAGAACTTCCCCGTTGCCTCCCGGCTGATTGCCCGTCGCTTCCGCCGCCATGTGCATCTCTTCTACACCTTCGCCCGGGCAGCCGACGACATCGCCGACAACCCGGATCTCGATGCAGACGACAAGATCGCACGCCTCAACCTCTTCGCCGATGCCCTGGTCAACCCTCGAGCGGCCTCCGGCGCGCCCTCGTCAGCGCTCGCCCTCGCCCGCAGTCTCGATGAGACCGGTGTACCGAGCCGCCACCCGCTCGATCTTCTGGACGCCTTTCGCCAGGACGCGACGACACTGCGCTACGAAACCTGGGACGACCTCCTCGACTACTGCTACCGCTCGGCCGCACCCGTGGGACGGTACCTCATCGACCTCCACGGCGAACCGGACTCCGCCTACGAGGCTTCGGACAATCTCTGCAACGCACTTCAGGTGCTCAATCACCTGCAGGACTGCAAGACGGACCGTGGACGCCTCGACAGGGTCTACATTCCCCTCGCGTGGTTCCGCGAAGCCGGCATTGGCGTCGAGGCCCTTGACGGCGCCCGCTCGACCGACGCCATGCGCCGTGTTCTCGACCGGTGTCTCGCCGCCACAGGAGACCTGCTGGAGCGGGCCGCACCGTTGCCCGAACGGATCCGGGGGCTGCGCTTTTCCATGGAGTGCGCCGTGATCGTCACGATTGCCGGAAAACTCAGATCGGAACTCGACCGCCGCGATCCGCTGGCCGAACGGGTCGTTCTGTCGCGCACCCAGTACGTCGCCTCCTTCCTGCGGCCGATTCCCGCACTCGTGAGAAAGGGTCTCACAAGGCGACGCTGACACGCCGCAGGCGCAGTTGGCGGATCCGTGAATCCGGCGGGACGCGTATCATGCAGATGATGGCTGTGGATCGCGTGCCGGGCGTGCGGTTGACTGCCGGTGAGGCCGAGAGCCCGGAACTTGTTCCTCGCATCGCCTTCTGCGAAGACGGGCGGCTGATCTCCCTGGTCCGGGCGCCTACAGCGTTCCTCTGAAGGCGCCGCCGTCGAGCACCAGATTCTGCCCGGTGATGAACCCGGCCCTTGCACTGCACAGGAACACGCAGGCCGCACCGAATTCATCCGGATCACCGAAACGCCCTGCCGGATTGCCGCGGGCCTCGCGCGCCATGGCTTCCTCCAGACTCTCTCCCGACGCCGCGCGTCCGGTCATGGTCTGGCGCAGCCGGTCGGTGGCGAAGGGACCCGGGAGCAGACCGTTGATGGTCACGTTGCGGGCCACGGTCTGGCGAGCCAGACCGGCACAGAAGCCTGTCAGTCCGGCGCGCGCGCCGTTGGAGAGACCAAGTGTCTCGATGGGTGATTTCACCGCCGCTGACGTGATGTTGACGA
>JAJEHK010000184.1 GCA_022823765.1 Alphaproteobacteria bacterium | reverse complement strand
CCGGCATAGGCACCCGAGTGCGCCACAGCCTCGTTGAGGGTTTCCGCAAGGTCGGACACCGAGGCGCTGCCTCCCACCAGGCCGATCGTGCCATGCACCGCCACGCCCGCACACGCGAGCTCCTTCCCGGACGTCCGCAGGCGTTCGAGCACCAGAAGAGTGCCGTCACCGGCCCTCACGACAGTCTCCGATTCAAGGGACGTGAAGTGCTTCCCGGGAATGCCTGCATCGTGAGGCAGAAAAGCGTCACACCACATGACGTCGGCGCCGTCATGAACCACCACTTCCAGCGATGTGCGGACCCGGGCGCCCGGGAACAGCACCAGGGGGCGTGGTTGCCAGGCAAGCCGGCTGCCGGGATACGCATCGAGGCGGACATGCTGGAGGGCGTCGTCTGCCGGCATGGCGTGGGCGATGGTCGCTCCCTGGGTCCGAATCGTGACCTTGGCCCCCTCGCCTGCGACAATTCCGGCAGCAAACCGGTCCCCCTGGAGAAGTCCGGCGCCGAGCGACTGGAGGATCACGAATAGCCCCTCACCATCGTCAAACGGACGGGTGATGTGAAAGGGAAAGGCGACGTACTGGCTCTTCAGGAAGGTTCCGCCGGAAGGCGCCCGCGCGAAATCCAGTGCCAGTTGCCTGTCATGTCCCGTCGCAAACCGGCTCATCAGTCGTCGAACAGCACGTTCCGGACAATGTGATCGACAACATCATCGATCGCTTCGCCAGTCCGGCAGTTGGTGACGATGACGGGCCTGCCGTGACGTACGTCACGGGCCTCCTTCGTCATTGCCGCGAGATCGACGCCGACATGGGGCGCGAGATCCGCCTTGTTGATCACAAGCAGGTCCGCCTGCAGGACGCCCGGACCCCGCTTCCGCGGTATGTCGCCGCCGCCTGACACGTCGATGACGAAGATCCAGTAGTCGACGAGTTCGGCAGAAAAGGTTGATGCGAGGTTGTCTCCTCCTGACTCGAGCAGCACAAGGTCGAGGGGGCGGAAGAGCATCTCGAGACGTTCCGCCGCATCGAGATTGAGCGTCGGGTCCTCGCGGATGACTGTGTGCGGACAGGCGCCCGCCTCGACGGCCACCACGCGGCTGGGTTCGATCAGACCGCTGCGCTGCAGCCGTTCGGCGTCTTCCCGGGTCACAAGATCGTTGGTGATGACAGCAAGGCTCGTGCCCCGGTCGGCAAAGGCGGGTATCAGGCATTCAAGCAGCGCCGTCTTTCCTGAACCCACCGGGCCACCGATCCCGACACGGGCTGCAGAGAGTGGTTCCGTCACCTTGTCATCATCCCTGTCAGTTGGCGAAGAGCCGCACGTCTCCCCTTTCGTGGCGCATCACGGCGATGTCGGCCAGGGGGGTGAAGGCATGGGGTTCGTCGGGAGGCCGGACGGCCAGGATGCCGGCAATGTCGTCCGTCACCTCACCCAGAATCGCCTGGGCTTCCAGCGGTCCCGTCAGGGAGAGACGAATGGCGGCCTGGACGATGCCGGACATCAAGGTCCAGGCCGACAGGGTCTCGAGAACCTCGATCGTCATGCCCGCCCGGGCCCACACCGCGCCCTGGACCACCGGAAGATGGCCATGGGCACGGCCGTCGGCAACAAGACGACGCCATCGCAGGGCGGCCTGGTTGCCGAGGCCAGCATGGGCGCGCAAAAGGGCGCGGCCCGCCTGGCACGATCCGGCACGCAATTCACTGGCAAGGGTCATGGCGTCGAGCATCCGGTCGAGACCACTCCACTCCTCGTCGCAACCGGTTTCGGCTGCCCGCCGTGCCATGACCCGGTCGGCCGTCGCCCAGCGGTGGCGAAGCTGGATCCTGGCGAACTCCAGAACGTCGGCAGCATCCTTCACCTTGCCATCCTCCACCAGGGTTTCGAGACCCCACGAGAAGGCGAATCCACCCGACGGGAAGGCGCTGTCACCCATCCTGAGGGCGGTGAGAAGGGAGTTGATGTCAGTCATGTGCCAGGGAGATCCGGCCGTCGGCGAGGAAGGCGTCGAGGCGAGCCAGATAGTCCTTCCGGGGTCCCTCCTGGGCAACGGCAAGGAGGGGACCACGGAAGGCGACGCGCCAATGGAGATTGCCTGCATGGTAACCCAGTTCGAGGGCAGCCGCCGTATCCGCAGGCTTCAGGACCAGCCATGTCTCGACACGGGCCCTGACGATGATCGCGCGATCGGTCTCCAGCAACAGCACGGCGCCATCGTCGAGGGCGGTGGTGCGCGGCAGTGCAATGGCGCAGTCGGTGCCCTTGTCGGTGACGGTGCGCAGTCTCTTGCGCAGCATGTCACGGCGATCAAGGATGATGGTCTCGACCCGGTCTTCATGGGCAAGGTCGTGCAGCGCCTCACCGAGACCGGAATCGGACACCATGCCCACGATCCCCGTCAGTTTCAGCATGCCTGGCTCCCCCGGTGCATGTTCAGTCATGGTCACTATAGCTTGCATCGGGACCGAAGACCGGCGACGAATGTCCGTCAACCCGGCGCCTCCCTCCACTGATGAAACCAGTTGATCTCGTCATCGCGGTCATCGTGCCGGTCCTGTGGGGTGCTGGCTTCGCCGTAGCCAAGGGATCGCTGGACGAATTCCCGCCACTCTTTCTCATGGGCATGCGCTTCACCCTCGCGGCCCTGATCCTCGTGTGGTTCGTCAGGCCGCTGTGGAGTATTGCCGGACGCCTGGCCCTGGTCACCTTCTTCGGCGGCACCCTTGCCTATGGACTGCAGTTCACGGGGCTCCTTGATCTCGATGCCTCCACCGCCGTCCTCGTGGTGCAGGTCGAGGTCGTCTTCGCCGCCATCATGGCGAGCATCTTCTTTCATGATCACCTGTCGCGCTGGCAGTGGTTCGCCATGGTGCTGGCCTTTGCCGGAGTGACACTGATCGCCGGCGAACCCCGGGTGCACACGGAGCCGCTGGCCTTCTTCATGGTGGTGGCCGGGGGCGTTGCCTGGGCCGCCGGCCAGACCATGGTGAAGACCCTGGGACCGGTCGGCGGACTGCGGCTGGTCGCCTGGTTTGCCGCCTTCGCCGGTCCGCAGATGCTGGTGGCATCCCTTCTCGTGGAAAGCGGCCACTGGCAGGCCGTGCGCGAGGCAACATGGTCCGGCTGGCTGGGTGTCGTCTATCTTGCCCTCTTCATGACAGCGACGGGGTACGCCCTGTGGTTCCGCCTGATCGGCCGCTACCGGATGAACCAGATTGTACCGTTCCTCCTGCTGGTTCCGGTAACAAGCATCATTGGCGGTGTCTTCTTTCTTGGCGAAACCCTCTCACCCTGGATCATTGCCGGTGGTCTGCTTGTCATGGCCTCGGTAACCTTCATTCACCTGCAACAGCCCCGCCAACCGGCCGCCGCCGGCAGACCGACCCTAGAAGGAAGACAGGAATCATGAGCCAGGACATTGTGACGGTGACGGTCGACGGCATCCTGCAGATCCGTCTCAACAGGCCGCAAAAGAAGAATGCGCTGACCCGCGAGATGTACGGGACGCTGGAGGCGGCATTCAACCGCGCCAATGACGACCGCAGGGTCAAGGTCGTCTGGATCACCGGAAGCGGCGATTCCTTCTCGAGCGGCAACGACGTCAGCTCCTTTCTCGAGGAGTCGAAGGGAGATCGCCTTCCTGGCGCCGGCGGTTTCCTTCACGCCCTGGCCGCGCTCGAGGTGCCGCTTGTCGCTGCCGTCAACGGGCTTGCGGTGGGAGTCGGAGCGACGATGCTGCTTCACTGCGACCTCGTTCACGCCGCGACCGGCGCCAAGTTCCGCTTCCCCTTCGTCGATCTCGGCGTCTTTCCGGAAGCGGCTTCCACGGTCCTGCTGCCGCGCCTTGCCGGCCACCAGCGCGCCATGGAAATGATGCTTCTCGCCGACTCCTTCGATGCATCGAAAGCTCATGCCATCGGCATGGTGAACCATGTTTTCGAGGCGAACGTTCTCGAAGCCGAAAGCCTCGGCATCACCAGCCGCCTCGCCGCAAAGCCCGCCGCATCCCTGCGCCTGACCAAGGCGCGCGTGAAGGCCGGATACGGTGATCTCGGCGCCGTCATCGCCGAGGAGACACCGCTGTTTGCGCGCGCGGTCCAATCACCTGAGGCGCGCGAGGCCTTCAACGCCTTCCTCGAGAAACGCAGTCCCGACTTCTCGCAGTTCGACTGACGCCTCAGGCCTGGCCGGCAAAATCCAGCCATTCCTCCTCGGTCATGACGACGAGCGAGAGTTCGCGGGCCTTCTTCAGTTTCGAACCGGCAGCCTCTCCGGCAACGACAATGTCCGTCTTCGCCGAGACCGAACCCGCCACTCTGGCGCCCAGCGCCTCGGCGCGCGCCTTGGCTTCCTGACGGGTCATGGTCTTCAGCGAGCCGGTAAAGACGACACTCTTGCCGGAGACCGGCGACTCATCCGCCACGCGTGCCACCGGCTCGATCGTGAGCCGCTCCAGGAGACCGTCAAGCACGGCCCGGTTGCCGGCATCGGAGAAGAAGGCGGCAAGGGAATCGACGACCGCCGGACCAATGCTGTCAATATCCTGCAGATCCTCCATGCCCGAGTCGGTATCGAGCGCCTGGCGCATGGTGGCGGGCACCCCCCAGTGGCGGGCAAGCAGCCTTGCCGTGGTCTCCCCGACATGGCGGACGCCCAGCGCGTTGATGAACCGGTCGAAGGCGATGGTTCGGCGGGCGGTGATGGCGGCATAGAGATTGCGCGACGAGGTCTCGCCCCACCCCTCCTCACCGGCAAGCGCGTCACCGACCTTCTCCTCGAGATCGAAGATGTCGACGGGGCTGCTGATCCACTCTTTCTCCCGAAACTGAGCGATCTGCTTGTCACCCAGGCCCTCGATATCGAAGGCCTGGCGGGACACGAAGTGCCTCAACCGCTCGACGATCTGGGCCGTGCAGCGCAATCCCCCGGTACAGCGCCGCACGACATCCACCTGGCCGGTCCGCGCGTTGGTGTCACGCAACGCCCGGCTGCCGCATACGGGACAGGTATCCGGAAAGACAAAGGCAAGCGTATCGGCCGGCCGCTGTGCCGTCACCGGACCGAGGACCTGGGGAATGACATCGCCGGCTCTCTGGATGGTGACGGTATCGCCGATGCGCACGTCCTTTCGCCGAATCTCCTCCTCGTTGTGGAGTGTCGCCCGCTCGACGACGACGCCGCCCACATTCACAGGTTCAAGGACAGCCACCGGCGTCAGACTGCCCGTACGGCCCACCTGGATGTGGATATCACGCAGCACCGTGGTGGCCTTTTCCGCAGGAAACTTGTGGGCCACGGCCCAGCGTGGCGCCCGGCTGACAAATCCCAGTCTCGATTGCCAGTCGAGCCGGTCGACCTTGTAGACCACGCCATCGATATCGAAGGGAAGTTCCGCACGCCTGTCGCCGATACGGCGATGACAGGCGAGAAGTTCATCCAGACCGCAGACGACACGCACGTCGGGCGCCACCGGCAATCCCCAGCCGGAGATGACCTCCAGCATGCCGCTGTGCGTGGCGGCCGGCAGCGTGCTTGCCTCGCCCCAGGCATAGATGAAGAGGCGCAGGGGCCGCGATCGTGTCACCGAGACGTCGAGCTGCCTGAGTGAACCCGCCGCAGCGTTACGCGGATTGGCGAAGGGACGTTCATCCTGTGTCACCCGCTCGCGGTTGAGTTGGAGAAAGTCCTCGCGGCACAGATAGACTTCACCACGCAGTTCGATGACGTCCGGAATCGCCTCGCCCTGAAGGCACTGCGGCACTTCGCCGATCGTGGCCACATTGGCCGTGATGTCCTCTCCCGTGTGACCATCTCCCCGGGTGGCGGCACGCACGTAACGGCCACGCTCATAGCGCAGGGACACCGCCAGCCCGTCAACCTTCGGTTCCGCCACGACACCCAAGTCCTCGTCGTCGCCAAGGCCCAGAAACCGTCTCACCCTGGTGAGGAAGTCCGCCACATCTTCATCGTCGAAGGCGTTCCCCAGCGAGAGCATCGGCACCCCGTGGGCAACGGTCGCGAAGCCGCCAGCAGGGGTGGCTCCCACACGACGCGACGGACTGTCGTCACGGATGAGATCGGGGAACCTCGCCTCAAAGTCCTCGAGACGTCGCCTCAGCGCATCGTAGGCGGCATCGTCGATCTCCGGCGCGTCATCGACATGGTAGAGCCGGTCATGACGGTCGATCTCTCGTACGAGTTCATCGATCTCCTTCTTCGCTTCGTCTCGCGTCATGCCATCTCCATCCGGATACGGACCATCCGTCCCCACGAACCGGGTCCGGTGACAATCCCGCCCGGATCGCACCGGCGACTGCGTCACCGCACGTCAACAAACCCCGGCTGACCTCATGTGTCCGCCCCCGAATCATGGGTTCATGAAACCGGGACGGTGGAATTCAGTGTTCGTTCGGTCTGCGTCGATGTGACCAGGGGTTTCTATCCCGGAGGTCGTATCATGGTCAAAGGGATGGCCCGGACAAGATGGTGGTCATCACCGAAGAAGCACACGACCTCCGGCATGATCCACAAGTCGACAAATCACCCTCTGAATGCTCGCCAAATCACCCGTTGAAAATCCGCCGAATCACCCGTTGAACGGTCCGAATCGTCTTGCCATCAAGAGCTCCAAACCCTACTGTCACAACACTTCTCTGTGTGACTGCGTACCGGTGGATGGATTACCTGCCACGAATCGTCGATGCCGAGTTGGTGGAGCTGCTAGAGGCCTCCGGGGCGGTGCTCATCGAAGGCCCAAGAGCCTGCGGGAAGACGGCAACCGCCATGCGTGTGGCCGCGAGCAATGTCTTGCTGGACATCGACGACAATGCCAGACGCATGATCGGCATCGATCCTGCAGCCGCACTCGAAGGCGACACGCCGCGCCTGATCGATGAATGGCAGCTGGAGCCCACATTGTGGAACCATGTTCGCAGGACGGTCGACCGTCGTTCCCGATCCGGCCAATTCATCCTCACCGGATCTGCGGTTCCTGCGGACGACATGACCCGTCACACCGGCGCTGGACGCTTTACACGACTTCGCATGCGCCCGTTGTCTCTCTACGAGGCAGGACACTCTTCCGGTGAAATCTCGCTGGGAAGGCTCCTTGACGGCGAGCGGCAGCAAACGCAGCGCTGCGATCTTTCAATCGCTTCCGTCGCCGAACTCGTCTGCGCCGGCGGCTGGCCTGGAAACACCGGCAAACCCCTGAGGTCGGTTCTTCGCATGAACCAGGGCTACCTGGACGAAATCCGCCGCGCGGACATCTCCAGAGTCAGCGACAAGAGGAGAGATCCGGTCAAGGTGGCACGCCTTCTGCGGTCTTTGGCCCGGAACGTCGCAACCCCTGTCGCCATGGCGAAGCTGGCTCGCGATGTTGAACGCGAGAGTGAGAGCCTCAAGACGGATACGGTCGCCGAGTACCTCAAAGCACTGGAGCGGCTCATGTTGGTGGAAGACCAGCCCGCATGGTCACCGCACCTCAGGTCGAGGACCGCGCTTCGGGCGACGCCTGTGAGGCACTTTGTGGATCCTTCCCTGGCCGCTGCCGCCCTGAGGGCCACGCCTGCACGTCTGACCGCCGATCCGGAATTCCTCGGTCTGCTGTTCGAGTCCATGGTTATCCGTGATTTGCGCATCTATGCGCAGGCAGCAGATGCCCACGTGTTTCACTACCGGGAGAAGGAAGGGCTGGAAGTTGACGCCATCGTCGAAGCGGCGGACGGGCGTTGGGCAGCCTTCGAGATCAAGCTGGGCGAACGCTGGGTGCCGGAGGGCATGAAAAGCCTGAACAGGCTGGCCGAGCGCATGGAGGGGAGCGACCACCAAAGTCCGTCGGTGCTTGCGGTCATCGTGCCGAACGGTTACGGCCACGCGGGCATGCGGAATGTCGGAGTCATCCCGATTGGCGCGCTGGGGCCATGAGTGCATCCGGGCACGACCGCGCCGCCGAGCCTGGGACGATCTGATCAAGGAATGCTCTCCCGAAGATTCCAACATGGCCAGGGCGGGAGGCCGGACCGGGGGTTGGACATCAACGACAGTGCACGTCGACCTCTAGCATGAACCACAAGTCCCGAATTCGGGGCGGGATCATTCATGATCCCCGATGTACCAACAGCGTGGAAGGACATTGCCGTGAATGACATCGATCGTGCGTCGATCAGAACCACAATTGACACACTTGCGCTGGCCGACAGTCTTCTGGACGGTGTGACAGTACCGGATGTTGACCAGATTCCTCCGTGGGTGGCAGCCCACGTATGGATCTACAGGGCAATGTGTCTACTGCTCGACTCGCTGGATGGTGTTGAAGAGGTGGCGTTCTCCGACGAAGAACAGGTTCCCGTTTCCCTGACCAGGCAGCCTTACATGCATCTCGCACGACGACACAAGGCACTGTCCGACAGGTATCTCGAAAGGGCACGGGACGCGGAAGGATGAACTGACCGGGACCGGATCGTCTCTCATCGAGTATCGGGACCACCGAAGAGGCCCAGCATCCTGCGGTCGAAGCTGCAGAAGCTGTCGTCTTCGAGTCGTGCGCGGTCGCGACAGACGTCAAGCGCAGTGTCTGGCCAAACCTCCGGAGCGCCGACAGGCGCGGCTCCTTGCCGACCGGGTGAACGGCATCAGGATGGGGAACGGTTCACGCTGTTGTCTCATGGATCGAGGAGGCTTGCCGCCGCAGCACGGGATTCCTCGGTGACGTGAGCCCCGGCCAGCATGCGAGCCAGTTCTTCCCGGCGATCATTGCCGGAGAGCATCCGCGCTTCGGCAACGGCCGTGTCGGCTCTCGAAAGCAGGATGTGGTGGTCAGCGTGTGCCGCCACCTGGGGGGCATGGGTCACGACGAGAACCTGGGTGCGCTGACCGAGGCGGCGCAGTCGCTCGCCGACTGCATCCGAGACCGCGCCACCCACACCACTGTCGATTTCGTCGAAGATGAGGGTGCCGGCAGGCTCGTCGCCCTGTCCGGCGACTCTGAGGGCGAGCATGAAACGCGACAGCTCACCGCCCGAAGCGATCCTGCCGAGCGGACCGGGAGCGGCTCCCGGTGTTGTCACAACCGTGAACTGCACGGTCTCGGCACCATCGGCGCCCCATGCGGCGATCTCCCGTGGCTCGAGGCGGGTGGCGAAGACGGCATGATCCATCCTGAGCGGCGCCAGTTCCGCCATCACCGCGGCGTCAAGGGCATGGGCTGCCTTGCGGCGGCGTTTTCCGAGAACGTCACAGGCGCTCCGGAACACGTCCAGAAGCCGGGCCTCATCCTCCCTGGCCACCACCACTTCCTCCTCAAGTCCCTCCACCGCCGCAAGATCACGGGCGAGGCTCTCCCGCGCCTCGGGGAGTCCGGCCACAGTCGTCCGATGGCGCCGTGCGGCGCTCTTCAGGGCAAAGAGGCGATCCTCGATCTCGTCGAGCCGGTCGGCTTCATCCTCGAGTCCGGTGGCCGCACGCGCCAGGGCGGACGAGGCCTCTGCGGTCTCGACAAGGGCGCGATCGACGGCGCCGAGGGCCTCGTCGACCAGGCCGCCGGCGACGTCCCGGACTCGCACCAGTGCAGCACTGGCCGTGGCGAGTCCGTCATCGACACCACGCTCTCCGGCAAGCGCGGTTGCTGCGATGTCCATCGCCTCGGCCACCTTGCGTCTGTTGGCGAGCCGGGTTCGTGTGGCCGTGAGGACACCCTCCTCGTCCTCGCCGGGATCCAGTATCTCGAGATCACGCAGATCGCTGGCAAGGGTGTCCATGGTCTCCTGTCGTCCGGCCTGGTCGGCCTCGAGGCACTCAAGCTTCTGCTTCGCCTGTTGCCATGCCGCATAGACTTGGCCGACTCCGTCAACGGCGTCCCGGTTGTCGGCAAAGGCATCGAGCAGCATCCGGTGGGTTGCCGGACGCAACAGTCCGCGCTGATCCTGCTGACCATGGCACTCGACAATGTGATCACCGATTTCTCTCAGAAGGGCCACGCCGATGACCTCGTCATTGGCATGGGCAAGGCTGCGGCCGTCCGTCCTGACCTGCCGGCGAACGACGAGTTCCTCATCGCATTCGATGCCCCGCTCTTCGAGCATGCCGACGATGGCGCTCTCCGGACCGATGCGGAAGGTGGCCGTGACCGACGCCCTGTCGGCGCCGGGCCGGATCATGGAGATATCGGCACGGCGGCCGATGACCAGGCCGAGTGCATCGAGAAGGATTGACTTGCCGGCTCCGGTTTCACCGGTGAGAACGGTCAGTCCATCGCCGAACTCAAGGTCGATGCGTTCGATGACCGCCAGGTTGCGGACACTGAGCGAGGTCAGCATGACTGTGGCCGGCTCACCTCGTGCGGCCGTGTGAGGCCGGTCATTGCCGCCTCAGGGAAGCAACCGGTGTTGGGCCAGCAATGACCAGGCATCCTCGTACCAGTCGCTGCCGGGATAGTTGTGAGCAAGGACCGCCGCTGATTCACGGGCCTGGCGAACGAGTCCGAGCGCCAGGTAGGTTTCCACGAGACGCAACAGCGCCTCGGGGACATGGGATGTCGTCTGGTAGTGGTCGATGACTGTGCGGAACCGGTTGACCGACGCGATGTAGGCACCCCGTTCCTGGTACCAGCGGCCGATGTTCATCTCCTTGCCTGCGAGGTGGTCGAGGGTCAGTTCCAGCTTGAGGGAGGCATCGCGGCTGTAGGGTGAATCCGGAAAGAGTCGCAACAACTCGAGAAAGGCATCCCGCGACCTTTCGGCCATGCGCTGGTCGCGTTCCACGTCCGAAATGCGTTCGTAGTAGCTCTGGGCGATGAGATAGTAGGCATAGACCGCGTTCTCGTTACCCGGATGGGAATCGATGAAACGGGAGGCGGAAGCGATCGCCGCGTCAAAGTCGCCCTGAAGATAGCTGGCATAGGCGGACATGACCTGGGCATGCTTCGCCCACTGCGAGTAGGGATGCTGTCGCTCGACTTCCTCGAATTCAGCCACCGCGAGTCTGCGTTCTCCCGCCTCGAGCAGGTTGACCGCATTGCTGTAGATCTCCTCGACCGGTCGCTCCACGTATGTGTCCGGTTCATCCGTGCCGCAGGCAGTCAGAGTCGCCACGAGGACGAGAACCAGAATCCCCCTTGCCGCAGTCATGCACATCCCTTTACCTGCCTGCCTCACGATAGCACTCGACTGTGTCCTGCGCACCCGTACACAGCGCCCTGACCATGATGGCGGGTTGTTGCGCCGGTCGGCCTTTTGCCGGCGATGCCGGTGCAGGGATTCACGGTCCCATTACCATGTCATGGAGGCGAGACCGTTGACATAGACGCGGGCGCATGCTGCGGCAAGGAATAAGAGACCCCTTGCAACCAATTCGCTTCACGGTGAATGTGCCCCCATGCCTCGTTCCGAAATGCGCCTTTCTGCCGTTCTCGGTCCTACCAACACGGGCAAGACACACCTCGCCGTCGAACGCATGCTCGCATACCGCAGTGGCATGATTGGCCTGCCGTTGCGACTGCTGGCCCGGGAAATCTACGATCGCGTCGTCGCCAGCAAGGGCAAGGGTGCAACCGCTCTCGTCACCGGAGAGGAACGCATCGTACCCGAACGGGCCCGTTACTTTGTCTGCACCACCGAATCCATGCCTCTCGACATGGACGTCGAGTTTCTCGCGGTGGACGAGATTCAGCTCGCGGCCGATACGGAACGCGGTCACGTGTTCACCGACCGCCTTCTCAGGGCCAGGGGAAGGGAGGAGACCATCCTGATGGGTGCCGCCACCATGCGTCCCGCCATCCGGGAACTCCTGCCCGATGCGCAGTCAGTGGTCAGGCCGCGGTTCTCCGATCTCTCCTATGCGGGTTCCACCCGCCTCGCACGTCTGCCGCCGCGCAGCGCCGTGGTCGCCTTCTCGATTCCCGATGTCTACGAAATCGCGGATATCCTGCGCCGCCAGCGTGGCGGCTGCGCCGTGGTTCTCGGTGCGCTGTCGCCCAGGGCACGCAATGCACAGGTCGCCATGTACCAGGCCGGTGACGTCGAGCACATAGTCGCCACCGATGCCATCGGCATGGGCCTCAACATGGATGTCAACCATGTCGCCTTTGCCGCTCTGCGCAAGTTCGATGGCAAGCGGGTCAAGACCCTGGCAGCACACGAACTCGCACAAATCGCCGGTCGCGCAGGACGCCACACCAACGACGGCACATTCGGTGTGACCGCCACGCTCACGGGCATGGAACCGTCGCTCGTCCAGGCCATAGAAAACCACCGGTTCGACGACGTCGACTCGCTCATGTGGCGCAACCCGGACCTCGACTTTCGCAGCTGCCTCGCGCTCCTGAAGAGCCTGGAACAGCGCCCCCGCCACGCCTTCCTCGTGCGTGCCGGAGAAGCGGATGATCACCGGGCACTGGCCAGTCTCAACCGCGATGCCGACATCGCGCGCCTCGCCTGCCACCCTGAGGCGGTTCGCCTGCTGTGGGAGGTCTGCAGGGTACCCGACTACCGCAAGGTCATGCACGACCACCACGTGCGGCTTCTCGCCCACATCTATCGTCACCTGGCCGGGCCGAAGATGCGGTTGCCGGAGGACTGGGTGCATCGCAGCATCACCCGCCTCGACCGAACCGGCGGCGATATCGATCTGCTGATGAGCCGCATTGCCCATATCCGCACCTGGACCTACATTTCCCATCGTTCGGACTGGGTGGATGACCACGCCAGCCTGCGGGAAGAAGCCCGCGCTATCGAAGACCGCCTGTCCGATGCCCTTCACGAACAGCTCATCCAGCGCTTCGTCGACCGCCGCATGGCGTTGGTTGCCGTGCGGCTGAGACAGGGCGAGGCCCTCGACATTCATGTCGACGGCGACGGTCGCATCATGGTCGAGGGAGAGCCGATGGATCGGCTGCAGGGATTCCGCGCGATGCGTCCGGCACGCACGGGCCGTGCGATCGATCGGGTGCTGGCTGCCGAGACCCGCCGCGTCGCCGCCCGTGCAGTGGAAGGCCGCGTCGAGGAACTGGTGGCAGAAAGCGGGCGGGACCTTGAGGTGGACAGCTCCCTGGTGGTGCGCTGGCGCGACGATGCGATCGCCCGCCTTGCGGCAGGCCGCTCGGTTGTCGAGCCGGGAGTCACGGTTCTCGCTTCGGATATCCTGAGCGATGAGGACGCCCGGAGGGTGAAGGCGGCGATCGAACGATGGCTTGCCCAACGTCTTTCAAGGTCCCTGGAACCACTTCTTGCCCTCAGGAATGCAGGTTTCGAGGGAGCAGCGCGGGGCATCGCCTTCCAACTCGTCGAAGGCCTTGGCGTCTCGTCGGAACACTCCTGTCTTGACCTGGTTCGAAGCCTCGGTGCCAACGACCGTCGCCGGCTGACCACATTCGGGGTCCGTTTCGGAACCCGTGCCGTCTTCGTCAAGCCAATGATGTCATCAACGGATCTCGCCTTGCGGTCCATCCTGTGGACCCTCGCCCACGACCACGACACGGTGCCGGCTGTCCCGTTGAAGGGCGAGGTCGCTCTCGAAGCCGATCCATCCCTTCCCGGTTCCTTCTGGCAGGCGATCGGATACATGCAACTCGGCACCCGTGCCCTTCGCGTCGACATGGCGGAAAGACTGGCCGCGCAGATTCGCAAGCTGACGCGCCGCGGGTGGGCCCCGGCAGACGGCGATCTCATCTCCTTGTCGGGATCGAGCCGCGAAGCGTTCGCCGCCATTGCGGAAGCCATGGGATTTCGTGTGCGCATCGTCGACGCAGACGTCCTCCTCGCCCAGGTCAGGCGGCGCTCGAGCCGGCCGGTCCCTCCCGATCCCTCCTCCCCCTTCGCCGGCCTTGCGGACATGGAGGTCGCCCGATGAACGCTGTCGCCATGCGCATCGACAGGTGGCTGTGGCATGCCCGGTTCTTCAAGACGAGGTCCATGGCGACACAACTCGTGGCGAGCGGCCGCCTGCGGCTCAACCGGCGCCGGATCACCAAGTCCCACGGCACACTCCACCCAGGTGACATCCTTACCTTCCCGCAGAATCGCCGCGTACGCGTCATCCGGGTGATCGCCATCTCGACCCGGCGGGGACCCGCCCGAGAGGCTGCGGATCTCTACGAGGACCTGGCGCCACGCGACGGTCCAGCTTGACCGCAACGGAGTCTTTCTGCCATGACGCATCCGTGATGTTCGCCCGGATCAGAAAACTCCTCGACATGGGGGCGTCCGACGCTTCCCCGACGCCATCACCGGATGATGAGCTGCGCATGGCGTCGGCCTGCATCCTCGTCGAGGCGGCTCTGGTCGACGGCCACGTCGATGAACGCGAGATGCAGCACATCCACGACGTACTCGAAGAGCACTTTGGTCTCGGAACCGGGGAGGTGCAGATCCTCGTCGACGAGGCCACACGAGTCGCCGGCGACGCGGTGTGCTGGCACCGGTTCACACGTGTTCTCAAGGCGGAGTTCGATGCCGCGGAACGGCTGACCATGATGCAGCAGCTGTGGCAGGTGGTTCTCGCCGACGGCGAACTCCATGCCTACGAGGATTCGCTGGTGCGCAGAATCGCCGGCCTGCTCCACATCGATGACGGTGACCGGGCGCTGGCGCGGCGGCGCGCCCAGGCGCGCCTGGCACGACTGGAGTCGTCTCCTCCCACTTGACCGTGGACGCGGAAGTCCCAGATAACCATGACGATCCGACCCTCACCTTCATTCACGTCCAGGACGTGGAGACTTTCATGACCTACATCGTTGTTGAGTCCTGCATACGGTGCAAACTGACCGACTGCGTCGAGGTCTGTCCCGTGGACTGCTTCTACGAGGGCGAGAACATGCTGGTGATCCACCCGGACGAGTGCATCGATTGCGGGGTGTGCGAGCCCGAGTGCCCTGTGGACGCGATCAAGCCTGACACCGATCCCGGTCTCGAGGAGTGGCTGGAGATCAACAGGGAGTATGCGGAAGTCTGGCCCAACATTACCCGGCAGAAGGATCACCCTGCCGATTCCGACGAATGGCGCGACGTGAAGGACAAGAAGAAGTACTTCAGCCCCAACCCTGGTGACGGATGAGGGTTCAGTCGACGCCGGGTCAACTCATTTGCGGGCCGCTGACGCTTCATTCCGGCCGAGGTTGGCAACAGAGCCCTGGTACGTGCGATCAGGACACGTTGCGGGCAAGGTCCTCGAACCACTTGGGAACATCTCGCGGGTCGCCGTCGGCAACACGCACCAGACCATCGAAATGCCGCGCCAGGCTGCGCACGCGCTCCGCCTGGCGAAAGGCGAGCGTCACGGACCCGACATAGATCACGCCGAGCAGCGGGCCAAAGACGGTCATCGGTGCAGAGAAGATCTGGTGCGCGTCATGAATGAAGATGCGCAACGAGGGGTAGAGGTGTTCGCAGACCCGAGCCATGCGCTCGAGCTGCATTTTGCGCTCCGCAGCCCCGAGCCCGGACCAATAGCCCTCGCCGTGCGCAAAGCTCTCGATCTCGTGACGCGGCAGCGCCACCTCATAGTCGGACATGTTCTGTCGCATCCAGTCCATCCGGGCCTCCATCGCCGCGATGGCCTGCCCCGGCGTCTTGCCGAGATGGGCCCGGTACTCCCACTGAAGCACCTCGCGGGTCTTGAGCAGCTCGGGCAACGACGTGGGAACGTGGCGAATCTTGTACCCCGCTGCCTCGCGGTGCCATTCGAGAAGCCGGTCATCCGATGACGTGCGGGCTGCCGCTTCCACGCGTATCCCGTCTTCCACGACGTCGCCTGGCCGCTCCATGCGCTCGGTCAGCGCGGCAAGCCAATCCAGACTGACACCGAGTGCCGATGCGCAATTCGCTGCGAGGTGGACACTGGGCAATTGCACGCTTCCTTCGGCCAGGATCTTTCCTATGGTCGAACGCTGGGCACCGGTGGCGCTGGCAAGAGCACTTCGATTCATGCCGGCGCTCTCCATGGCGGTCAGCATTCGTTGCCGAAACTGTACAGCACGCTCGCGCTTGTCCATTATATTCGACCTAATGGCAATTAATCCAATTGTTCTATTATTATGTATCTAATTTGCCTAATTCAACATGCATCCTCGCTTGCGTATCCATGCAGGGCATCGGCTGCGAAGGGAGGAGGACGTTGGATACGAAGCGGCGAACGCTGGT
Source organism: Alphaproteobacteria bacterium (assembly GCA_022823765.1). Taxonomy (GTDB): domain Bacteria; phylum Pseudomonadota; class Alphaproteobacteria; order SP197; family SP197; genus SP197. The sequence continues at coordinate 4,802 of JAJEHK010000184.1, read as the reverse complement.
CAAGGCGGTGGTCTGGCAACTTCTGGGCTTCGCCACCATGACGCTGACGGGCTGGATATTCACCGGTTCGGCCTCCCAGGGCGGCGCGATCGCCGTCACGGGAGCATTCTGCGGCTTCGTCGTCTACTTCATCTACGAACGCGTCTGGTCCCGGGTACGCTGGGGACAGATCAACACACACAACGACGGTCACGGAAACTTCCTCGGGGAACGCCTTGCGACCCCCAGCCTGATACCCAAGGCGGGTGGTCACAACGTTGCTGAATCACGCGTCCGGCGGATTCGAATTCAGGAACATTCTTCCAGGTAGTTGAATATCAGTGGGCAGGCCCATATATTCAACCACATGGTTGAGCAGAATCTGGACCGCGTCTTTCATGCGCTTGCCAACCCCACCCGCCGGGCGATCCTCGATCGCCTGGCTGCGGGAGAGTTGACCGTCGGCGATCTTTCACAACCCATCCCCCTGTCGTTCGCTGCAGTGTCGAAACACCTCGGCGTGCTGGAACATGCCGGCCTCGTGACGCGCGAGGCGCGGGGACGGGAACGCGTGTGCCGGATCAACCCGGACGCGCTTGCGGATGCGCGGGCCTGGCTCGAGTTTCACGAGCGCTTCTGGGTCGACCGTCTGGAGGCGCTCAATGCCCTGATCGCCTCGGGAACCGACAAGCCGGACAACCCGCGATGACGAATTCCAGGCTGCCGGAAAGAACTGTCCATCCGGAAGATCGCGGCAAGGTCGGGCAGCCGAGTGAAGCGCACATCTACCTGACGCTGTATCGCGTGATCGACGCGCCCATAGAGGCGGTGTACGGCGCGTGGACCGAACCGGAGTTATTGCGACTATGGTTAGCACCCGGCGATGCCGTCGTTGTAAGGGCAATCGCCGAGGTCGTGGTTGGCGGGACGTTTCTCGTCGAGATGCGTGGGGCGAACGGGCGGAACTGGCTCGTGAGTGGCGTGTATCGGGAAGTCGTGCCGTACCGTCGCCTCGCGCACACCTGGCGGTGGCAGGGCAGTGACGTTGAATCGCTGGTCACAATCGAGTTCGAACCGGAATCTGCCAGTTCCACCCGCCTGACCCTGACTCATTCCCGGTTTGCGCAGGCGGAAGTCCGCGACGAGCATGAACGGGGCTGGACCGGATGCCTCGCGAAACTCGAGGGGTTGTGGGCAGGATGAAACACTCTGCAGAGACGGCTCGTCCGGATTGGGTATCGGATGCCATGTACCCTTTTGAAAGCAGATTCCTGACTTTGCCGCCCGATCACGGGATGCACTACATCGACGAGGGCGAGGGCGAACCGATCGTGTTCGTGCATGGCAATCCGACGTGGTCATTCGAGTTCCGGCAGCCGATTCGGCAGCTTCGCTCGGAGTTCCGTTGCATCGCGCCCGACCACATCGGTTTCGGTCTCTCGTCGCGCAGTTCCCGGCGCGAGGACCATCCTCCCGAAAGTCACGCGCATCGCCTCGCCGCCCTGCTCGACCATCTCGACCTTCGCGACATCACCCTGTTCATGACAGACTGGGGTGGGCCGTTCGGTCTTGACTACACGCGCAGGCATCCCGAGCGGGTTCGGCGCCTCGTCATCGCGAACACCTGGTGCTGGCCGGTCAGTGACGACTTCCATTTCAAGTCGTTCAGTTTCCTGATGTCGAGCTGGATCGGCCAGTATCTCATCAAGCGTCACAACGTCTTCGTGAACAAGGTCATGCCGATGGCGGTTGGCGACCGGGACGTCCTGACACCGGACATCATGGCTCATTACCGCCAGGCGCAGCCCTCATCCCCGACGCGCGCGGCGTGCGCCTGCTGTTGGATGGTGGCGCACCACTATGGCTCCCTCATCCCCGACGCGCGCGGCGTGCGCTGCACTGCCGGGCTACATCATCGGTGCGAGCAACTGGCTGCGAATGATCTGGAATGACCGAAAGGCCTTTGCGGAGAAGCCGGCGCTCCTGCTCTGGGGATTCAGGGATATCGCATTCCGCGAGAAGGAACTCGAACGCTGGAAGACTGCGCTCGAGGACTTCGAACTGCACGAATTCGACGATTGTGGGCATTTTCTCTCGGAAGAGGCGCCCGAAAGGGTTGTGTCGGCGCTCCGGGACTTCATGGTGCGGACAAACGCGGCCTGACGGAACGCCTGCCGGCCACGTACCGCAGACCGGACCTCTCTTGGTAACGTCAAGAGTTATGTGTCAGGGAGACGGGGGTGCTGATTCCCTGGGATTTGTTTTCATGGATGAAGACCGCGTAGAGGATGCGGTCCATTGAGGTTCTGTCCTGGAAGGTTCCCATGGGCCTGGTTCGTCTTCGGACTTCGCGGAACCTTCGTTCGATGGCGTTGGTGGTCCTGACCTGCTTTCGCTCTGCGAGGGTGTTGTAGCGGAAGCAGGTGAGCAGGTCGTCGAGGTCGTTGCGCAGGCAGGCGACGGCCTTGGGATAGAGGGGCTGCCAGCGATCGGCGAAGCGCCGTGCGGCGCTTTCGGCCCTGCGTCGGTTGGGAGCGTTCATGACGGCGTGGACATCGGCCTTGACGGCCTCCTGGTCGGCCTGGCGGACCTTGTTGAGGATATTGCGCATCTTGTGCGCCCAGCACCTCTGGACCGGGATGCCGTGATAGACGATGGGCAGGGCGGCGAGCAGGCCGTGGCCGCCATCGACGCAGATCATCTCCAGGCCCTCTCCGGTGAGCCCGCGGCGGTGCAGGGCGGTGAGGAAGTGCTCCCACTGGGCGGCGCTCTCGCTGCCGGCGAGCTGGAAGTCGATGATCTCCTTCTTGCCGTCGTGGCGGATCCCCAGGGCCACCAGCACCGGCCTCTTGAGGGCGCCGGCGCCGGTCTTGCGGGCCAGCACCACGCCATCGAGCATGAGCGCCTTGTAGGCGTTCTTCAGCGGCCGCCGGTGGAAGGCTTCGACCGTCTGGTCCAGGGTCCTGGCGACCCGGCTCACCGTGGCCGGCGAGACCGGGCGCCCGAGCAGGGCGAGCAGAACCTCGCCGACCTTGCGGGTCGACAGCTCGAGGACGAAGCCGGCCAGGATGGCGCGGTCGATCTCGGGTGCGCGCCGTGCATAGCTCCGCACAATCTCGCTCGGGCAGAAGCGCCGGGTGCGGGGCACGCTGAGCTCGATGTCGCCAAGCTCGGTCAGCAGGTGGCGGGAGTAGCTGCCGTTGCGCCGGTCGCGCATGGCGCTGGCATCGACGTGGTCGAGCCAGTAGTCGACCGCTTCGGCCATCCGGCCCTCGATGATCTCGGCCAGCGCCCGGCGGCCGAGCGGGCGGTAGCCCTCGCCCCATTCCAGACCGTCCGCCTGCATCTCCTTCACGACCTCGAAGGCCATCGGTAAACTCTCGATCGTCGCAGCTCGCTGTGGCATCGGGGTGCTCCTCTTCGTGGCTCGTTCAACAACCACAGGGAGTACCCCCTCCTCGCCTGACACATAAATGCTTACGTCACCCGACAGGAACGGGGAGTCGATATTCTGGCGGATCTCAGACAGGTTCATGTCTTCGATCGTGTTCTCAGAGAACTTCGATATCGTGTCAGGGTGAGTTCGGATCGACTTCAGCATCCGCCAGCCGACCGTCTCTGAGAGCAGCCACATCTCGGTGCTGACATCGCTCTCGGGATACGGAGCCTATCCCCTTGAAATCGTTGGACAGGCAATTCGTGCGTATGCCATGAGCATACGCCAGTCGCATCTGCCGAGCGGGCCCTGCATTCTCCAAGCATACGCTTGTCTTGCCTTCCGTAGGCTTCCATCTCACCGCTTGTCGGGCGCCAGCGGGAAGCACTGCAGACCTGCGTAGGCTTTCGCCCGCAAGTGCTCCGCGTTCACCACGATCTTGATGTGATTGATACCCATGCGCAGCCCGTAGGTTCCGTTCGCCCCGTAGAGGATGCATTGCCTCGGCCAGGACAGAAGCCCGTCGGCCTTCGCCTGTGAGCACAATTCCATTTCGACCAGCCGATTTATCAGGCCACGCCAATGGGAGTTCCTTGTCGTGTGCCAGGCCGAGAGCAAGCCTCGAAAATCTCGGTCGCCGGCGGCAGTCGGGTAGATTTCTAAACCCAGTCGCGGCAGGGTGTTTTCAGGGGCAACATCGAACGCCATCATGAAACGGTTGGAGACATCGTGGAGTCCCGACAGGAAGTGCAGAACAGTGGGGATCGAACCCGGCCACCGGAGTCGATCAAGAAATGGCCCCACCTGAGTTGCCGAAACCTCCGCGACAACTAGCCTGACGGATCGGGGCGTGCGTTCGGGAAAGGCGGCAGCGAATGCGACTACTGCGCCGGAGGGCAGCACAGCAAATGCGCGGCACAGCGCGCAGTGTTCATGTCGCGGGTCACTCCGGCCAAAGACACGACTGAGCGTGTCGGCAAGGCGAGCCGGTTCGAATGTCACGCCGCCCGGGGTTAGCGAAGCATCCGATCGCAGATTGATCGCCGGAGCGGCTTTCCGCTCCTCGGGGATGTCAATGAGATCGTATTCGAGCATCAGCCACGTGTGCGGTTCCGGCCTGCTGGCCAGATAGGTGTCGAGCCAGGCTTTCAGGGAAGTCGCCGCTGCCCCGTCGGTGCCCGCCAGGTAGCTTTGCGGGACCCGTGAGGAAGTCACGGTGAGCGAGAAGTCAGCAGCCGGTTCCGGGTCGTCGAGTCTCAGTTCGAAGATGCACAGGTTCGCCGCGACGGCTGCGGGAAAATCTCCAACCCGCTGCAGCAACCGGTCTCGACCCCGTCCAGCGAGCAGGGATTCGGGAATCTGTGGCTGCAATGCCTCGAGCAGGTCC
>JAJEHK010000026.1 GCA_022823765.1 Alphaproteobacteria bacterium | reverse complement strand
GCGTGAAGCCATAATGTACCCAGTAACACGCTGTTGAAATCTATCGAATGTCATTCATAACAGACACTTGTGCTTGATCAGCGCTGGAACTTCGGGCTAGGGGCCCGGTTGCAGGGTCTGAGTGTTGCCGCCTTGAAGGGTCCTTGAAGCACTGTACCCTGCAGTGGAGATGTTTCGGGAGAGACGATCATGGACACGATTCAGGAGCTCATGGATGCCGGCGAAGTCCTGGTCATCGACGGTGGCATGGGCACCGAACTTGAGCGCCGGGGTGTCCCGATGGATGCCCAGTCGTGGGCCGGATCTGCCCTGAAGACCCACCCGGACCTGATCCGCACCATCCACCGGGACTTCATCGATGCCGGCGCGGATATCCTGATCGCCAATTCCTATGCCGCAGCTCCTCACGTCCTGCGCCATGCCGGGTTCTCCGAAGCCGAGGCGCTCGCTCTCAATCGCCTCTCTTGCGACCTCGTGCGAGAAGCCGTCGCAGAGGCGGCGCCGGATCGCCGGATCTGGATCGCCGGTTCACTGTCGAGCTTCTATGCCGGCCTCAGCGCATGGCCTTCGCTGGACGAGGCCCGACGGAGCTATGCGCTGCAGGCCGAAACCCTGGCCGCGGCCGGCTGCGATCTGCTGGTCATGGAGATGATGCTCGACATCACCCTCTCGCCACTGGCCGTCGGCGCCGCCACGGCCACCGGCCTTCCCGTGTGGGTCGGCTTCAGCGTGCGTACCTCGAATGGGCAGGTTCTCGGGCTCAACGATCGCACGGATCTGGAATTCGAGCGCATCCGAGATGACTGCCTTGGCGCAGGTGACGCCCACGCCGCGGGCATCATGCACAGCGAGATGTCCGACACGCCTCCCGGCCTCGATCGATTGAAGGAGGTCTGGTCGGGACCTCTCTTCGCCTACCCTCACTCCGGGAGCTTCAGGATGCCCAACTGGCAGTTCGACGATGAGGTCAAACCGGATGCCTTTGCGCGTGAAGCCGCCTCCTATCTCGATCGCGGCGTCACCGCGATCGGCGGCTGCTGTGGCATGAGCCCGCACCACATTGCGGCCCTTTCGCGACGTCTGGGGAGAGACGGCAGGTCGTGAGTGCACGCGCGGACGGACCGGGCGTCGCACGGCGAACGTCACCGGCGCTCCTGTCGCCGGAGCCTTGGCGTCGATGAAGGGGGTGAACCTCGTTCCCCTCACCATGACCGGCGGAAGTCAGGCCGCTTCGCAGAGAACGGCGCCAGGCTCGAGCACCAGGCCCGAGGCGCCGGCCGTGACCCTGACGGCCGAACCATCGGCGACCTCGCCCTTCAGAATCAGGGCTGCAAGGGGATCCTGCAGGGCACGCTGCAGGACACGCTTGAGCGGACGGGCGCCATTGGCCGGGTCGTACCCGGCCCCGGCGAGCCATTCACGCGCCCCCTCATCGACATCGACGGTGATGTTGCGGTCCTCGAGAAGCGTGCCGACGCGGCGAAGCTGGATGTCGACAATGGCGGACATCTCATCGCGGTCCAGCCGGTGGAAGAAGATGATCTCGTCCAGACGGTTGAGAAACTCCGGTCGGAACTGCGTCCTGATCTCCGCCATCACCAGGTCCCTCGCCCGTTCGTCATCCCCGTCCCCTGCGATGTCCGCGAGGTATGCGGCTCCGGCATTGGAGGTCATGACGATCACCGTGTTCCTGAAGTCGACAGTACGACCGTGCCCGTCTGTCAGGCGGCCGTCGTCGAGAACCTGCAGGAGAATGTTGAAGACGTCCGCGTGCGCCTTCTCGATCTCGTCAAAGAGCACCACGCGGTAGGGCCGGCGGCGTACCGCCTCCGTCAGGATCCCACCTTCCTCGTAGCCGACGTAGCCAGGCGGCGCCCCGATCAGCCTGGCGACGGCGTGCTTTTCCATGTACTCGGACATGTCGATGCGCACCATCGCGGATTCGTCGTCGAACAGGAACTCGGCAAGCGCCTTGACGAGTTCGGTCTTGCCGACTCCCGTCGGGCCAAGAAACATGAAGCTGCCGATCGGCCGCAGGGGATCCTGCAGTCCGGCGCGCGACCGCCTCACGGCGTTGGCGACAACGCCGAGCGCCTCGGCCTGGCCGACAACACGGGCCGAAAGCGAACGCTCCATGTCGACAAGCCGTTCGCGCTCTCCTTCGAGCATGCGCTCGACGGGTATGCCGGTCCACTTCGACACCACCGAGGCGATGGCCTCTTCCGTGACCTCCTCGCCGGGCATCTGGTCGCTTTCGGCTTCCCCGATCGCCGCAAGACGGCGCTCGAGTTCGGGTATCACGCTGTAGGCCACCTCTCCGGCACGGGCAAGGTCACCCTGGCGCTGCACCTGCTCGAGTTCCAGGCGGGCCTCATCGAGGTTCTCCTTGAGTTGACGCATCTCGTCCAGCCTGTCCCGCTCCTTTTGCCATTCGGCGTTGAGCGCGAAGGCGCGGCCCTCCAGATCGGCGAGTTCCCGCTCGAGGCGTTCCAGGCGTTCACGCGATACCCGGTCATCCTCCCGGCCGAGGGCCTCGCGTTCGATCTTGAGCTGGATGATGCGGCGCTCGAGTTCGTCGATCTCCTCTGGTCTGGAGTCGATCTCCATTCTCAGCCTGCTGGCGGCTTCGTCGACGAGGTCAATGGCCTTGTCCGGCAGGAAGCGGTCGGTGATGTAGCGGCTGGAGAGCCGCGCCGCCGCGACCGTCGCGCCGTCGCTGATTCGCACACCGTGGTGCAGTTCGTACTTTTCCTTGAGACCGCGAAGGATGGAGACCGTAGCCTCGACCCCCGGTTCATCGATCAGAACCGGCTGGAAACGACGTGCGAGCGCCGCGTCCTTCTCGATATGCCGGCGATACTCGTCGAGAGTCGTGGCGCCGACACAATGGAGCTTGCCGCGCGCAAGCAGGGGCTTGAGCAGGTTGGAGGCATCCATCGCACCGTCAGCCGCTCCGGCGCCTATGAGGGTGTGAAGCTCGTCGATGAAACAGATGATGTCACCCGACGAGTCCTCGATTTCTCCGAGAACCGCCTTCATGCGCTCCTCGAACTCTCCCCGGAACTTCGATCCGGCGACCATCGACCCCAGGTCGAGGGCAATCACGGTCCGGTTGGCAAGGGATTCAGGCACGTCGTGATTGACGATGCGCTGGGCGAGACCCTCGACGATGGCCGTCTTTCCCACCCCCGGCTCGCCGATCAGCACCGGGTTGTTCTTGGTCCTGCGGGACAGCACCTGCATGGTGCGCCGAATCTCCTCATCACGGCCGATGACCGGATCGAGATCGCCCTCCCGGGCTGCCGCCGTCAGGTCCCGGGCATACTTGCGCAGAGCCTCGAACGACTCCTCGGCGGTCTGGCTGTCGGCGGTGCGTCCCTTGCGCATGCCGGCGATGGCGGTGGCGAGCGCCGCAGGCGTCAATCCGGCCGCGCCGAGAATCTTGCCTGTGTCGCTGTCGGGACGGGCCAGGACCTCGAACATGCGTTCCGCGGTGACAAAGCTGTCGCCGGTCTCGGCGGCCCGCTTGCCCGCGTCCTCGATGATCCCGAGAAACTCCGTGGAGGCGTAGAGATGCTGCGCTCCGCCTCCGCTGATCCTCGGCAGGCGCTGGAGCGTCTTGTCGATGTCGGCCAGCGCCCTTTCCGGATCGGCGCCGGCGGTGCGCATCAGCTCCGCCGCGAGCCCCTGGCGATCGGCGAGAAGCTCCCTGGCCAGATGGCACGGAACGATGTGCTGATGTCCTCGTGCTTCGGCGAGGCTGTGGGCCGCCTGGATGAATCCGCGCGACCTCTCCGTGAATTTCCCAAGATCCATCGATCATCACCCCTGCGGCCTGCACCCCATGTGGTGTTGCATTTCTGCAACACAAGAGATCCGGAGTTCCTTGATGGAGCACGGCGCTGCCAGCCCTTCAGGAATGAAGGCGACAGATTCCGTGTCAGGTGATGACCGGCTGCTCGCCTTCGGGTGCGGGCGGTGCGGGTTCGTCGTCGCGTCCGGCGCCGTTGGTTCTGCGCCGGGTGCGCGGCCGGGGATGATCATTCCCCTTTTCTGCCGCCTTGCCCTCAAGTGATGCCGATGCCTCGCCTTCAGGAGCCGGGGCGCAGGACACCGCCGAATCCCCCTGGGACTGGTCGTCCGGCGGCCGGTGCTGTCGTTCGGCCCTTTCCTCGCGTTCACGCTGCTGTTCGGCGGCACGCTCGGCATGCTGATTGACGATTCTCTGATAGTGCTCTGCGTGCTGCAGGCAGTTCTCCGCCACCACCAGATCACCCGATGACGATGCATCGCGCGCCAGCATGAGGTACCTGTCGGCAATCTGCTGGGCTGTTCCCCGAACCTTGACGTCCGGGCCGGTACTCTCGAATGACTGGTTGCGGTTGTTCCCTCCGGCACGACGCGCATTGCCGCGATTGTTGCGGAAACGCCTGCCCGATCCACCTGATCTCATGGAAAACTCGCTCTCGACGGTTTCTGTTTGGTTGGAAGCGACGGTCTTGCCGGGTGCTTGCGTACGGTGTTCCGCGGGGTCACAAGCCGGTTCCGCACTCGACGGTGACACACATTCCCGCTGACGGCAAATCCTTGTCCGTCACCCGACGGTAAACAATCCGGCAGAGCTTTCCAAGGAATTTCTTCACGGTTCTCGACGGGCCAGAACGAGGACACGGTGCCGGCCGCCGTAATCGTCGAGAGCCCCCACCACGTCAAGGCCGCTGTCAACGGCGAGAGCCGCCAGTCCGTTCCGTTGCTCGGGGCCATGTTCGACGACGGCCAGCCCGTCCCTCGAGAGAAGTGTGGCGAGACGCGGAACAATCCGGCGATAGCAGGCGTATCCGTCCACGCCACCGTCGATGGCCATACCGGGCTCGTGGAGGGCGACTTCCGGATCAAGACCGGTCATGTCGCCGCTCGGCACATAGGGAGGATTGGCGACGACAAGATCGAATGTCGAATCGAGGGCGGCCCCCCAGTCTCCGCACATGATCCAGGCGCGCTCGCCAATTCCATGACGGCGCACATTGCGGGCCGCCACGGCACAGGCCCGCTCACTGACGTCGACGCCAAGGCCCGCGCTTGCGCTCCATGCCACCAGGAGTGTGACAAGGAGACAACCCGTTCCGGTGCCAAGATCAAGGATGCGTGCCGGTTGATGGTGCTCGAAACGGTCAAGACAACACTCGATCAGCGTTTCGCTGTCCGGACGCGGGGTCAGGGTATCCCGGGTGACCTCGAAGTCGAGGCTCCAGAATTCTCGGAACCCGGCAATCTGCGCGAAGGGCTCTCGCCGCACCCGCCGGGCGACGAGAGTGGCGAGACGGCGGTTCTCCCCGGGGGAAAGGGACCGCGGCTCGTCGCAGCCGGCGGCAAGACCTGCCAGAAGCCTGGCCTCCCTCGCAGGATGTTCGACACCGGCAGTGCGCAGCCTTGCGGTCGCTCCCCGCAGGACGTCTTCGAGGCCGGCCCCCGACACGTCAGTGAAGCTCCGCCAGACGCGCCGCCCGGTCGCTGGATATCAGCGGTTCGATGACCTCGTCGAGAGCCTGACCGGAGACGATGTCCTCGAGCTTGAAGAGGGTGAGATTGATCCGGTGGTCGCTGATGCGGCCCTGGGGATAGTTGTAGGTCCGGATGCGCTCCGAACGGTCACCGCTGCCCACCTGTTCCCTGCGGGTCTGCGCCTCGGCAGCATCGCGTTGCCGGCGCTCCAGGTCATAGAGACGGGACCTCAGGACGGTCATGGCCCTGGCACGGTTCTTGTGCTGGGACCTGTCGCTCTGCTGCGACACCACGATGCCGGTGGGAAGGTGTGTGATCCTGACGGCACTGTCCGTCTTGTTGACATGCTGACCACCCGCGCCGGACGCCCGGAATGTGTCGATCCTGAGGTCGTTCACGTCAATCCTGACATCGACCTCCGCTGCTTCGGGAAGAATGGCGACGGTGGCTGTCGACGTGTGAATGCGGCCTTGGGATTCCGTCGTCGGGACCCGTTGCACGCGGTGGACGCCGGATTCGAACTTCAGCCTGGCGAACACGTCGCGTCCGCGGACCAGTGCAGTGAATTCCCGGATTCCACCGGTGCTGGATGTCGTCCTGGAGAGGATCTCGATTGTCCAGCCGCGGGCCATGGCATAACGGCGGTACATCTCCACCAGAACGCCGGCAAACAGCATCGCCTCCTCGCCCCCGGCACCGGCGCGCACCTCGAGAACGACGTCGCGCCCGTCCGCTTCGTCACGCGGCAGCAGGGCAAGGCGAACCGACTGTTCGAGTTCGGCAATGCGGTCGCCAAGAGCCGCATGTTCTTCCCTGGCGAGCTGGCGCATCTCCTCGTCTGGCTCGCTGTCGATCATGGCGGCAAGATCGGCGCCCTGCTGCCTGGCGTCTGCAAGTGCCTGGACGGCCTCGACCACGGGAGCGAGTTCCGCGAACTCCCGCGCCATGGAGACGTACTCCTCTCCCCCGGGTGTCTCCCCGGCCAGGCGCGACGCCAGTTCGGCATGGCGCAGGACGACCTTCTCCAGGCTGTCTTCCAGGCTCATGTGTCGATCTCGCGGGCCGCAAGATCGACCAGGGCGGCAGTCGCCTCGAAGGCATCGGCATCTGGACTCTCGGCAAGGACCCTGCTGCGGGCCTGTTCGAGGACCAGTCTCAGCCGTCCCGCTCCCTCCGTGTCGACGCTGTCGGATGCATGTCCGGCAAAGGAAGCGATGGCGTTCTCGACAAGGACCGCGGTCGCTTCGTCCTGTTTGGGGCGCCGGCGCCCTCCTTCGAAGGCTGCACGCTCAAGGTGGTCAAGGGTGTAGTAGAACACATCGTCGAGAGACTCGATGGCGGGGTCCGCTTCAGGAGGAACACCGGCGTCGACAAGGAAGACGGGGCGTGCGCGCCGCGCCGCCAGTGCTTTCGAGACATCCCCCGCGGTCAGGGTGCGGTCACCGCCGCCGGCAGAAAGGATGACGATGTCGGCATGAACGAGTTCGGCTTCAAGCCCTCCCTCCCTGGCACATGTCGCGCCGAGCCGCCCGGCGAGGGCAGCTGCGAGGTGACGGCGCTCGTGCATCACCACAAGCGTCGCCAGACCGTTTTCGAGGAGTCGAGCGGCAATCATCTCTCCTGCTTCTTCGGTGCCGATGAGGAGCCCGCGGACCCTTGCAAGGTCGCCGTGGATACCCCGGGCAACGTGGACCACGGACGATACGATGGATACGGGACGATCCTGAATCAGGCTGTCGCCGCGTATCTGCCGCGCCACCTGGTAGGCGAGCTGAAGGCGATCCTGCAGGGCTCCACCGATCATGCCGGCCTGCCAGGACCGCCTGTGACTCTCCTTGAGTTCATCGACGGCGCCGGCAAGGACCGGATCACCTGTCCGCGCGGCAGACTGGAGAAGACGGCGAAGGGCTTCAGTCCCGGTCGCCATCCCGTCACCGGCGCCCTTTCCCAGCAACTCATCAAGAAGGCCGCGAAACTCGTCGGTATCCGCCGCCATGGCGTGAAGGTCCATGCCTGCCGGTGTCCGGATGATGAGGGCTTCGGTGACGCCTGAGTCCCTCAGGCGCGTCATCAGCGCGTCATGTCCCTGATGCGGGACTGCGGCCGGTCCGGTCACGGCCACCGAAATGTGGATCCTGTGCGCCATGGTCACGCACCCGGGCGTGGCAGGCCTTCTCCCGGGCGGTCGAGGGAGCATTCAAGCTGTTCACCGCTGTCGAGATCGCGCACCAGCGCGATACCGCGCGCCAACTCCGTATCGCCGAGAATGACGGCGTGGCTGGCCCCCACCTTGTGGGCGCGCTGCATGCGCCGTCGCAGGTTACCCCGGTATGCGAGATCGACACGATGTCCCTGGCCGCGCAGCTGGTGGGCCATCACGAGCGCCTGCCTGGTGGCAGGTTCACCAAGGCCGATGACGGCAATGGGCCGCCGGGGTGCGGGAGGCTCCCCGGCGAGCAGGGCAAGCCGCTCGATTCCGGACGCCCAGCCGACACCGGGGACCGGAGGCCCTCCCATCTGCTCCATCAAGCCGTCGTAGCGGCCACCACCGATCACCGTTCCCTGGGCGCCGAGCTTCGCGGTCACGAATTCGAAGGCGGTATGGCAGTAGTAGTCAAAGCCGCGAACGATCCGGGGATTGACCTGGCAGGATATCGACAGGGTATCGAGACCCTCGAGCACCTCATCGAAGAAGCGGCGGGCGTCATCGCCGAGATAATCGAGGATCACCGGCGCCTCGGCGATCAGGTCGCGGTCACCTGGCTCCTTCGAATCGAGAATGCGCAAGGGGTTGCGTTCGAGGCGCTGGACCGAGACGTCGCTCAGCTGGCCGCGATGATCGTTGAAGTATGCCACCAGGGCCAGCAGGTGGTCTTGCC
>JAJEHK010000156.1 GCA_022823765.1 Alphaproteobacteria bacterium | reverse complement strand
CGTGGCGGGGATCGGAGGTTCGGAACGGGAAGGAACGACGGGCCGCGGATGGAACAACTCATTGTTTGCAAAGGATAATGGTTCCGGGGCAGACAGCGGATGCGGCATTCGTCATTTGCATCGCAGATGCGTGGGGTGTGGTGGATTGCGGAACGATGGCGCCGCAAGAATGGCATCTGGACCGGACCGGCCCGTTGAAGAACCCCGAGCAGCGATTTCTTGCGAACTCCCCGACGTTCTCTTCACCGTCTTCCGTTTCTGCAAAGACTATGGTTCATCTGGTCGCATAAGGCGTTCACGAAACCATTCCGCGAGTTCCTCGTAACCCGTTTCTCTGCAGGCAACGCTGACAATCGCCTTCACGATCGCGTCGTCGTCTTCGACGAATCCACAGCCACTCCTCTGGACCAACAATTCGGCCAGATTGAACCGAGCGGCAGACTATTCCACCGGACCGAAACGCGACGTCTTTGCTAGTCCTGCAACGTGGTCCAGAAAAATGCGAATGCGCTCGGTCTTGCGCAAATCGGGATGTGTGAGAATCCAAAGATCAGTGGCCATTGACGGAATAGTTCCACCCACGCGGCTCAATTGTTCGTCATTCTCCCCAAGGTAGCAGGGCAGCACCGACAGGCCGAGCCCGGCTCTTGCGGCAGACAGCATCCCGTAAACCGTATTCACGCGAACTCGACACCGCTGGACGAGACCTTCCTGCCTGAGCCAGCGGTCGTACTCCGGATAGGTCATGCTGTCGTCCGGGCCGATCCAGTCGATGGAGGTCGTCACCTCGTCGGTTTCTGGACCCGAGGTCAACGTCTTCGCCAGGTAGACCGCCTGTGCAATGGTTCCGAGTCTTCGACCGACGAGACTCTCGTCCGGCGAGTGTACCGGTCGTACGGCTATGTCTGCTTCCCGTCTTGAAAGGCTGAAGACATCATTCGAGACCACCAGATCGAGTCGGATGTCGGGGTAGGCGCGACGGAACTCCAGCAGGCCGAACGACAGCCAGCCGAAGAGCAGCGTGTCGGTGGTGGTAACCCTCAACGTTCCCGACGGTCGCAAATCTCGACCGGCGATTCGACGCTCAACCGCCAGGACGTCAGTTCTCAATCGTTGCACCAGCCCGGAAACCTCCTCCGCCGCTGTCGTCGCGGTGTAGCCGACACGGGCCCGATCAAAGAAACGCACTCCCATCTTCTGCTCGAGCCTGTTCAGTCTCCGAAACGCAGTTGGATGGCTGATCTGAAGCGCGCGCGCCGCCCCGGAGAGAGTTCCAATGTCTGCAATGGCATGCACAAGACACATGTCGTCCCAGGAAAGAAGGTTGTACGTTCTTGCAATTTTCTCTTGCATATGTGCCGAATATCGTTGCGTGCCTGAATATCATAGGATGCGGCAGCCAGTAGTCCAGAGCCAGGAGCATTGCCGGGTGCACGCGCTGATCGTCCACTGCCATCCAGAACCGGCGTCCTTCAATGCGGTACTCACGGCAGTGGCCAAGACAACACTGCGTGAGCGGGGATTCTCAGTCGACATTTCCGATCTCTATCGCGAAGGGTTCGACCCGTGTGAACGCCCGGAGCATTACCCAAATCGCAAGAACAGAGACGTTTTCTCTCCGTTGGGTGAGCAGCGTCATGCCTTCGAAACAAACTCGTTGCCCGAAGACGTCCGGAGAGAAATTGCACGGCTGGAAGGTGCAGACTTGGTGGTGTTCCAGTTCCCGATCTGGTGGCACAGCCAGCCAGCCATACTCAAGGGATGGTTTGACAGGGTCTTTGTGAATGGGGGCCTCTATACGAGCACAATGCGCTACGATCGCGGTTACTTTCGCGGCAGGACGGCCTTGTGCTCCATTACCACCGGCGCTCCTGAAGTCGCGTTCGGGCGCGACTCCCGTGCCGGGGACATCGAACGAATTCTCTGGTCAACCCATTTTTCGCTTCACTACATGGGCTTCCACGTCTTGCCACCCTTTGTGGCGTTCGGGATCCAGGGACACGGCTATGCCTACGCCGATGAAGACAGCAACAATCGGCGTCTGATCCGGTATCGGGAAACGTGGATGGAGCGGTTGAAGGGCCTGGACAGGAACACGCCGCTCACATTTCCCGTGTGGGACGATTGGGATGAAGACGGCCGTGCGAAGCCGGTCAGCACTCCATCTCCCTGACCGAAAGTCGGACTTCCTCGCCACATTCGGGACAGAGCGATCACTCCAGTTCGCCAGACCCGACTTCCAGCGCAGTCTGGTCACGATCTGCCCCGTCAAACTGGACCAGCCGACGGGGAACAGGCGGAGAGGGGACCAGGATGACGCGCTAGCCCGAAGCGAGGGCGTCGAAGGCCTCCACGTCGACGGCGGGCGAGGTCAGGAACCCGATCCCGGTCAGGCGTGTCAACCTGAGTGAGACCTGCATGGCGGTTTCGACGTCCGGCAGTTCAACGAAGAGGACGAGGTCGAAGGCCCCGAGCAGCGCGTACATGCCGATCACCTCGCCGCCGCTCTCCCGGATCACCTCTCCCGCCTGATCGGTGCGCGACGCGCTGATCTCTTCCATCGATCCCTGCGTGTACTTTCCGAGCATGACGAACTTGGCCATGATGCCCCCTTCGGTGCGAATTCAGTGTTCCCCGAACCGTGCCCGATGCAAACGGACAACGCAAGTTGGAGGGATGCTGCCAAGCCGCAATCAGGCGGGTAGGGTCACGGCCCAACACGCCGGACTCCTGCACCGTGCCGGGGGCCAGGAGAGTGGCCTTCCCCGGACGATCCGTGGCACTTGTATCGATCGCTCGTGCCAACAACAATGGGCTGGATCAGGCTGCACCCTGATCACTGCGCGGAGTGCTGTTCAGTGGAGAGACTCGGGGTTCTTCTGACTTTGGGGGTCCTTGTACTGGCGGGCTGCAGATCGTCGGGCGTTGTCGAGTCGGACTTTGGCGAGCACTCGACGGCGTATGATGGCAGGATGACGGTGACCATGAACGCGCCGGCCGGACCCGGTCCATTTCCCGCGGTCATCCTGATGCACGGCTGCAATGGTCTCGACTGGGGAACGACTCGCGGCATGGCGCTTCATGTCAGTCACCTGGTCGGCGCGGGCTTTGTCACACTGGTCGTCGACAGCTACACGGCGCGCGGATTCGGCTCGAGCTGCACGTCAGCCAGGAAAGGCGTTGAAGCGACCCTCTTCCGCCAGTACGACGCAGTTCATGCCCTGCGCCATCTCCAAGAGCTGCCCCTCGTTGATCCGCAGAACATCTTCCTGGTGGGCATGAGCCAGGGCGGAAGCGTTGCCGCCAGGCTCGCCGGCCGATTGTCCTCGATCGTCAGGCGGGAGGAGCACGGCGAGGAACCGGCGAAGCCGTGGTTCAGGGCGTTCGTTGCCTACTACCCCTGGTGCCCGCATTTGCCAGACCTCCTTGATAGGCCACTCCTTGTCCTCTCCGGCGAAAAGGACGACTGGACGCCGTCTGTGGGTTGTTTCTGGCACACGGCGGTGGTCAAGGGCGCGCCGTACGATGTCAAGATCTACGAGGGCGCCCATCACAGCTTCGACCTGCCAATCCGTATTCAGAGTTTCGCCGGCCATACCGTGGGCGGGCATCCGGAAGCCGCAGCCGACTCCCGAGAGAGAATGGTCGAGTGGTTCCGCATGCACATGCTGTAGGCGGGGAACCAGGTGACGCGGCGTGAGGGTGGTGCGGCAACGATAATACGCGAAGGGCTTGCATTGTTGGTGAGTGCACGGCCAGGCAGGCGGGATCTTTGCCGAGTGTCAACGGCAAACGAAAATTCAACACTGTGGCCCGGCGAGCACTTGGAGAAAGCGTTCTAACTGAAATATATCGCCTTTTATCCCGCAATAAATGCAATACATGTCAGTCGGTTCACACTTGAGCGCTTTCAAGAGACAAGTGAGATCCGGCGCGGCAATTCCACGAAACGCACCCGCAACAGGCTGCAGCAACAATGATGAGATCGTCGACCGCATGGCGGTGAAGATCGTGTTCCTGGAGCATTCCCGCACGCGGGCTCGTGCATCGGAACCTGACACCGGCCCGGGTTTCGGGCGCATGCACTGCTGTTGGCCAGCCCGTTCGCAGCGACCGACCACCGGTTTGCCCTGAGCGTCACGGCGTCCATTCCGGGCGGACAGGGAGGCGCCATATCGCGAACCATCAGCGGTCCGGGTCAATTCGGCGGCATGGACCGGAACACGTAAATGACTTGCCGTCTGCGTCTTGCGATGACAGACAGTGGCGGTCACCAACCGCGCTGCGGCAGGGGCTTCCGCACACCGGAGCGCGATCAATTCCCTGCAGGTTATTCAGGAGACAACCATGCGAATCCCCCCGAAAGGCCTTCTGGCATCCTTGGTCGTCTTGATGTGGCTCTTTGCGGGCAGTCCTGTGGCTGCCGAAGAATTCACCTGGATCATGACCTCGATTTCGAAGGCAGGTCCCGTGGACAATGGCGAGGGGCATGACTGGACTTTCAGGCCAGGCAGCGACGACGCATGGGAGGTGGAAGGTGCCCGGGGCTACACCGCCACCGTCAGTTCAAGCGGCGAAAACAAGGTTGAGATTCGTGGTTTCCCGCGCAAATGGGGGGCCAATGGCATCTATGCCTTCTCGAAGAAGGAGGATCATTGCAGCCTCAGGTCTCAGAACAGCTTCACCCACCATCTGAAGTGGACGTGTGAGTGAGCGAGGCTCGGGTCTCGATATGAATTGCTTCCTGCAGGCCGGCGTCCAGAGCCTTCCTCCCGGGCCACGATGAACGAGATGACCGGCGCCGGCCGTTCGGCCGCGACCGGCGTTGCATGCAGGAACGCAAACCACTGCTGGACGTCGCTGCGCGTGATCTCTGCGATCTGCCGTCCCTTGAACCAGGGCAGGATCTGGTCGCGGCAGAAGCCCCGGTCGACCTTGAGCGTGCGGAGCCCTCATGTGCGCCCATACCGACGAAAGACCTCTTCGGCGGGCGCCTCGAACAGGGCCCGTCGGGTGAAGAAGGAGCGCCGCTTCTGATTGCGGCAACATGGCCCATGCGCGTTGCCTGGCCTCAGCAAGGCTGATTCCGGCGGTATCGCCGACGATCTTCCATGTCCTCTGTCCGTCATGCTGGGAATGGCGATGGCAGACACGGACGCCGAATCCCTCGGGATGGGCGTCACGACTATCATGGGTCGTTCTGCGTGATCGAAGGGACTTGATGCGCCCTTCGGTGAGATGTGCCGCAGCCACGAAGACTACGTCGTCCGCGCCAGCCTCTCGGATACCTCCGCCGTCGAGGCCACCGGGAGACTTTCCACCGTGGAGCGCGCTTTCCACGTCGGCGGGAGCCGTCCCAGGGTCCGGCCGGTCCGGGTCCGCACCGAGATCATGTCCGCGGGCGCGTATTGCTGTGCATTCCGGGCTGGTACGCCGGATGGCGCATGCGGCAACGCTTCGCACCCCTGCTCTTAGAGGACGGCGAACGTCAGGCGGCCCGCCGCCAGCGCACGGCACCGGTGGAGATGGCGCAGACCGGGGTGACCCTCGACAGTCCGGCTTTCGCACCCTCATCAACGATCTGGCCAGCATCGTCTTCAACGTCATCCGCCGGCAAGGAGCGCACGGCCATCATCACGCGGCAGACCGGACCGCAGAGCCGCGCCCTTGAACTCCTGAGAGTCAACGCCCCGATCACCGGCACATCGCCCTTCTCGGTACGTTGTCCGGCGCAAACTCCGTTCCGTTCTCAGCCTTGAGCCTGCGGGGCGCCGATCAGGGACTGCACCAACCGCACCAGCTCCGCCTGGCGTGAGAGCCCGTGCTTGGCGAACACGCTCTTCACGTGCGAACGGATGGTGCTCTCCTTGCGCCCCGTCGTGACCGCAATCTGGTTCACGCTCATGCCCTGGGCCAGCAGCACCGCGACCCGGCTCTCCATCCTCGTGAGGTCGAGAGTCGCGGCAACCACGCCATCATCGAGATCGGCTTCGCTCGCCGGGTCGACGACCAGGACCAGCGCCGCCACCGGCCACGCCGGGTAGTTCTTTTCTTGCTGGCCCACCGGTATCACATGCAGCACCAGGGGCGGCAGGCCGCCCGGGCGTTCGACAGTCGTCGAGCCTCCGGCGACCTCGACCCCGAACGGTGGCAGGGCGCGACCCACAAGTTCCTGGAGTCCGGCATTGTCCCGACGCGTGCGGGCGAAAAGGAGTCCGCCGTTGTCGGACAGGCCATCGCCGGTCCACAGCAGGCTCCGGGCGCGGTCGTTCGCCGCCACGATCCGTCCGCGCGCGTCGAGTTGCACGATGCCCAGGCCGGTGGCGTCCAGCAATTCCGTCATCGTGGAGCCCAGGGCGCCGGCGCCGGACAGCGCCTGACGGACGCGAACGGTATGGCGAATGTGCGGCAGGAGACACCGGATCATGTCACATTGCTCAGACGACCAGCCCTCACCGTCAACCGGGTCGTTGACTTGCCACATGATGCGCGAGTCGCCCGGTCCTTCGAGGCGCACGTTGATCCCGTTTCCGGCATGGGCAAGGGTTCGCAGCGCGTTGTATGCCGCGGACGTCTTCAGTTCCTCTTCGGTGTAGAGGCTGGTGACGTGGAACAACTTGTTGTAGGGGAGACGCCGCATCCGGGGCGTCCCTTCATCGAAGGGATAGTAGGTCTCGAACCAGAGGTTCTCCAGGTCCCGGCGCCGTTTCCCGCGCATGCAGGTCCACATGAAGTAGAATCGAGGCTCTTGCAAAACTCTCCGGGATTGGCCCCACCCTGTCGGCGGAGAC
>JAJEHK010000327.1 GCA_022823765.1 Alphaproteobacteria bacterium | reverse complement strand
CGGTACAGCGGGAGAAGGGAATCGATCTTCGACTGGGCCTCGACGTGGTCCGGATGGCGCGCAACGGCGACCTCGATGTGGCGGTGATCTTCAGCCAGGATCAGGACCTGACAGAGGTGGCGCGCGAAGTCCGGGATATCTCGCGGACCCGGGATCTCTGGCTGAAGGTCGTCTCGGCCTTTCCCCACGGACCGGGCGCGACCTCCAGCCGCGGCATTGACCGGACCGACTGGTTCCGGATGGACTGCGAATTCTACGATTCCTGCCTCGATCCGAGAGACTACAGGCCGCGCCGCTGACGCTGGATGTAGCGCAGGTGTGGGTCATCATGTCGGGACAGCAGTGTGAGCGTCTGATCGCCATCGTGGATGACTTGGGAAAGGCGGCTTGCGCGAAGGGCTCGACCGGGGTCCGGCTTGGAACGAGTCGTTGATGTTCTGACCGATCGTGTCGGAGAGGTCAGGTTGCCAGCAGGGTGTCGATCCAGAGGCGGGCGACGTCGAGGTAGAGATCGATGTCGGGGCGGGTCATGGCGAAGGAGACTGTTGGGCCGGCGGTGGCGGTGGCTTCCCAGATGCCGCGGTTGGCCATGAAGATGCGCCGAGAGTCGGTAAGCGGGATGTCGGCGAGACGTGAGGCCTCGGCGCCGCTTCGGGGTTCGTCGCGGTGGTAGAGCCAGCCGGCACGGTTGAAGAGGCGTTGTGCCTTCCAGCCGAGGTTCGCGTCATCGATGATCTGCTGGATGCCCCGGGCGAGAAGGGCGCCGAGTTCGGACGTTCGCTCGTAGGCCTCGCGGGTCATGACGTGCTCGAGACAGGCGCGGGCGGCGGCGAACGAGAGCGCGTTGCCGTAGAGCGTGCCGCCGACGGCGAGACCTCCGGCGTCGCTGAAGGGATCGAAGAGATGACGGTCCATGAGGTCGGCCAGGTGCGCCTCGAAGCCGTAGGCGCCGATCGGCACGCCTCCGGCGAAGTTCTTGCCGATGACGACGATGTGCGGGCGGAGGCTTGCGTGCCGCGCCAGGCCGCCCCAGGCGAACATGTGGGTGTGGGTCTCGTCGACCACGAGAAGCGTACCCTGAGCTTCGGCGAGCGCCCGCAGGTTTTCGAGAAATCCGTCACGGGCGAGAACCAGCCCGACGTTGGTGAGCGCCGGCTCGACGACGAGGGCGGCGATCCGGCCGCCCGCCAGTTCCCGGCGGACGGCCTCGAGGTCGTTGTAGGGGATGATGGTGGTGTGCCGGCCATGATCGTGCGGCAGTCCCAGGGAGGAGACCGACGGTTCATCGTGGGAATAGTCGGCCAGCGTCTCGTCGATGTGACCATGATAGCTGCCGTCGAACATGAGGATGCCGTCCCGTCCCGTGGCAAGACGTGCCAGGCGCAGGGCCTCGGTCATGGCCGACGAGGCGGACAGCGTGAACTGCCAGTGGCCGAGGGTGAAGCGGTCGGCAAGGTCAGCGGCGACCGCCACGGCGTCCTCCGACGGCATGAGGAACTGGGCCCCCGCCCTCACCTGTCGAGACACGGCCTCCACGACCTCGGGCACGGCGTAGCCGGCCGTCGAGGAAAGATCGGCCTGGTTGAAGTCGACATAGTGATGGCCATCCACGTCGGTGAACTTGGAGCCGGATCCAGATTCGACGAAGACCGGCTCATGATGCTGGAGTCCCCGCATCCAAGCCATGGGGACCCCTGACGGCATGAATTCGCCAGCGCGCTGGACCAGGTCGGCCGATCGTGGCCGCTCCTCGTGAAACCGGTCGGTCTCGCGACGGATGAGATCGGCGACGACGCAAGGCCGGACCCGGCGTTCAGACATTGAAGCGGAAGCAGAAGACATCGCCGTCCATCACCCTGTAGTTGCGTCCCTCGCGGCGCATGAGACCCCGCGACCGCGCATCCTGCTCACTGCCACAGGCGACAAGGTCGCCATGGGTGATGGTCTCGGCGCAGATGAAGCCGCGTTCCATGTCGCTGTGGACGGCTCCCGCGGCCTGGGCTGCCGTGGCGCCGTTCGTGATTGACCAGGCGCGTGCCTCCTTCGGCCCCGTGGTGAAGAACGTGATGAGCCCGAGCAGTTCGTGGGTGGCGCGAATGATGCGGTAGAGGCCGGGTTCTCCGAGACCGAGTTCATCGAGAAAGGCTTCGCGTTCACTCCCGTCGGGCAGCAGGGCGAGTTCGGATTCGAGCGAGGCCGCGATGGCGACGGCGCGGCTGCCGTTGCTCTCGGCATGGCGCATGACCTCGTGGACGAGAGGATTGTCGTGGGTCATGGCGTCGTCGTCGACGTTGCACACGTAGAGCACCGGCCGCGCCGTCAGCAACTGCAGCATGGCGAACGCCCGCCCCTCGCCCGCAGAGAGCTGAACGGAGAGCGCCGGCCTGCCGGCGGCAAGGGCTTCGAGCGCCCGCCGCATGAGGGGCAGAATCTCCTTCGCCTCCCCGTCGCCCCCCGCAGCGCGTTTCGACGTCGCCTCGGTGCGGCGCTCCAGGCTCTCCAGATCGGCCAGCATCAGCTCCGTTTCGATGGTGGCGATGTCACGCAGCGGATCGACCGCTCCATCGACATGGGCGACGTCGCCCCCCTCGAAGCAGCGGACCAGATGGAGAATGGCATCGACTTCGCGGATGCTGGCGAGAAACCGGTTTCCCAGTCCCTCTCCCCGGCTCGCGCCCTTGACCAGACCGGCGATGTCGACGAACTCGATGTGGTTGCGGACGGTCTTTGGTGCGTGGCTGACGGCGGCCAGGGTGTCGAGACGCTCGTCGGGTACGCTGACGCGCCCGATGTTGGGCTCGATGGTCGAAAACGGAAAGTTGCCGACCTGAGCCGCGGCCGTCGACGTCAGGGCGTTGAACAGTGTCGACTTGCCGACATTGGGCAGGCCGACGATACCGCATCTAATCCCGGACATCGCCGTCTCCGGGTTCCGGTTCGACCAGGAAGGCGACCCGGCTCTGGAACCTGTCATCCGCGCCTTCGGCGAGGAACGGCGCAGCATCGGCGATCGCATCGAGAACGACGTCGACCCGCTGGCGTTCCGACGCCGGAAAGTCCTTCAGGACATGTCCGATCACCAGATCCTTGTGGCCCGGGTGATTGACCCCGATCCTCACGCGCCGGTAGTCCGCGCCGATATGGGCGTGAATGCTCCTGATGCCGTTGTGTCCCGCATGGCCACCTCCCTGTTTCACCCGCACCTTGCCGAGCGTCAGGTCGATCTCGTCATAGAGAACGACGATCCCGGACCCTTGCAACTGGAAGAAGCGGACCACCTCGCCCAGGGCCCGCCCGGAGTTGTTCATGTAGACGAGGGGCTTGAACAGCAGCGTCTTCAGTCCGCCGAGCCGCCCTTCGGCGGCTTCGCCGTGGAAGCGTTTTCGCCAGGCGCCGAACCCGTGTGCCGCCGCAATTCTGTCGACGGCCATGAACCCGACATTGTGGCGCTGGCGTGCGTGCCGGGAACCGGGGTTTCCCAGTCCGGCCAGCAGCAACATGTCGGGAACGTGAGAGGTGACCGGCCTACGCCTCGGTATCGACGTCTCCCGCATCCACGCCTTCCTCGACCTCTTCCTCGTCCTCTTCTTCTTCCTCTTCGTCGACGAGGTCGGTCTGCACCGTCGGTGCGGCGATCGTGGCAATCGTGAAGTCCCGGTCGTCGATCGTGGGCGCGACTTCAGCCGGCAGGCTGACGGCACTGATATGGACGCTGTCGCCAATGTCGAGCCCTGCCAGATCGATCTCGATGGTGTCGGGAATGGCGTTGGCCGGGCAGTGACACTCGATTTCGTGACGCACGATGTTCAGCACGCCGCCACGACGCAGGCCCTGGCAGTCCTCCTCGTTGAGGAAGGTGACAGGGATGTTGACCGTGATGGTCGAATCTGCGGTGACCGCGAGAAAGTCGACATGCAGGATGGTGTCGGTAACCGGATGGAGCTGCAGATCGCGCGCCACCACATCGAGGTCCCGGTCCGCCACCTTCAGGCGATACAGCGTGGAGAAGAAACCCGCGGTTCCGGCTTCCCGGGCGAGCACGTCGCGCGGCACCGAAATGCTGATGCTCTCAAGGCTGGCGCCATAGACCACACCCGGGATCAGACCATTGCGCCGGGCCTCGCGGGCGGCGCCGGTTCCGGAACGACTGCGCAGCTCGGCTGCGATGGTGGCCTGATTGTCCATGTTCTCATACTCCGGGCAGAAGCTTCACCTAGTCGAAGAGGCTCGATACCGAACTTTCCTCACTGATTCTCTGGACGGCGCTGGCCATGAGCGGAGCCACGGTGATCACCCTGAGGGTCTGCGACGCGAGGATCTCCGGGGTCGGTTCGATGGAATCCGTGATCGTCATGCTGGCGATCTGTGATGCATCAATCCGCTCGACAGCACTCCCAGACAACACTCCGTGAACAATGTAGGCGTCGACTCCGGAGGCGCCTGCCTCGAGCAACGCCGTCGCCGCGTTGCACAGCGTGCCACCTGAATCGACGATATCATCGACAATGATGCAACGCCGGCCACTGACATCCCCGATGATGTTCAACACTTCGGAATCACCGGCGCGCTCGCGGCGCTTATCGACAATTGCAAGGTCCGCGTCAAGGCGCTGGGCGATCTGGCGGGCGCGGAACACGCCACCGACATCCGGCGAGACGATGGTCAGGTTGCGGTCGCCGAGCGTCGCACGAATGTCCTGCACGATACCGGGTGCCGCATAGAGGTTGTCGACGGGAATGTCGAAGAATCCCTGGATCTGGCCGGCATGGAGGTCCAGTGTCAGGATGCGGTTGGCCCCGGCCCCGGTGAGGAGATTGGCCACGAGCTTGGCCGAAATGGGGGTGCGCGAGCCGACCTTCCTGTCCTGGCGGCCGTATCCGAAATAGGGGATGACGGCGGTAATGCGCCGGGCTGAGGCGCGGCGCAGGGCATCGATCGTGATCAGCAGTTCCATGACGTGATCGTTTGCCGGAAAGGAGGTCGACTGGATCACGAAGACATCCTCTCCCCGCACGTTCTCGTGGATTTCTACAAACACCTCCATGTCGGCGAAGCGCCGGATACTGGCGTTGGCAAGGCTGATGCCAAGACCGGAGGCCATGGCCTCGGCCATCGGCCGGTTGCTGTTGCCGGAAACGAGTTTCATGGAGTGTTCCGCACCCTCGAAGGCCGGGCACTCATAGCAAAGGGCTTCCGGCATTGTAAATCCTGTCAGGCGAGGCAGATGACGGAGAGCTGTCGGCCATAGTCCGGTTGCTGCCGGAGCACGCTCCGGCGATAGCTGAAGAAGCGCCTGTCCTCGAGACAGGTATCGCCTCCCGTCCAGGCGGCATGGAGGATGCCGCTCGACTGAAGGCGATGAAGAACATAGGCAGGGAGGTCAAAGTGGAAATGACCGGGCCTGCGGGCCTTGCGGAAGTACTGCTCGTTACGGGAGTCATCGTCGGTGAATCTCTGGTGGAACTCCGGACCGACTTCATAGGACTCCTGGGCAATCGCCGGACCCACCACAGCGACGATCCTCTCGCGCCGGGCGCCGACGGTGACCATGGCAGCAATGACGGCGTCGGTGATTCCCCGCAACGCGCCTCCCCAGCCGGCGTGGGCGGCGCCGACGATTCCGGCTTCTCCGTCAGCCAGCAGAACGGGCGCACAATCAGCGCTCAGGACGCCAAGACCCAGACCGGGTTCGCCCGTCACCATGCCGTCGGCCTTCGTGGCGCCCTCGGTTCCGTCCCGGACGATGACGACGTCGGCGCTGTGGACCTGATAGAGCGTGACGAGGCGGGTCGGCTCCAGGTCGAGGGCGCGGGCGATGAGGGCGCGGTTCGCGGTTACGCACCGCCTGTCATCGCCGGACCCGAGGCCGGCATTGAGCGAGGCATAGAGGCCCTGGCTGGTGCCGCCCGTGCGCTCGAAGAATCCGTGACGCACTCCGGGACAGCCGGTGAGGAGGGGGTCGGTGATCATCGTTCGAAGCCCGCTGGCGGACCGCATCCGGCGGGAAGCAGCGCCATCACGCAGAAGTCCTCTCCCATGGCATCCGGCGAGGTCAGCCGGTGCACGTCCTGATCGATACGGTGTGCCGTTTCTGGCATGGCGGAGCGTTTCAGGCGCTCGGCGCGCACGGTAATCCCCAGTTCGTTCAGGAAGGCGCCCTGGGATACCGGACCAAAGACCTCCAGGCCCTCCGCCGCGGCAACCCTGCCGAGAGAGGCAAAGTCCACTGCGGCGGCAAGATCCGCCTCCCCAGGCGCGGTCAGGCGGTCGGCATGCCGGTGATGCCGGACCGCCTGGAGGGTATCGCGCACCGGCATGCCGGGAGCCGTGAAGTCGATCACCAGCATGGCGCCACCTTCGGCCATCAGCTTCGCGGCCAGGCCTCGCACGAGCCGGTCACGGGCCGGCGAGATTTCACCCACGCGTCCCGTTGGCGCATCAGGCAGGGATGCGGCCAGGCCGCCGGTATCCCTGCCCAGGACGAATGCGATCGTGTCATCCTCGACCATGACCAGGCGCTCCCGCCAGCCGGAGGCGGTGCGCACGAACTGCCTGACCGGCAGGGCATCGAGAAACTCGTTGGCTATGATGAAAGCCGGTCCACGGGAAGGAAGCTCCTCCACGGTGGAACACCACGAGACGGCCCTGCCGGAAAGAGTCTCGCGTTGCCGGCGGGCAAGACGGGCGCTGGCTTCGACCAGCACGATGTCGAAGGGCTGGGGCCCGCCAGCGACTGATTCGAGGGCGCGCAGGGCATCGGCCATGAGCGTTCCGCTTCCGGGTCCGAGCTCCACGAGCGTGGCAGGGCGTGGCGATCCTGCGGCCTGCCATGCCGCATAACACCACAGGCCGAGCAGTTCGCCGAACATCTGGCTGATTTCAGGTGCGGTCACGAAGTCGCCGGCAGCCCCGAAGGGTTGCTTGCGGGAGTAGTAGCCGTGATCGGGATCGAGCAGGGCGAGCTCCATGTAGCGCTCGACGGTGATCGGTCCGGCCTCGCCGATTGCCTGAACCAGGTCCGTCATGTCGGACGGCGCGCCATCATGAGGAGCGCGATGCCGGCCGCTGCCATGGGCAGGGACAACAGCTGTCCCATGGTCATGGCGCCGGCGACGAAACCAAGGTGACTGTCAGGTTCCCGGAACATCTCCGCCAGCGACCGGAACACCGCGTAACCCGCAAGAAAGAGGCCGGTCATCAGGCCAGGCCGCTCGCGCCAGCCGGGCCGCAGCCACGCGATCCTCATGATGACGAGGAGCGCCAGTCCTTCCAGCGCCGCCTCGTAGAGTTGGCTTGGATGACGCGGCGTCTCTGGATCCGATGGAAACAGGACGGCCCATGGCACCTCGGTTGCCCGGCCATAGAGTTCGCCGTTGACGAAGTTGGCAAGTCGTCCGAGCAGGAGTCCGACGGGCGCCACGCACGCCATGATGTCCGAAAGCGCCAGCAGCGGTGTCCCGTGGCGCCGAGCATGGAACACCGCGGCGAAGGCCACGCCGAGACAGCCTCCGTGGAAGGACATGCCTCCCTGCCACAAGGCGAAGGCTTCCAGCGGGTGGTTCAGGAACCATGCGGGTTGATAGATCAGGACATAGCCGAGGCGTCCGCCGATGATGATGCCCAGTGTCGCCCAGAGCAGGAAGTCATCGACCGCGGCGCGCGGGATGGTGGCGGGGGACGAGCGGGCCAGCACGATGGCGTAGCGCCAGCCCAGAAGGATTCCGGCAATGTAGGCGAGGGCATACCACCTGACGGCAAGGGGGCCGATCTCGATCAGGGTGGCGTCGATGGCTGGAAAGGCGATGGCGAGCATGGGCGGCACCCGGAGACACCTTGAAGATAAGGGGCAGGCCGTGCCGGCGTCCACTGCCGGAAAGTCTGGATTTTGCCACACGGATACGGCAACCATGGGGTCATCAGAAGGCCGCCTGGAGGTCCGCCATGCAGACAGACAACAGGATCCTCGACGACATGGCACGAGTTCTGTCGGGGGCGCTCAGCGTCGCCGGTGGCGCCAGGGCCGAGATGCGGCAGCGCGCCCGCCAGCATGCCGAACTGTTGCTGGCGCGCATGGACCTCGTGCGCCGAGAGGAGTTCGAGGTGGTTCGTGACATGGCGACCCTGGCACGCGAGGAGAACGAGCGGCTTTCCCGGCGCATCGAGGAACTCGAAAGTTCCGTCAAGCGCCGCAAGCGACGCACCTGAGGCTCCCTTCGTCGTCTTGCCAGCGTCACCGCAGTTTGGCAGTTTATCGTCGATTCCATCATCTCCTGAACTTTCGTTCTGGTAGGGCCTTCATGTGACCAGTCTCCAGGAACACCTCGAAAAGCCGGATCAGCATGCACTCGATCCGGTCGAACGGTTCATCGCCTACCACGGCTGGACGCACGAGCGGGTCAACGACAACGAACTGGCGGTCGAGATTGCCGGCCGTTGGTGTGTCTACCGCATCTGGTTCGGCTGGGAGGAGGAACTGGCCTGCATCATGATGTCATGTGCGCTCGACATGCAGGTTCCCGAAGCCAGCATCAAGTCAGTTCATTCCCTCCTCGCCTTCGTGAACGAACGCCTTTGGGTCGGTCATTTCGACGTGTTCGCCGATGAGAACGTGCCGACATTCCGCCAGGCCATTCTGCTCAACGGACAGGGGTATCCCACCGAGGAGCTCCTGGGCGACGTGATCGACATCACCATTTCGGAATGTGAACGGTTCTATCCCGCCTTCCAGTACGTGATCTGGCAGGGCAAGTCCGCCGAGGAGGCGGTACAGGCGGCGATCATCGATCCCGTCGGTGAGGCCTGAGCGGTGGCGTTGCCGGCGCCGGTCCTGCTGCTTGGATGCGGCAGGATGGGCAGCGCCATGCTGTCGGGCTGGGTGAGTCGGGGAATGGCTCCGGATACCATCATTGTGGTCGAGCCCGACCCGGTGGCGGCAGGCGAGGCGCAGCGTCGCCACTGCGTCGAGGTTGCAGAAAGGGTGCCGCCGGGTCTGAGTCCTGCGGTGGTCGTCCTTGCCGTCAAGCCACAGGTCA
>JAJEHK010000007.1 GCA_022823765.1 Alphaproteobacteria bacterium | reverse complement strand
TGGATCGGTCAGGCTCCGTTCGTCGACACGGACCATGTCTTTGTCAATCTGGGCGACGGCACCTACAGCCACTCGGGCCTGCTGGCGATCCGCGCCTCAGCGGCGGCAAACATCAACATCACCTACAAGATCCTGTGCAATGATGCTGTTGCGATGACAGGCGGGCAGAGCGCCGACATTGATGTCAGCCCACCGCGGATCGCCCGCCAGGTGGCGTCGGAAGGGGTACGGGAGATCCGTGTCGTCGCCGAGGATCCGGCGAAGTATCCGGCGACGATGCACTGGCCACGGGGCTGCACGGTGCATCACCGGGACGAGCTGGAACTGGTCCAGCGCGACCTGGCGAAGGTTCCCGGTCTTACCGTGCTCATCTACGACCAGGTGTGTGCCGCAGAGAAGCGGCGGCGACGCAAGCGCGGCACCCTGCCGGTTCCCGCACATCGGGTCATCATCAACGAGGAGGTGTGCGAGGGATGCGGCGACTGCGGTCTGCAGTCGAACTGCGTGGCGATCGTTCCGGTTGAGACTCCCTCCGGTCGCAAGCGGCAAATCGATCAGTCCTCCTGCAACATGGACATGTCCTGCATCAAGGGATTCTGTCCCGCTCTCGTGACCGTCAGCGATGTCCGGCCGCGCCGCAGCAAGAGCCGTGCGCTTCATTCGCTGGAGTCAGCACACCTGCCGCAACCGGCCATGGCACCTCTCGACCGGCCGTGGGACATTGTGGTGGCGGGCATTGGCGGTACCGGAGTGGTCACGATCGGCGCGCTTCTTGGCATGGCGGCACATGTCGCAGGCAAGGGAGTCACGGTGCTCGACATGATCGGCATGGCCCAGAAAGGGGGTGCGGTGGTCAGTCACGTCCGCATCGCCGACACCCCCGGCGAACTCCACGCACCGCGCATCACCGACGGCGGCACCCGCCTGCTGCTGGCCTGCGACATGGTCACGGCGGCGGCTCCGGACACTCTTCGCAAGCTGGCGCCCGGCACGACCACGGCCGTCGTCAACACCGAGAAGACGATGACCGGCGCCTTTGCCCTCGACCCCGATCTCGAGTATCCGCTTCCCGCCCTCGAGAAGGCCCTTGAGGATGCGGTTGGCAGCGCGGCGATCCACGTTGTCGATGCCACACGTCTCGCCAGCCGCCTCCTCGGTGACGGCATCGCCGCCAATCTCTTCATGCTCGGCTATGCCCTGCAAAAGGGCCTTCTGCCGCTCCCGGACCATGCCATCGACAGGGCCATCGAACTCAACGGCGTCGCCGTCGAGATGAACAGGCAGGCCGTGCTCCTGGGGCGGCACGCGGCCCACGACATGGCGGCGGTCTGCAGCCTGGTATCAACCGGGGATGCACCGGACTCCCGTGATGAGGGGACGCTCGTGGAACGCCACGCCGCCTTCCTCGCATCCTGGCAGGACCGTGCCTGGGCCGAGCGCTACCTGGATCTTGTCCACCTGATCTCGGATGCCGAGCGCAGACTGACGCCGGACTGCAACGGGCTTGCCGTTGCCGTCGCCCGCGAGGCCTTCAGGCTGATGTCCTACAAGGACGAGTACGAGGTGGCGCGGCTCTATACCGACGGCAACTTCCGGAAAAGGCTGCAGGAAACCTTCGAGGGCAAACCGGGGTTGCAGTTCCACCTGGCGCCGCCGCTGATCTCGCATCGCGATCCGGCCTCCGGCCACCGGGCAAAACGAACCTTCGGCAGCTGGATCCTCGTGGTGTTTCGCTGTCTTGCGGCCATGCGGCGGCTGCGTGGCACGGTTCTCGATCCCTTTGGCTGGCAGCGGGACCGGCGCGAGGAACGCCGGCTGATTGCCGACTACTTCGAGAGGATGAACGAGGTTGCCATCGCATTGACGCCCGCAAACCATGCCGCCGCCGTGGACCTTGCCAACGCCCCCTCCGGAATTCGCGGCTTCGGCCATGTCAAGGAAGCAGCCATCGCCCGGGCCCGCGTACAGGAGGCCGAGGCCCTCGCCGCATTCCGCAACGCGCGCCAGCCACAACCCGCCAGCAGCGCCGCTTGATCAGGTCCGCCCAGTTACTCCTGTTCCAGGCCTGCTGGCAGAACGCCAGGTATGGACCGCAGCGGTGCAGGAGGCCTGTGTCGCTGACAGGCGAGTGTCGGCCTGCGTTGGCCACGGGCACGATGCCGCCTGCTTCCAGACAGATCAGAAGCGGCTGGAAGATAGACGACGAAAGGCGCAATCCATGAAGGATCTGAAGCGAAGCGGCGTCATCGTGTTCACCGAACGGTACGAAGCGTGTGTCGACTTCTATCGTCGGATCCTGGAACTGCCGGAACTGTTCTCGCTCGATGACGAGCACTCCACACTCACCTGCCTGGACATGGACGGGAGCTACCTGATGATCGAAACCGGTGGCACGGCGATGCCGGGCGGACGATCCATCGGGCAATGCCCGGTCAAGCTGAGATTCAACGTGTCCGATGTCGACTCTGAGGCCAGACGTCTGGAGGCGCACGGAGTGAGCGTTGCCATCAGGCGGGAGACCTGGGGAACCGTTGGCGACTTCGTCGACCCGGACGGGAACCACTGCTCGCTGCGCGACGAAGGCTCGTTCCTTCCATCCGTCTCCTGAACGTCCCAGGGCGCGCCTCGTGGAACCTGCGCGTCCCGGCGAGGTCGGTGTCGGGAACGGCCGACATCATGCCCTCCGAAGGTGTTCATCCGGGGCGATACGAGGCGGTACTGCCGGTACGCATGCGGGGTCGTGCAAGAGTCAATAGATGCCTGGTATCAGGGCCCGGCGGTGCGCCGGATAGTCGCTGAACATGTCCTGATACCACTGATGGTTGCTCCGCGCTCTCGGAGCGAGATTGGCGGCGGTGAACAGCATGAACGCAAGGCCGCACGACGACCAGGTTGCAATCGCCCAGCCCAGCCATTCGAGGATTTCCCCGAGGTAGTTCGGGCACGAGACGAACCGGAACCCGCCACCTTGCGGTATCGCATACCCGGTCTCGCCGGGCCGGCGAAGGCGCATGAGGGTGTTGTCGGAGTGGAGATTGAGCGCGAGCCCGGCGAGGAAAATCCCGACGCCGATCAGGAAGCGGGGGTCGGCGAGCCAATCAGTGGCGTACTCGCCGAATTCCGAGATGAAGCGAGCGTTGATGTACGCGTTGATTGCATTGAAGAAGAAACCCGACGCAACCAGCAGCAAGGGCGTTTTCCGGCCGCGCGCCCGGACGCGAAACGGATAGACGAACGTACGGTTCAGATAGTGGCCCTGCCACATGACCAGAAACAGCAACGGCACGATCTGGAACGCGTGCTTGCCGTCAAGAAACACCACGAGGAAGAGCAGGGGCGCCGGCACTTCCATGATGATCCAGGCGAGTCTGGTGGAAATGTGGGGTCCCCAGCCCGCGCCCGCGTAGTGGCGCCCGTAGGGCGCGGTCTTGCGGAGCAGGTACGGGAACGTCAGGACCGCCATCACGAGGACAGCCCATACCAGCATCCCGTGCAGTCGTTCCTCGGTCATCTCATGTCGCTTCTCCCAGCATGCCGTGCTCGTCGAACCAGCGATACGTGTCGTTGACCGATTCTGCGAGAGAGCGCGGGTGGAACCCGAGTTCCGCCCGTGCCTTGGCGCTGGATATCCTCCGATTGCCCTGGGCCATGACGCGAACGGCCGCCGGCGTGTAAAGCGGCCGGCGACCGCGGGATCGATCCAGAAGAACCTGGCAGGGTGCCCACAACCGGGCGATAGACACCGGGAACTGGAGACGGGGTGAGGCCACACCGGTCGCCTGCTGGGAGAGCCGGGCCAGTTCGCGCACAGTGTGCCAGTGACCTGAGACAAGGTAGTTCTCGCCACATCTCGCCTGTGTCTCGGCGGACATCGCGGCAGACACGACATCACGCACGTCGACCCAGTCGTAACCACTCGCGATCAGCGCGGGAATTCGCCTGCGGTAGAGGTCGAGAAAGACCTGCCCCATGGGGGACGGCCCGGCGTCCCAGGGACCGATCACGCTGGTTGGATTGAGGATCACGGCATCGAGGCCCCGATCGATACCGCGACGGACCTCCACTTCGCCGGCGGCTTTCGAACGGTCGTAAGGATCGTGGCGCGGACCATCCGCTGGACCGCGGCTCTCATCGAGAACTTCGTCCGACGGGTGTTGGTCGTAGGCGTGGATCGAGGAAACGTGAACCAGGCGTCGTACTCCGCATGCAAGGGCCGCTTCCACGACGTTGCGCGTACCCACGACATTCGTGAGACGGAACTCCTCAGCCCTGACGGCATCGATCGAGACCAGCGCGGCCAGATGAAACACGGTCTCCGCGCCCCTGAAGGCGGCGATCAGCGATTCCCTGTTCATGATATCGCCCTTGATCCATGCGATATCGAGGTCTGCCGCCGTACCTCGACGCTCCCGGTAGATCGCTCGGATCTGACCGGGCCCGTACCGGTCTGCCAGGGCTCGTGCGAGAACTCCGCCGATCTGCCCGCTCGCTCCCGTGATCACCTTCACGGTGCGGGATCGTCCGCTGCCGGATTCTGTCATTGCGAAAGGCTCAATTCCCGAATCTTGGACCAGACCCGGCGTGGCCAACTCAAACGCGGATTTCGTGGCGCTGCTCGGTGAGCCTGAACTTAAGCCTGTTGCTGGGCGACTGCGAGGGCAGCGGATCCATCGGCAACCGCTTGTAGGGGCGGGCCAGCTCGATCTTGAAGTAATGCGTGAGCATCAGCAGGTTGATCACGATGTGCAGGTCGGCCCAGCGGCTCCCGAGACATGAGTGTGTGCCCAGCCCGTAGGGCGCGTAGCCCCTGCCCATGTGTTCGTTTCGCGGGGGCAGGTAGCGGTCAATGTCGAATTTCCACGGATCGGGAAACGCCTCTTCCGAGTAGTGCGAGGCGGTCTGCGCAATCACGAGCTGCGCCCCGACCGGCAATTCGTAACCCTCTACCACGCAGGTGTTCATTACCGTGCGCATCGACATGGGCACGATCGGCGACATCCGCAGAACTTCCATCAACACCCGGTGGGTCACGTCGATCCGGTCTGGAGTGAAGTCATCCTCGTCAGGATCGCCCTCGACCCACAACGCGTCCGCTTCAGCCGTAACTCGCTCGTACAAATCGGGATTCTGCAGCAACCAGTAAAGGGCGAAGCCAAGCTGATCGCCCATGTACATGGCGGTCATCAGGATGGCCCCCAGCGGCAGCGACAGGTCCGATTCAGGCAGGAATTGGGGATCAGACGAATGCAGGGCCAGATATGCGTCCACTACGTCCTCATGCTTCCCGACCCGCTGCGCGGCCGTATGCGTCCTTTGCATACGGTCCACGATCTTCTGCATGGACTTCGCCCGGCGACGCATCGACGGGGTCTTGAGCATGAAACGCGGCAGCATCTTGACGATGCCTACATTGAGTACCCGTACCTTGTATTCGAGCGCGTCGACAATCTCGGCCTGGGTGTCAATGTTGGCCAGGAGCGGCGATGTCTGGGCGTTCACAAATGGCCGCAGCATCACCTGCGCCGGCATCGTGGATCCGACATCCCAACTCGCCATGTGCTCGCGGGCCAGGTCATAGACCTCGTCCAGACGCTTGGTCAAAGTCCTGCGAGAGTAGGCGGTATGCAGGGACTTGCGAAAGCGAAAGTGATCTGCACCGTCAATCGAGTGCATCGAGCGCGATACACCGTACGCCTTGTCGACGCCTTCGAAGTACTCCTTCGACCGCAGGAACAACCGCCCCATGCGATGGGCCCATTCATTCGTTTTCGAGCCCGCCAGGAAAATCACGTTCTGGCGGAACGGGAGCCGAATCTCGAAGACCGGACCGTACTTGTCGGCCAGATAGGCGAACCCTGCCGGCAGCCTGCCCTCTCGCAACTCGCGATTGAACACCAGATTACGCAGAGACACGGTTGGAATCGGCTTGGTCAGCGAGGGCCGGCGAAGCGAGGGCGCGATGATGCTCTGGCTCACCGCTGCTGCAATCGCCTGGCCAATCAGGTCCATCTGGCTGACGAACTGAATCCGTTCTTCCACCTCCTCGTCGATCTGATACATCAGATGGAATACGTGGCAGGCATTGACGAGGCCGGTGATAATCACGTCGCGCGGACCCGGAATCTCGTCCGTGAAGATGATCCTGGCCAGTTGCGCGGTTACGAACTCGCCCGCCACGTGGTCTTCTCCCGGCGGTGTGTCGCCCGGCCGCTGGCCCCTGGCGAAGGTATAGAAACCGCCCGAGTGGATGTTGAGAATCTGTTGCTGAACGAGACCGTCCAGCGCTTGGGAGATCATCGACTCGGACTGTGGTGCAAGCCGCTCAATCCAGTAGCGGGCATGATGTGATTCCGTTTCGGTCGCGATCTCCCGCAAAATCGGGTCGAGCAGCGGATGACCGGTGCTGGTCGCATCCAACAGCGTCAGCGACTCCAGGTCAGTGTCGATGCGGCCGAGCAGCGACAGTTCACCCAGCGCGGCGCCGACCATTGCGCAGTTCAGGTTCCAGCCGGGTACCTGTCGAAAATAACCCCTCTCTTCGTCCAGCAGCGCCAGCAGCAACTCTTCCGGCAGACTCAGCGCGGATGCGTCCTGGCCCGCTCCAACCGCTGTTTCAAGAGTCACCATGGGACCAATTGTCCTCCCCTCGCAGGATGGCCGGGGATTTCAGACACAATTATAGACATAACGATGTTAACCCGGATCGTGCATACTATCTATTGAAGGTATGGGGAACGCGCTGTAACATGTTGTTATTGCCCAACAACAACAGAAACGGCGGCGCTCCCCATGATCACAGACTGTACCGTAGGGACATTCTCCTGTCCAACCCCGCGTG
>JAJEHK010000310.1 GCA_022823765.1 Alphaproteobacteria bacterium | reverse complement strand
AGTGTTGCTGCTAACACCACTATACCTCGTGGGTGCGCTCCCGATCCAGGCCGACCTTCAGAAAACCCGCCGATTCCCGGAGAAAAACACGCCGCAAGGCGCGTTTTGCAAGAGCCTCTATTATTAGATTGAATATCTGATTTCCAAATGCAAGCCCCCGACATCTGGATGCCGGGGGCTTTGGAAGATCCAGAACAGTTCAGGTGGCGTCTTCCTTCCACTCGAAGTCCGCCACGTACCACAGAGCGCCGTTGGGTTGTATCGCGGGTTCCAGATCCTCGTGATACATCACGCCCTGTGGCGGGAAAATGAGCCAGACGTATGCGCCGGTGTCCTCCATGATCTCCTGCATCCTGACGTAAATGTCGTGACGCTTGACCTCGTCGGTCTCGCCCAGGCCGGCCGCGTACAATTCGTCGAACCGGGGATCGGACCAACGCTCCCAGTTCCAGATGCCGACCTGATCTGAGATGTACCACTGGACCATCTGACTGGGATCAGGCGAGTCACCGTATTCTATGATCCACAATTCCAGGTCCTTCCACTCGTCGCCCTCGGTCTCCAGTCCAAGATTCCAGAACGGACCTGCGTCCATGGGAACGACTTCGAGTTCCAGGCCGACATCGGCGAGGTTGGCCTGGATGATCTGGGCGGCCGCAATGCGGTCGGCGCTGTTGATCGTCTTCAGGGTCAGCTTCCGGCCTTCGGCACCGGCTTCGGCAATCAGCGCGCGTGCCGCATCCGGATCGGGTGTCTCGTACTTGCCCTCGGCGCGGTACCCGATCAACCCCGGAGGCACGATGCCGTAGGCGCGCGTCGGCACACCGGCCCAGGCGCCCTCGATGACCGAATCAACATCGACCGCATGCTGGATGGCCTTTCGAACCCGGATGTCCTGCAGATTGGGATGATCGGTATTCATGCCCATCCAGTACCATGCGGTACCCGAATAGACCTTGACTATGGCGCCTTCCGGCGGGTCCTCCTGGAGCCTCGGGATCGCATCGATGGCAATTTCGGTGATGTCGATCTCGCCGGCCTCGAAGGCGATCTCGGCTGTCTTCTCCTCATCGATGATGAAGAACTTGACGTTGGTGATGGCGGCCGGCCGCCCACTCCAGTTCGGGTTCGGTTCCAGCGTATAGCTCTGTTTCTGAACCCACTCGGCAACACGATAGGGACCGCAGTAGAAGTTGAACATGCCGTCGTACGTGCCACCGACCGCCTCGACCGCTTTCTTCGACACGATCGAGCCTGTGCCGTCACAGAACCAAGTGTACCAGATCGGAGCGAACGGCTGATTGAGATGGATGATGCCGGTGTGACTGCCGGTCACTTCGACGTGGTCGAGCGTGACCGCCTTGTCCTTCCACTCCGAAACGCGCATGCGCTCGAGCGAATACTTGACATCCTCCGCATCGAGTTCACCGATGACCTCATGCGTCGTGCCATCGTACCACATGATTCCCGGCTTGAGCTCGAAGCTGATGGTCTGGGCATCGACCTGTTCGATTGAATTCACGAACTGGCTTGGTCTCCAGCCCCAGCTGTCACCGCCGGTGTAGTCCGCCAGGCGCGCCAGGCAGGTGAACTGCAGAACCATCTCGAAGCCACCGATCATGTAACCAGGATCGGTCGAAAGGATCGCACGATTGCTGCGAATCCGTAGCGGTCTCTCGGACTGGGCCCAGGTGCTCGTGGGGTCCATCAGGAAACTGGCAAACCCGGCGGCAGCGACGGAGGTCGCCGATGCCTGCATCAGGTGCCGGCGTGAAAAGTGCATCTCTGTCATGGAAGCCTCCCTGCTTCTGACGTGGATGCCAGGCATCATCACAATTTTTTGACCTTTCGTCAAAAAGTTGGTCAAGACATTGAATCACGATCGCATATGACTTGGCTCTCCAGGATTGACTTTCACGTTCCTCTGATTTCGGTGCTTGCCGTCGTCAACGACCGGTTCGCTGCGGTGCGCGAGTAACCCGCCCTACGCTACGATCAGTTCGTGCTGGACGCGGCCAAGCCAGCGGGCCTGGGTCTCGGTGAAGGCCATCGTGTCGATCAGGATCGAATAACCTTCGAGATGTGGCAGGTAGAACTGGCTCTCGTGGTTGACCACGCGGCCGGGTGCGAAGACCTGATCGTCGTCGTGGAGCGTGTCGGCATCGTAGTGGAAATCGCCGACCCAGTCGGGCGGGAAGGCGATGCCGAGCTCGTAGCCGCCGATCCAGCCGCGGTTCTCGTAGATCCCGACCTCCTTGTAGTAACGGACGATGGTGTCGTTGAGTTCGCGGACCGGCAGATTCGGCCTGAGGATCTCCTCGATAGCCTTGTAGACCCCGGCCGAGAGGTTGATCCTCTCCAGTGCGTCGGAATGCGGTTCGCCGATGGAGAAGCTGCGCGCCTGGTCGACGTGGTAGCGGTTGAAGACGCCGCACACATCAAGGAAGACGACTTCGCCCGCGGCAATCTGCTTGCGCGAGGCCAGGCCGTGTCCGGTGACGGCTTTCACGCCCGAGGTCACCAGCATTGGAATCGCCTGGTTCTCGCCGCCGGCCCGGGTCATGGCGGCCGTGACCTCACCCCAGAGCTCGAGCTCGGTGATCCCCTCGCGCAACGTCTCGCGAGCGGCCTCGAGACCGATGTCGGCGATTCGGGCGGCCTTCTCGACGCAAGCCATTTCGGCGGGCGACTTGTATCCCCGCACCTCGCGGACAATCTCGGTGCCGTCAACCACGGTGCAGCCCTTGGCTTCCAGCGCCGCCTGACAGCGCTCGCTCACCCGCCGATTGGGCCGATAACTCCCCATTTCGAGGCCCACGGTGCCGCCGGTCCAGCCCGATGACGCCAGCTCGCCGGCGACAAAGGCAAAGGCAGTGTCAGCATCCTGCGGACCACCATAGAGACGGACATCGTCGGCAACCGTGTAGCAGCGTACGAGGGCGATATGGCCACCCGCCTCGAAGAAAATGAAGTCGTCGTGGTCGACATGGACCGCCACGCCGCTCCAGGGCAGGTAACCCTCGGCCTGGTACCAGGCTGACCCATAGCCGCTGACGTAGCAGATGGCTTCAGGCGAAGTCAGGTAGAGCATGTCGACGGACTCCCGCGCCATCACCTTGCGGATGCGCTCAAGCCGCCCTCGAAACTCCTCGCGTGAGAACGGGACTTCCTGCATCGGGTAACCGTGCAGTAGCACCTGCTCAGCGTCGTTCATGCGCCCCTCCTGTCATCCTTGCTGACAAGATGCGAACACACACACGAGCTTGTCACGGAAAAATGACAGACCGGGCGCTTGCTTCGCTTCGGTCGTGGGGTCAGCCGGTCGCCCGTGTTGAACATCCACGGCCGGCGCCTTAACGCCGCCGAAATCACATGATCAGCCTCGCTTGTGGGGCACGGGTATGACTAGCGGCGGACGAACTGGCGGGCGGCGGCGAAGCAGCCATATGCGACGACGGCGATGATGAGGGATCCGACAAACGCGTGGGGCCCGAACTCCTCCATTGACATGCCAACCATCAGCGGTCCGACCATGCCACCGAGCCCGAAGAGAAGCGAGAAAACGGCATTGGCGGCAACGAGGTCGACAGAGCGGAAGCGCTGTCCGAGCAAAGTGAGACCGACGGTGAAGACGGCGCCCATGGCGCCACCCCAGAGGACGATGATCGACCACAGGAGAAGGCCTGGTCCGGTCCACCAGGGCGCGGTGCCACCATGGAGCAGCCAGGGCAGGGGCGTCAGACAGGCCGCAATGACGAAGACGCAGGCGACCAGAAGCCAGCCCCTGTGCACGCGGTCCGCCAGCCAGCCGACCGGGTACTGGAAGAAGATGGCGCCCACCGATCCCACCCAAATGACACCGTATCCCGTCTGGCGGAACTCGTCTCCGAGCACATCCATGGTGTAGAGGTGGGCGAAGGACTGCAGTCCTCCCTCGAGAATGCCGAACATGGCCGATGACAACAGCACGGTCGGCGCCGCCAGGAAGACGATCATGAGACGGCCGATTCCGGAATGGGCACGATCCTCGACAGGAAAGGTGTACGTGATCCGGCGGGTTGGCAGAAGCAGTACGGAGGTGATGAGGACCGACGACAATCCGATCATGAAAGGCCAGGCGGTTTCCGGGTCCAGGTTGGCGCCGACCAGGGGACCGACGGCCCAGCCGGCCATGCCGACGGTGGTATAGACGCCCATCCATCGTCCGCGTACGCGATCATCGAGAATCTGGTTGATCCAGGTGTCGCCTGCGGTGAAAAGCAGTGCGTTGCCGACGCCGAGCAGGAATCGGAGCACGCACCAGGCCGTATAGTCGCGCCAGATAGGCAAGCCGATGAGTGCGATGGCGACAAGCACGAGGCCGACGCCGAGCGATCCCAGGATTCCCAGCACCGGAATGAAACGGGTGGCGACAAGGGACACGATGACGATGCCGGCGAACTGCACCGCCGCACTGATGCTGATCTCGGTCTCGCTGTATCCCCTGTTGCTCAGGGATTCGGCGAGAATGGGCCACACCAGCGAACTCGTCATGCTGACGACCGACAGCGCCGCGATCAGCAGGATCAGGCACCGTCGTCTGTCACCAGGTGACAGCAGGATCTCAGACGTGGTCGATCCGCTGTCTGTCACGGACATAGTGCACGAAGGGAATGGTGGAAGGTCGTTTTCCGAGCGCTCGACCCTGCCAGCGCTGTCGCGCCGCCGTCAGGGCGAGTTCCGTGACGTCGATGATCGGGAGGTCAAAGGCCTCATCGAGAGGCAACCAATGAAGATCCTCGAGTTCCCCGTCGACGAGCAACTCTCCCCTGCAACCCGCGCCGTCGGCGAGAAAGAAACGCGTGTTGAAACGCCGGGGCGACAAGGTGGGGGTGAGAGCCCGCATGATGTAGTCGAGAGCGGCCACGTCCGGCACCATGCCCGCCTCCTGGCAGGCGCTCCAGAAGGGCGTTGACGGCAGAGGGCTGAGTACGCCCCCGCTTGCGGTCCTTCCCAGGAGGTATCCTGTTTCCTCATGGGTCTCACGAATGGCAGCCAATGCGAGGGCCAATGGGGAGGTATTCGGGGTGTCACGCCTCAGGTCCAGTTCGGTTTCCGCCGACAGGCTAAACAGGCCGTTCGGAACATTCCTGTCCGCGGTATCGACGCGGCCGCCCGGGAACACATAGATATCGGGAAGGAACCGCGCGCGCTTGCGGCGCCGACCCATCAGCACCTCGACCGTATCACCGGCATTGCGCAGCAGGACGACACTGGCCGCATCGCGCGGTCTTGCAGGACGCGCGGGAGGAGACCCCCAGTCCATTGAAGACAAATCAGGCAGGGACGTGTCGGACGAGAAGGTTGCGGCCAGCTTCGGTCAGTCGGCAGACCAGCCAGTCAGGCTTGATGGGATTGGTAATCCAGGGTTCGGCCCATCCCTGGCGTATGCAGCTTCGTATGGTGCGGGGATCGACTTCCCGGCCGACCTCGTCGAACAATGGCAACTTGCCGCCCGGCTGATCGAGTCCCTTCATCAACCAGCGTCTCTGGACGATCGTGGGACGACCATGAACACCACGATCATCACTGCGAATCTCCCTGGCCAGCGCCATGGCATCCTCCCGTCCACTACATGTCATGATGCATCGCCGGAGGCGACTCGTCAAACAACGAAGTGTAACATGAAATAACAACGACAATTAATTAACTATTATAAAAGAAAATTCCTTCCTGCGATCAAGGCACAACGAGTGCGTAGAGCAGGGAAGCGTTGTTTGCATCGCATTCTGCAAGTCTTACATGAACATTCTGGCCCAGAGTGTAGCGCGCTCCTTTGCCGCGCAGTGTCTGATGTGATTCCTGGTATCGGAAGGGACCGCCCGGCAGGAAGCGGGCGGGCACCAGCCCTTCGGCGTCGATGGGTCCGGCCCTGACGATGATTCCGAATCGGCCAAGGCCTGATATGCAGCCCTTCATGACGGCATGATCACGGCTCGCCAGCCACCGGGCGACGTAGTGATCACCTGCATGCCTTTCGGCGCTGACTGCCCTGCGTTCCATGGCGCCGAGATGGCGGCCCACGCGGTCAAGGTCATTGGGGACCGTTTCGCCGAGGAGGGCACGGTGGATCAGGAGGTCGGCATAGCGCCTTATCGGTGAGGTGAAATGGCAGTACTGGTCGAGTGCAAGGCCAAAGTGGCCGATGTTGCGCGGGCTGTATGCCGCCAGGGCCTGACAGCGCAGTACGATGTCCTCGACGGTCTGGCGTTCATCGTTGCTGGCGGCGCGTTCGAGAACACGGGCAAGATCGCCAGGAGAGGGGCGGCGGGCCTTCAGGGGACCATGGCCGCGGGTTGAGAGGAATGTGCGCAGGGTTTCGAGTTTTTCGTCACTGGGCCGGTCATGGACGCGGAAGAGGCAGTCCTTGCCTCGGGAAGCAAGTTCCCGCGCTGCCGCTACGTTGGCCACGATCATCAGTTCTTCGATGAGACGATGGCTGTCGAGGCGATTTCTGAGAACGATGTCGCTGATGTGACCCTGGTCGTCGAAACTGACCCTGCGTTCTCCCCGCTCGATCTCGAAGGCGCCGCGTTGCCGCCTTGCTTCGAAGAGAACCTGGAAAGCGCCGTATAGATGGCCAATGAGCCGATCAGGCAAGCCGGAGGTTGTGGGTGACGGGCGTCCGTTGCGGTGTTCCTCGACCTCTGTGTAGGTGAGGCGCGCCCTTGAGCACATCACTGCCCGCTCGAAGAGCCAGCGATGCAGCCTTCCCCTGCCCGTGATCCAGAGGTGAGCGGCCACGCAGGGTCTCGGCACTCCGGGTTTGAGGGAACACAGGTCATTGGAAAGCGCCTCCGGCAGCATGGGCACCACCCGGTCGGGAAAGTAGACGGAGTTGCCCCTCAGGAAGGCTTCCCGGTCGATGGCGCCATATGGCCGGACATGGTGCGCGACATCGGCGATGGCGACGATGACATGCCAGCCATCGCCGTCCGGTTCTGCAAAGACGGCATCGTCGTGATCCCGGGCATCGTCATCGTCGATGGTGATGAGAGGAATGGCGCCAAGATCGCTGCGGTCTTCTGCGTCGCCTGCAGCGGTTGCGGCCCCGGCTTCGGAGAGGACATCGTCGGGAAACTCGAGAGGGATTTCGTGAATCGCGATGGCGGCGAGGCTGATGGCACCCGCATTCTTCCAGCTGCCGAATGACTTGGTGATACGAACACGGGGCGGGCCAGGCCGGCCTTCGTCGATGGGTTCCGCCAGGACCAGGTCGTCATGGCTCACGGTGTCGACATCGCATGCTGCAACCGAAAAAGCGCGATCTCCACGACGGCTGGTGCTGGCGATGAATCGGTTGCGACCGATGTGCTGATAGACGCCGGCCACTCTGGCCGGAGTCGGGGGAAGGATGCGGCGTATCCGCCCATGGCGTCGACCATCGGTCGTCCCGTGCCGGATCGAGACCAGGGCGATGTCTCCCGGCCCTGCCGCCGGGGACCGCCGGCCACCGGTGGCATCGAGCACGATGAGTGGCGGCTGACCGCCACCGGTCCACGTCAGGGGACGTGCTAGCGGGTGACCCTCTTCGTCGAGGTCGATGACTTCGACAACAATGTCACGCCGGTCTTGGTCACCGCGCCGGCGGCCCGTTCTCAGGCGGCGCGACCGGATTTCCTGGCCTTTCTTGGCGGCTTTCGCCGATTCTTGGGCGAGGTTTTCTTGCGTGCGAGAAGATCGAGCGCCATCTCGAGTGTGACATCGCCGGGATCGACTCCTGCGGGAAGCGAGGCATTGGTCCGGTTGTGCCTGACATAGGGGCCGTAGCGTCCCTTCATCACCTCGACAGGTGCCTGATCGTCCGGATGTTCGCCGAGTGCCTTCAGAGCCTGGCTGCCCTTTCGGGCGCCACCGCTTTCGGCAATCAAGGCCACGGCCCTGTTCAGACCAATCGTGAGCACATCATCCTCGTTGAGGTTGAGGTAGCGTGAGCCGTGTTTGAGGTAAGGACCGTATCGCCCGATACCGGCCGTGATGACGGATTTCGTTTCAGGGTGTTCGCCGACTTCCCTGGGAAGCGCGAGAAGCGCCAGGGCTGTTTCGAGCGAAATCGAGGAAGGGGACATGGAAGCGGGGACCGAAACTGTCGCCGAACCGGATCCGGCCTCGCCCTTGCGGACGTATGGCCCGAACTTGCCATGGCGCAGCGTGACGGGAAGGCCTGTTTCCGGCTCCTCGCCCAGAACGCGTGGTTCGTTGTCCTCCGTCGTGCCATTGCCGTTCCTGTCGAAGGGATTCTTGGTGTAGCGGCAGTCCGGATATGCCGAACAACCGATGAAGGCGCCGAACTTGCCCAGTTTCAGACTGAGCGTGCCTTCCTTGCATGATGGACAGGCGCGCGGGTTGCCGTTGCCCTGGTCTGGATAGATGTCATGTTCCAGAACCCGTTCGATGCTCTCGACGATGTTCCGCAGTTCGAGGTTGCGGGTGTCTCGAGTCACTCTTTCAAAGGCGTCCCAGAAATCACGCAGT
Organism: Alphaproteobacteria bacterium; assembly: GCA_022823765.1. Classification (GTDB taxonomy): domain Bacteria; phylum Pseudomonadota; class Alphaproteobacteria; order SP197; family SP197; genus SP197. Next base: position 5,028 of record JAJEHK010000310.1, on the reverse strand, counting down.
ACGGCCTTCCAGTTTGCGTTCCCGTTGGAGATCCGGTCGAGATCCTGCTCCATGTCTGCCGTGAAGGTGTACTGCACGTAGGTTCCGAAGAATGTTTCGAGGAAGGCGATGAGCAGTCGTCCGCGGTCGGCCGGCCGGAATTGCCTGCGTTCCAGGGTGACGTACTCCTTGTCCTTGAGAACCCCGATGATGGGGGCATAGGTCGAAGGCCGGCCGATGCCGAGTTCCTCAAGTCGCTTGACGAGAGTAGCCTCGGTGAGTCGCGGTGGCGGTTCCGTGAAGTGCTGTTGCGGCCTGACCTCGCCGACCTCGAGTCGGTCGCCCGTCGCTAGATCCGGCAGTTTCCTGTCGTCTGAATCCCTGTCCTTCGCATCTGTCGATTCCCGGTACAGTCTGGTGAAGCCGTCAAAAACCATCACCGAGCCGTTGGCGCGCAGCCCGACCTCGCGGCCCGAATGACCACTGGCCGGTGACCTGATGTCGACAGTGGTCTGGTCGAAACGCACCTCGGCCATCTGGCTGGCGAGAGCCCGCTTCCAGATGAGCGAGTAGAGCCGTGCTTCCCTGTCCTCGAGATACCGCGCCATCTCCTCTGGCGTGCGGCTGAAATCCGTTGGCCTGATGGCCTCGTGCGCTTCCTGGGCGTTGCGCGTCCGGGTGGTGAAGGACCGTTGCCTGTCCGGCAGATAGGCGTCGCCGAACGTGTCGGCGACAAGACGCCGCGCGTCGCGGATCGCTGCCTGGGACATGACGACGCTGTCAGTGCGCATGTAGGTGATGAGGCCGGTGGTCTCCCCGCCGATGTCGCGTCCTTCATAGAGGCGTTGGGCGTGGCGCATGGTGTCCTGGACACTGAAACCGAACTTGCGTGAGGCATCCTGCTGCAAGGTGGAGGTGGTGAAGGGTGGCGGAGGGTTGCGTTTCGCCTTCTTGCGCTCCACCGCGTCGACGGCGAACACGCCGCTCAGCACGCTGGCGGCAGCTTCAGTTGCCATCGCCTCGTTGGTCAGGGTGAACTTCTCGAGCCGAACGCCGTCGAGCTGATGGAGCCGTGCGGTCAGGGTCGCACCGCCAGCGGTTCCCAGATCGGCGTCGACCGACCAGTACTCCTGGGGCGTGAAGCGCTCGATTTCCGCCTCGCGCTCGCAGATCAGGCGCAGGGCCACCGACTGCACGCGACCGGCCGACTTGCAGTCGCAACCCGGCAGTTTGTGCCAGAGAATCGGTGACAGGGTGAATCCAATCAGATAGTCGAGAGCTCGCCGTGCCAGTTGCGCCTCGACGAGATGCATGTCGATATCGCGGGGATCAGCCATGGCGCTGCGTACGGCGTCCGAGGTGATCTCATTGAACACCACGCGTTTCACCGGACGATCCGCCGCCTTGCCGTTGTCCCTGAGCCAGTTCAGCACATGCCAGGCGATGGCCTCGCCTTCCCGGTCAGGATCCGTGGCGAGAACCAGGGAATCGGACTTCTTCAGCGCCGTGGAGATGGTGTTGAGTGCCTTGAGAGACCTGGAGTTGGTCTCGAATATCATCTCGAAATCGCGCTCCGGCTGCACGGAACCGTTGCGCGAAGGCAGATCGCTGACGTGTCCGTAACTCGCCAGCACGGTGAAGTCCGGGCCCAGATACCTGCTGATGGTCTTCGCCTTGGCAGGAGATTCAACGACAACGACCTGCATGGACATCCCCAAGATCCGTCCGGCACGTGCTAAGTGGCACCGGTCGAACGGTCCGTCAAGAAGGCCGCCGCTTCCCGTTGAGTGCGGGACTGATCATCAAGGGGTCGTACCGGCAGCGCGATCCGGGAAACGCCCCGAGGCGCGTTACTGGCCAATCCGCGGCTCTTCTCCGGTCACCAGACGGCGAATGTTCCCGTGGTGACGGACGACCACCAGAAAGGCGACCAGGACCATCACACCGGCGTACTGCTTGTCGCTCGTCACCATCCAGATGGCGATCGGAGAGGCGATGATGCTCGCCATTCCGGCGACAGACGAGATCCGGGTCATGCCGGCCACCGCCAGCCACACCACCAGGATGGCCAGCCCCGATAGCCATGACAGTGCCAGGGTGACGCCCAGCGCCGTGGCAACCGCCTTGCCGCCACGGAACTTCAGCCACGGGTTGAACATGTGTCCTGCCACAACGAACAGTGCGGCGATGACAGCCATGTCGGGACCACCGGCGTCATGGCCGATGACGACAGCCAGCAGCCCCTTGGCGTAGTCGAGAACCAGTGTGACTGCAGCGGGCAGCCGCCCTGCAGTTCTCAGAACGTTGGTGGCGCCGATGTTGCCTGAACCGGTCTGGCGGAGGTCATGGCGTCCTGCAAGCCGGGCTGCAATCAGGCCTGAAGGCAATGAACCGATGAGCCATGCGGCTATGGCGCCCAGCAGGAAGGGCCACAGGTAGGGCAGGGCATCGAGCGTGAGCATGCGTTCGTCGAACAAGGAGGCCCCCGATCACCCTGGCATTATCATGCGTCCGGCATCATGCCCGGTCCAGTCCTGCAATCCGGGGCGTCTCACCCTCAGTTCTCAGAGGCGATATCCATCACCGTGCGGCCGCTGACCACGGTGCGGACCGCACCACCGGTGACCGTGCGGCCCTCGAAGGGGGAATTCTTGGATTTGCTCTGGAACGCCTGGTTGTCGATCTGCCAGGTCATCGAGGGATCGATGAGAACAATGTCAGCCGGGCTTCCGATGCTGAGCCGACCGGCCTTGAGACCGAGCAGATCGGCAGGTCGGCAGGTTACAAGGGCCAGTGCATCCACCAGGTCGAGCCGACCCGAGGCCACGACTTCAAGAACAAGGGGAAGCAGTGTTTCGAGTCCGACGATGCCGAAGGCCGCCTGGGCGAACGGTTGCCTCTTGCTGTCCTGGTCGCGTGGTTCGTGGGCCGATACGACGGCATCGATCACCCCCTCGGCCAGAGCCGCCACCAGGGCCTGGCGGTCTTTCTCGCTGCGCAATGGAGGCCGGACCTTGGTGAAGGTGAGGTAGTCCCCCACCGCACTTTCGTTAAGCACCAGGTAGTGGGGAGCGGTGTCCGCACTCACCGGCAAACCCCGTGCCTTCGCCTGGCGCACGAGATCGGCGCTCTCGGCGGTCGTGATACTGCTCAAATGCAGGCGCCCTCCGGTCATCTCCACGAGGCGGATGTCGCGGGCGATCATGATGGTTTCGGCTTCGGGCGCCATTCCTTCCAGGCCCAGGCGTGTTGCCGTCTCGCCGCTGTTCATGACGCCGTCGCCCGTGAGATCGAGATCCTCGGCGTGGTGCATGATCAGAGCATCGAAGACAGTGCCGTAGGACAAGGCTCGTCGCAGCACGTTGGCGTTCATGATGGGGCGAGGGCCGTCAGAGAAGGCGAGGGCGCCGGCCTCGCCGAGCAGCCCGAGTTCGGTGAGCTGAGTCCCCTTGCGGCCCTGTGTGACGGCGGCGACGGGATGGACTTTTACCAGGGAAGTCTCTCGCGCCCGCCGCTCGATGAAGTGAACGAGAGAGACATCGTCGATGGTTGGCCTGGTGGTTGGCATGCAGGCGATCGACGTGACGCCGCCCACCGCAGCTGAACGGCTTGCAGTGTGAATTGTCTCCTGGTGTTCGAAACCGGGTTCTCTCAGGTGCGCCCTGAGATCGACGAGGCCGGGCGCCGCGATCAGTCCCTGGGCGTCGATCACCTCGGTCCCCGGAGGAATGCTCTCGTGTGTCACCCTTGGGCCAAGATCGACGATGGTCTCGCCATCGGTGAGGATCCCGCCGGTCTCGTCACGCCGGCTTGCCGGATCGATCAGACGCAAATCCAGATAGGCTGTCCGTTCCGCCTTGCGCTTCTTGATTGAGATATCGGCAAGGCGCGGAGTCACTGGTTATGCTCCGGGTGGTCGAGATTGCCGGTGAGAAGCTCGAGACAGGCCTGGCGTACGGCAACGCCCATCTCGACCTGATCGAGGATGGCGCTGCGATTGATGTCGTCGGCCACCTCGCTGTCGATCTCGATACCCCGGTTCATCGGACCCGGATGCATGATGAGGGCATCGGGCCTGGCGTGGGCGATCTTCTCGTAGGTCAGCCCGAAGAACTGGAAGTACTCGCGCTGGGAAGGCACGAAGCTTCCCTGCATCCGCTCCGTCTGCAGCCGCAACATCATGACGATATCGGCTCCCTTGAGGCCCTCCGTCATGTCGTGATGGACCTCGACGCCATAGCGGTCGACCCTCGGCGGCAGCAAGGTCGGAGGGGCGACAAGACGTACCCTTGCGCCCATGGTGTTGAGGAGGAGCATGTTGGAGCGGGCCACCCGGCTGTGGGCGATGTCTCCGCAGATGGCGACTGTCAGGCCGCTGAGGCGTCCGAGACGGCGGCGGATGGTGAGCGCGTCCAGCAGCGCCTGGGTCGGATGTTCATGGCTGCCGTCACCGGCATTGATCACGGCGGCCCTGACAGAACGGGCAAGGAGCTTGACCGCGCCGCTGTCGGGATGCCGCACGATAAGCAGGTCGGGGTGCATCGCGTTGAGTGTGGCCGCCGTGTCGACCAGGGTTTCTCCCTTCTTGATGGCGCTGGTTGAGGGAGCCATGTTGATGACATCGGCGCCGAGGCGTTTGCCTGCGAGTTCGAACGACGTTCGGGTACGAGTCGAACTCTCGAAGAACATGTTGATCTGGGTGCGGCCGCGCAGCAGGTCGCGCTTCTTTTCGGCGCGCCGGTTGAGCGCCACGTAGGAGTCGGCCAAATCCAGAAGAAGGTTGATGTCGTCCGGCGACAGATCCTCGATGCCAAGCAAGTGGCGGTGGAGAAAGCTCGAGGGCGTGACGTCGCGTGGCATGATTGAAAATGTGTACCTACACCACCGCGGGCCATCCGTCATCCACAGGGGAGAATGGTGTACGGGAGACAGTTGCGCCAGAGCAGTGCATCCGAAGACGAGCGGGCGGTCGCCGGTGAGGGTCCCGTCACGTTCGAGCGTGCCGTCAATGGTGGTGTCGCCGTACTCTCTGACTTTGTCCTTGATTTC
>JAJEHK010000046.1 GCA_022823765.1 Alphaproteobacteria bacterium | reverse complement strand
ACCCTGCGACGTTGAGCGTCAGCGTCGCCGTTTCCGGTGATGGCCAGACCATGGGCCAGTAACCAGTCGCAATGGCGAGGCGTATCCTGTTGCCCGGGCGGAAGCGCCATGCCGTATCGTTCAGCCTCACGACAACGCGCTCGCTTTCTCCGGGAACCATGGGCCTGGGCCATTCGTGGGAATGGCGGTGCGCCAGATTGAGAAGACCGAAACTCACCCGGGCCGACCGGCCTTCCGGCGTGACCTCACAGAGCCGGACAGCCACCTGGGCCTGGGCCCGGTCGCTGGCGAGTTCGAGTGTCACTTCCGGAGCACCGAGGATGGACAGCGGTTCGGAGAGGACCGCACTGTCGAACACGAGCGACAGTATGTCGTCCACCGCCTGGTCGGATGCGAATTCCGGACCGAGGCCACCGCCATCCCGGGGACACCACTCCCCTCCGGCCATGCCGCAGGAAAGCGGTGTCGCGACGCGATACTCAAGCTCCCGGGCTGGTGTGCAGTCGAGCGTCCCGTCGCCGGGAAAGAAGGACCGGGACGACGTCGCCGGCGGCCATCCGTCCACACTCATCCAGTGACCGCCGATCACCGGGTGCATCGGGTGAGGTATCGACTCCTCCTGCATCCACACGGTGAGTGACGGTTCGTGGTCGATACCGTTCTCCATGCCTTTCAGCCAGCGGTCCCACCATCGCAAGGCCTCCTGGAGAAAACCGACCGGCTCACCTGGAAATCCGAAGTGGGGATAGACGTGGGTCCAGGGCCCGATGAGGGCGCGCCGCGGCGCCTGGAGTCGTTCCATCATGCGCAGCGCCGCATTGGTGTAGCCGTCTGTCCAGCCGCCCACGACGAAGACCGCGGCCTCGATGGCGGCAGGATCCTCGACGATCGAACCGTGTTTCCAGAAGGCGTCGCGGCGCTGGTGGCGGAACCAGTCGATGAGCGGGCACCCCGTGGTCTCGAGGCGTTCTCGCCACATCTCCCGCCACGCGTCACCCACGATGAGAGGATCCGGCCAGCGAGACAGGCACGAGAAGAGGCCGCTGCCCCAACTGATATTGTCGTTGAGCAGGCAACCGCCCATGTAGTGAACATCGTCATGGTACCTGTCGTCCGTGGAACAGCAGGTCACGATCGCCTTGAGCGACGGCGGTCGACGGGCAGCGACCTGGAGAGCCGCGAAGCCGCCCCAGGAGATGCCCACCATGCCGGTGGGGCCACTGCACCACGGCTGCGCAGCGATCCACGCCAAGGCCTCGCAGAGATCGTCCTGCTCAGATTCGAGGTACTCGTCGAGGAGCACGCCATCTGAATCGCCGGAGCCGGCGAGGTCGAGACGGATGGCGGCATATCCGTGACCCGCCCACCAGGGATGTGTCACCGCATCCTGAACGATGGTTCCATCGAGCCGCCTGTAGGGAATCGCCTCAACGATGGCCGGCACCGGGTCATGGACGCTGTCGACAGGGAGCCACATGCGCCCGGCGAGGCACCGTCCCCGCGACACCGGAATACGAAGATAGCGTTCCTCGCGAACCTCTCGCGAAAACTCCGTGCAAACCGTCATGCCGGGATGCTAGACCGCACGGGCCACCATTCCAATCGGCCCCGGGCCGAAACCGGCAGGGGCCTCCGGGATGGATCCAGTGACCAGGAGTCGACATTCCCCTTCACGAGAGGGCAAGCACGGGCCGGCGTTCGGGGCAGTCGAGCCATGGTCGGCGTTCCTCCAGCACATGGCCGACTCGGAACACCGAACTGTCGGCGAAGGGCCGGCCGACGATCTGGATACCGGTCGGAAGACCGTCAGCGGTCAGCCCTGACGGCACCGCAAGCACCGGTGAATGGCCGAACATGTTCCACAGCACCGTCATGGCGGTCTGGGTGTCGGTGACATCCTTGCCATTGACGGTGATGGTGTCCTGCTGCCACGCCGTCGCCGGGAGGTGCGGGCAGGACACCGTGGGTGTGATGAAGGCGTCATGACGCTCGAAGATGGGACCGAGGTGCTCGTTCCAGACCTCACCTGCAATGTCCAGAGAACGACGGTAGTCGGCGGCCGTGAAGCGCCTTGTGGTCGCCACGAGTTCGGACATGTAGTCGCTGACGATGTCGCCATGTTTCTCGAGGGTCTCCGCGAATTCGTCGGCCGCAAGGAACTCCTGGCCGCCGTGACCGAGGCGAATGGCTTCTTCAGCCCAGTCCACAGTCACCTCGGTGATGACTGCTCCGGCATCCTCGAGAGCCGCCAGGGACTGACGCGTCTGACGCTCCACGTCGGCAGTGACCTCGTAGCAGCCCAGATCGATCGAAAAGGCAATCTTCATGCCGGCGATGCTGTCGGGATCATCAGGCACCGTAACCCTTTCGGCGAGACTGTTGTGATCGAGGGGATGGGGACCCGACATGAGATTCGCCATCCAGGCTGCGTCCCTGACCGAACGGGTCATGGGGCCATGATGCAGGTACATGGCAAAACTGCTCCTTCCGGGCATGGGAATCCGCCCGAATGGTGCTTGCCAGCCGACGACCCCGCACTGGCTTGCAGGCTGCCGGATCGAGCCCGTACTGTCGCCGCCGGTGGCGATGGTGGTGGCGCCTGCGGCGAGGGCGGCGGCCGAACCTCCGGAGGAGCCGCCAGGGGAGATGCCGTGGCGCCAGGGATTGTGGGTGACCCCCCACAGGCGTGAATGGGTCGTATAGAGCCATCCGAACTCGGGCATCGTCGTGCGGGCGAAGAGAATGGCGCCGGCCTCCAGGAGCCTCTCGATGTCGGGATCGGTCACCTCGTCGACGTGATCCCGGTAGACCATCGAACCCCTTGCCGATCTCCTGCCGGCGATGCGCGAGGAATCCTTGACCGCCAGGGGGATACCGGCGAGCGGTCCGGGGTCTGCGCCACCGCCCATGAAAGCCTTCTCGGCCTCCCTCGCCTGCCGGCGTGCCTCGTCGAAGTAGCAGTCGCCGAAGGGATTGATGGTGTCGGAAATGGCCTCGGCCCGATCGATCAGGGCCTCCAGCAGATCCACCGGTGACAGTGTCCGTTCCCGAAAACGCCGCGCCGCCCGAAAGGCAGGCATGTAGTTGAGATCATCGTCGCCCATCACTGTTCTCCCCTCTTCCACGAGTACCCGGCTGACGGAACCATCCGGAAAGGAAATGGGCTGCAGCTTGACGCTGACCGGGCCAAGACTGCAAGGAAGGGACGTCACAGATGAGTTCGACCCATGACACGTCCCAACCGTCCCGGATTCGCTTCCCGCGCCATCCATGCCGGCCAGTCGCCGGATCCTTCGACCGGCGCCATCATGACACCGATCTATGCCACGTCGACCTACGTTCAGGAGAGCCCGGGAGTTCACAAGGGATATGAATACTCAAGGTCCCAGAATCCGACGCGCGGGGCTCTCGAGGCCTGCGTCGCCGATCTCGAGAATGGCAGCCGGGGGTTCGCCTTCGCCTCCGGGCTCGCTGCCACATCGACAATCCTGGAGTTGCTGGAATCGGGAAGCCATGTGGTTGCGGGGGATGATCTCTACGGCGGCACCCGCAGGCTCTTCACCGGCGTCCGCGAGGCAAGTGCCGGACTGACGTTCAGTTTTGTCGACATGACGGACGAGGCGGCCCTGCGCGCCGCCATGACCCGCGAGACCCGGATGATCTGGGTGGAAACACCGACCAATCCCCTGTTGTCCGTGGTCGATCTTTCCATGGTCAGCCGCGTTGCCCGCGAAGCCGGTTGCATCGCGGTTTGCGACAACACCTTCGCCACGCCGTGGATCCAGCGGCCGCTCGATCACGGATTCGATCTCGCTGTCCATTCCGTCACCAAGTACCTCAACGGCCATTCGGACATGGTCGGAGGTCTCGTGGTGGCTGCGGACGACAGCGGTCTCGCCAACCGGCTCGCCTATCTGCAGAACGCCGTCGGTGGCATCCAGGGTCCCTTCGATGCCTTCCTTGCCCTGAGGGGGCTGAAGACCCTGCACCTCAGGATGGAGCGTCACGCCGCCAACGCTCTCGCCATCGCCCGGCACCTCGAGAGGCACCCGCGAATCAGGCACGTCCACTATCCAGGCCTCGCCTCTCACCCGCAACACCGCCTCGCATCGACCCAGATGAACACCTTCGGGGGCATGGTCTCGGCCGTTCTCGACACCGACCTCGCCGGGACACGCAGGTTCCTCGAGGCGTGCCGTCTCTTTGCCCTGGCCGAGAGCCTGGGCGGTGTGGAGAGCCTGATCGAGCACCCCGCCATCATGACCCATGCCTCGGTCCCGGCAGAAGTACGCGAAGATCTCGGCATCTCCGACAGTCTGGTGCGCCTCTCGGTGGGCATCGAGGACGAAGCCGATCTCATCGCCGAACTCGACGCCGCACTCGACGCCATCGGCTCCTGATCCCTGTGGGCGCCGCCAGGTGCTTCCCGCGCGTACTTCTGGCCCTGCATCGAAGCAGCGAGCGGCTAGACCCGTCGCAAGCGCGATCCGTTCAGGGTGCTTCCGCAACAGTTGAACGACCGCCTGGCAGCGGGGGCGTCGAACGTGACGTCGGCGCCCAGCCACATGACGGCCGAACGTATCGTCAACGCAGGTGGAACATCGAGATATTTTGCAAGAGGCTCTTGCAAAACGCGCCTTGCGGCGTGTTTTTCTCCGGGAATCGGCGGGTTTTCTGAAGGTCGGCCTGGATCGGGAGCGCACCCACGAGGTATAGTGGTGTTAGCAGCAACACT
>JAJEHK010000098.1 GCA_022823765.1 Alphaproteobacteria bacterium | reverse complement strand
CGCAGACTTTCACCTTCGACGAGATCGGCCATGCGCACCAGCTGATGCATGACAACGCCCATGCTTCCGGCAACATGGCCTGCCTCGTCAACGCGACCGAACCGGGCATGGGACGTTCCGCCTGATCGTCGCCGGCCTTCGGAATCAGGAGCCTGCCCGTGCCAGTCGCCCTGCGATGACGGGCATCGCGTCCGCTTCCAGGTTGGCGAAGGCAAGGCGAATGTAATCCTCCTGGTCGGGACCGAACCAGCTGCCGGGCAATGTCAGGAGGCCGTTCTCCACTGCCAGGGTGCGGGCCACCTCGACCGCAGCCGTGCCTCGAAACGGATGACGGACATAGGCGAAGTAGGCGCCGGCGCTCACCAGATCCCAGGCAAGGTCGTTGCGGGTGAAGGCGCGCGCGAGTGCCTCTGCCCGTTCGCCCATGACCCCGGCGTTGTGGCGCCGCCAGGAGTCAAGATGGCTGAGACCATAGAGCGCCGCTTCCTGGCCGAGATGGGGCGGCGAAATCTGCACGCAGTCGCACACCTTCTCGAGAGCGCCCTGCAACCGGCCACCGGCCACCGCCGCACCAACGCGGTAGCCGGTCAGGCAGTAGACCTTCGAGAAACTGTAGAGATGCACCAGGGTGTCGCGCCATTGTCCGTCCGTGAAGAGATCGTGCGGGCGGGTGCCGGGAGCGAGAAAGTCGCGGTAGGTCTCATCGATGACGAGAGCGCATCCCGCCTGCCTTGCCACATCGAGAAAACCGTGGATGACCTCGGGCGGATAGACGGCGCCCGTCGGATTGTTCGGCGAGACAAGAACGATGGCTCTCGTTCTCCCGCTGACCAGGCGGCGGGCATCGTCGGGATCCGGCACGCCCCGGCGGTCCGGGCGAAAGCCGAGAGGCACGACGGAGATCCCCAGCATGCGGGCCGTCATCTCGTGATTGAAGTACCAGGGAACCGGAAGGATGACCTGGTCCCCCTCCCCCGCCAGGGCCAGCATGGTGTTGAAGAACGCCTGGTTGCACCCGGCGGTGATCATGACGTCGCCCGCACCGACGTCACCGCCATAAAGAGCGTTGATGTCGTCCGCCAGGGTCTCCCTCAGGGCCGGCATGCCGAAGATGTCGGTGTAGCGCGCCGTCGACCCGTCGCGCGCCCGCTCGGCCACATGGGCGAGAAGCTCTTCGGGCGGAGGAGATGCGGGGACCGCCTGGCAGACATCGATGAGAGGCTCTGCCATCTCGATGCCGTCGATCCACGTCCAGGCCTCCGGGATGGGCGGCGCCTGGACGCTATCGACCCTGCTGTTCGTCTGGTACATCACCCGCACTCCCCGTCACGCCCTTCCATGATCCGCCGGTCCCGCATCCCGTCAAGCCGGATCACCGGCACTGACCGCCCTTCAACGTCGCGACGAGGAAGGCTCATCGCGCGATCCGGGCAAGGACCGATGCGGCTTCCGAGACCATGCCGTTCACAATGTCCGCGGCCGTTGCTTCGCCGCTGGTCAGGCCGGCGCTCTGTCCGGCATAGAGAGCCATCGACGTGACAGCGCCGGTCGTGTCGACCGTCGGGATCTCGATGCTGTAACGCCGGATCTCCGCTCCGGAGCCGTCGCAGCCAAGAACTTCGCCTTCGTCGGGCCGTGAGCCGGGGGGAGGTTCACCGGCTTCCTGCCACGCTTCGAGCGTATCGTTGAGAAGGCAGCGATGGGGCGCATCGGGCCAGCCGTCGTCGAAGGCCTCGGAAAGCACCGTATCGGTGGCGCGAGCCGCGGCAATCCGTTCGCGATAGGCCGGATGGGCATCGCTCTCGCGGGCGAGCAGCAGACGGGTGCCGATCCAGGCGGCCTGGGCACCGAGGGCGAGGGCCGCACACAGGCCACGCCCATCCGCGATGCCGCCGGCGGCGACCACCGGGACGCCGGGCACGGCATCGACCACGCTCGGCACGAGAACCATGGTCGCGACTCTCCCCCAGACATGGCCACCGGCCTCGACTCCCTGGGCCACAACGATGTCGACCCCCTGGTCGACCACGCGCCGGGCTTCTTCGGCTGACCCGACCGTGTGCATCGAAAGCGCACCCGCGTCGTGAATGCGCCCGATCAGCGGAGCCGGGTCACCATAGAAGGTCGATATCACGGGAACACCTGCCTCAAGCGCAAGATCGAGATTGGCCTGCTGCATCTCCTCCATCAACGGAATCACGATGTTGGCAGCGAACGGAGCCGCGGTCCGGGCTTGCATGGCGGCAAGCGTTCTCCCCAGCACGTCCGTCCTGGTCCAGGTGATGGGAATGATGCCGAGTCCGCCTGCTTCGGATACAGCGATGGCGAGATCCGGAGAGTCTGAAACCGGCGCCTGCAGTATCGGCGCGGTGAGACCCAGGGTCCGACAGAGCGGGGTCACGAGGTTCGGCATGTCAACTCCTGGCTGCACATGTGATCTCATCCTGTCAGGATCGAACAGGGCGGGACACCCATCAAGTCGGCCGGTTCGGCGCCCTGACGCAAGGCAACCTCCGGACATGCGGAGTCGTGCCGATCACCGAACACCGGAGTTGTCATCCGCCGGCCCGCGTTGTCATGATGCCCCGATGACGCAAGGGGACCCTGACGCATGACCGATTCCGGCATCACTCTTGGAATCGAGGAAGAGTTCTTTCTCGTCGATCCTGGATCGCGGGACGTGCTCGCCGACCCCGACCCGGCCATCTTCGCAGCCTGCGAGGAGGCGGCGGGGCCGCACCGCGTGGTGCGCGAAGCCCTGCGCACGCAGATCGAGACCAACACGAAGGTCTGCGGATCCGTGGCGGAACTGCGTGAGGCACTGAAGGAAACGCGCCGCGTGGTCATAGGGACGGCCGAACGGTACGGAGCGGCGATCATGGCCTCGTCCACCCATCCCTTTGCCGCATGGTCGCGCATGGATGTGACGCCGAAGGAGCGCTACAGGTCGTTTTCGGCCATGCTCCAGGGGATGCTCAACCGTCTTCTGATCGGCGGCATGCACATCCACGCCGGGTTCGGTGATGTCGATGAGCGCATCCGCGTGATGACAGCGATGCGCCGCTATCTGCCGGTCTTCCATGCGTTGTCCGCCTCCTCACCCTTCAGCGATGGCCACGAAACGGGATTCCGGTCCTGGCGCCTTGCTATCTTCAGCGGCCTGCCCCGCGTCGGCATTCCGGCGCCGCTGTGGTCGGTCGAGGACTACGAGAACCTCCTCGACGAATACCGGAAAATGGGTTTCATCAACGACGGCAGCGAACTGTGGTGGGACATCCG
>JAJEHK010000306.1 GCA_022823765.1 Alphaproteobacteria bacterium | reverse complement strand
GGTGTTGTGACCTGGTTGTCGCGCACCACCGATGAAGGCGACCCGTGGCTTCATGTCGACTGGGCCGGAAGCAACCTGGGCATGAGAAGCCGCAGCCTGGCGTCCCTCAGGCGCAGTCTGCGCAGCAAGAGCGCCGGCAAGGGGAGCACGCCGGTGCAATCCAGGGTCTCCGCCCTTTGCGAGGCGATCGAGCGCCATTGCGGAGCCCTTACAGGTGACGAGATTCGTATCCGCAAGGCATTCAGCGGTTTCGACGGGGACGCAGGAGCGTTGCACCCCAACGACGTGCAGCTGTTCAGCGACAACCAGCTCGACAACGCAAGGGTCATCAACGAGAAGGGTCACCCCTACAACATCGTGCCGACCCGTTTCGATCCGGACACCGCTGTCGACTGGACTCCGGTATGGTCGCTGACCCAGCGGCGACATCGCTACCTGCCAACGTCGATACTCTACAGCATCCCGGCCGAGGAGCGTGGTCCGGCGGATCTGATTGCCGACTCCAACGGTTGCGCTGCCGGCAATACCCTGGAAGAGGCCATCCTGCAGGGATTCTATGAACTCGTCGAGCGCGATGCCTTCGCCATCTGGTGGTACAACCAGCTCAGCATGCCGGCGGTCGATCCTTGCGCCTTCGACGATCCGTATCTCTTCGATGCAGCGACCGTTTACGCCCGCTACGGCAGGGAACTGTGGATGCTCGACATCACTTCCGACTTCGGCATCCCCACCTTCGTGGCACTCTCGCGCCGGGTCGACGCTGTCAGTGAAGACATCATCTACGGCGCCGGGACGCACGCCACTCCACGCCTGGCCGCCCTCAGGGCCGTGTGTGAACTGAACCAGTGTCTGACGTGGTTGCCGCGACCCGGAGGCCGTGACGGCCGGCCAGTGATCGATGATCCGATGATCCTTTCGTGGTGGCGCACCATGCGCCTTGAGGGATGCCCGTGGCTGGTGCCGGCAGCTGAGGGAACGCCTGGCAGGGCGTCGCAGCCTTCCTTCGCCGAATCGGCGGATACGCGCGATGATGTGGAAATCTGTCGCGCGCTTGTCGAAGCCAAAGGCATGGAGTTCCTGGTGCTGGACCAGACCCGTCCCGACATCGGCATGCCGGTTGTCCGTGTCATCGTCCCGGGGATGCGCCACTTCTGGGAGCGTTTTGCCCCTGGCCGTCTCTACGACGTGCCTGTCAGCCTGGGATACCGCGCATGCCCGCCCGGTGAAGCCGATCTCAACACCGCGCCTGTCATCGCCTGAGGATATGGCCATGGATACCGACAAGGCCATTCTACTGACCCAGGACCTTCTGGCGCAGGAGGGCGGCACCATGGGCGACCTGCTCGGTCACTTCCGGAACAGGGTATCGCCCACCCTCATCGGCGACGCCGAATGGGAGAGTGTGCTGGCATGTGCCAGCACCCTTCCCATCACGATGGGCGCGCTGCCCTTCGGCTTTGAACTGCCGTTGCACGCACCCGAGCCACAGGCGGATCTTGGCGTATCCATGGCGCATGGAACCAGATCGGCGGAGTTCTTTCGGGAGCGCGCCCGGATTGACACGACCGATGACACCCTTTGCACACTCATGCGACTCTTCAATCACATGGAAGGCGAGACCTCGCCCTTGCGCGACATTGTCGGTCGCAAGGTGATGCTTGAGTACGACATCGGATCGTCGCGGGGAGGCACACCTTCGCGTCCGGCTCTGTTCCTGAGACCTGGCGAACGTCCGATCGTCGGAGCAGGGGATCAGGTCAATGATGCACTGCTGGTCGGCGACGCTCTCGTTTCGAGTCACGGCTGGACGATGGGTGCCGGCCAACGCAAGGTCCTCTCACTGGCGTACCTGGCGCAGCCGGACGATACGCGCATGGATTCATTCGGGGTGTTCCCGTCCCGCTCACGCGCCATCCGCCTGGCGATCATGGGGTTCAGAACCCGCCGGCAGGTCGAAGCGTATCTGGCCAACGCGGGATGGCCGGGAGACGCAGAAGTCGTCGATGAGGTCATTGCACGCTTCAAGGAACGCGTGAACGTCGTCAGAACGGGGGTGAACATCGATGTAACGGATGAGGGGCCTGGACCCGCCCTCGGTCTGACGCTGATTGTCAGGCAGAGATACACCAAGGATTCACGGTACTGGCTCGATGGGCTGACCGACTGGGCGCCGTTCCTGCATGCCCTGAGTCACGAGGACATTGTCGTGTCCGGCAAGCTGGATGCGCTTGCAGGCTGGGTCACGAAACCGGAACCCCTGTTTGCGCGGTCCGGACGCTACGTGCTGTTGCGAGGCATCCACCATATCAAGCTGGTCATTTCGGAGAACCGGCTCAGCAAGGCCAAGGCCTATGTCTTCATGGTGCTTTCGGGAGCCGTGTCCTTCTGAGGCCGGAAATGAACGGTCCCCCGGCTCAAGGATAGCCGGGGGACCAATTCCTTGCTGACGGGCGCCATCACGGCGCACCGTCAACGACTGTTACCAGCAGCAGCAGAGACCGGCAGAGACCGCCTCGAGCTGTTCTTCGGTAATGTTGGGATCGGGCGGCAGCGCGACGTGCACGGTCTGCATGTCGCTCTGATGGATTTTGATGTTCATCGAATCGGGAATCGTGATTCCGAGTTCGGTGCTGATGGTGCTTTTCGGATCTGCAAGAAGCTGCTGCCGGAAATCGGCATCGACAGCGGACTTGTCGATAATCTGCTGCAACATCTCATTGCCGTTTCTCATAGCCACTCTCCATTAAGAAAATTCAGGTGTGCCGAACACCTGTCTGGGGAAAGTTATAGGCCAAATAGGCCGGGTCAAGCAATACCTGCTGCTGTGGACTTCCCGTTCGTGTCGTTGCCGCGGTCCAGCGTCCGCAACAGCGCGGGCAGCAGGGTCAGGTCGGCGACGAGTGCAAAGGCGATGATCAATGCCGTCAGGATTCCTACCTGTGCGGTGGGAATGAACGGCGAGAAGGCAAAGATCAGGAAACCGGCCACCAGAACGAGCGTTGTCGTGAAGATGGCCCGGCCAGCGGTGTCAAAGGCGTAATGCACGGACTCTCCGGCATCCTTGCCATGGTCCAGGCGCGCCTTCCGGTACTTGCTGAGGAAGTGCACGGTATCGTCAACGACGATGCCGACTGTCATGGCCACGACGACGGACAGCGACAGTCCCACTTGTCCCACCGTCAACCCCCAGACACCGAAACCCAGCGCGGCCGGAAGCAGGTTGGGAACGATGCTGATCAGGCCCAGCCGCAACGATCTGAGGGCGATGAGGAGAATGGCTGAAATGGCAAGCAGCACGACCATGGTTCCGACCAGCATGGCGCGAATATTGCGTTGACCGATCCAGGCAAAGAGGACTGCCGGACCGGTGCTGTTGACGCCTGACACGTTGGGTGCGTTGTCCCTCAGCCAGGACCTGGCCTGAGTGTTCAGTTCGAG
>JAJEHK010000319.1 GCA_022823765.1 Alphaproteobacteria bacterium | reverse complement strand
ATCACTTCGTATTCGCCGTTGAGCCAGGCGATGATGTCGAATCCCTGAGAAATGATCTGAACATCTTCCTGACTGACGCCTGCCGCATTGAGCATGGCAAGAAACTCGTGCTCGTCGCCTCCGAACCAGAGTCCAACACTGCGTCCCGGCATGTCGCTGACGCTGGAGATACCTGATTCCTTGCGCGCAACATAGGTCGTGGCACTCTTCTGGCCAAACTGCATCACCATCACCAGCGGCACGCCGTTTGAGCGCGCAGCGATGATCTGGTTGGGATGACCCAGACCGAATGTGTCGGAACCCTGCGCCACGGTGACAGCCGGCTTGATGTCGGGTCCGGCCGGCAAGAGTTCCAAGGTGACTCCCGCTTCCTCGTAGTAGCCCTTGTCGTGGGCCACGATCGGTCCCGCAAACTGTCCCTGCATCACCCATTCGAGGCGCATAGTCTCGTCGGCTTGAGGGCTCCCTGAAAGAGCCACTCCCACGACGACAGCGAATGCGGCCAGTCCGGCTGTCCTTCTCGATTTCATGATGTCAGTCCTCCTTGCTCCCCATCTGGATAATCGCGTCACCGGTTCATTCTATCACCTTAGCGGTCCTCCCGCATGGAACTGTGCCATGGGATCGTCCGCTTCTCGATCCACGCTATCAATGCAAAGAAGAGAATTCCGATAACGGCCGACAGAAGCATCGCTGCCCACAGACGCGGCATGTTGAGAGTGCGGTAGGTCGTCATGATCACGAAGCCGAGACCCTTGTCGGCCTGCACGAACT
This sequence comes from Alphaproteobacteria bacterium, assembly GCA_022823765.1. Taxonomy (GTDB): domain Bacteria; phylum Pseudomonadota; class Alphaproteobacteria; order SP197; family SP197; genus SP197. The sequence continues at coordinate 3,385 of JAJEHK010000319.1, read as the reverse complement.
CCGCAACGATGGCGCCGATGACAGAAAACGTGACGTTGAGCTTCAGACCGACGAAGACGTAGGGGAGCGCGTTTGGAAGGCGCATCTTGAAGAAGCGCTGCCACTCGCTGGCGGCGGATACATGGAACACGTCCATGACCACCCGGTCATAAGACTGCAGTCCCTTCATCATGTTGAGCGCCAACGGGAAGAAGGAAAGAAAGGCGGTGACAGCGACTTTCGACTGCATGCCATGTCCGAACCAGAGGATGATGATCGGAGCAATGGCGACGACGGGGATCGTGTTGGCGGCGATGATGTAGGGCAGAAGACCGCGTGCTAGGAGACGCGAGTACGCGAAGGCCGTCCCAAGCAGGGCTCCCAGCACGGAGCCGATGACAAAGCCCGAGATCGCCTCGAGGAAGGTGACTCCTCCGTTGAAAAGCAGGGATCCTGGCTTCGACACGAAGGCAGCCCAGATCCTCGTTGGCGCCGGCACGATGTAGGGCGCGATGCTGAAGAGGTGGCAAACCCCCTCCCACAGGCCCACCATGACGACGGCTGCCACGATCGGCGGCCCCGCCATGCGCGCCAAAGTGCCGAACCGTTGGGCCATGCCAACCTCATGTCGACCCACCGGTCGCGTGCTAGGCGTCATAGCCCTGCTCGAGTTCGCGGGCACCGATGCCGACCAGTTCGTCGAAGGTTGGGTTGTCGCGCACAAGGAGATTGCGTGGACGGGGCAGATCGACCTCGATGTTGCGGACAATGCGGCCAGGCCTTGGTGACATCACGATCACGTTGTCCGAGAGGAATACGGCCTCCCGAATGGAATGGGTGACAAACAGGACGGTAATGCCGGTTTGTTCGAACACGCGCACCAGTTCCAGATTCATGCGGTCTCGCGTGATCTGATCAAGCGCACCGAAGGGCTCGTCCATCAACATCACGTGCGGTGACGTCGACAGGGCACGGGCGATGGAGGCACGTTGTTTCATGCCGCCCGAGAGTTGCGAAGGCCACACCGCCTCGAAGCCGCTCAATCCGACAAGATCGATCAACTGCCTGGCTTCCGATTCGCGTTGCGCGCGCGCCATTCCCTGGAGTTCCAGCGGAAGGGCGACATTGTCCAGGACACTACGCCACTCGAGCAGTGCAGGCTCCTGAAAGACAAATCCGATCTGGCGTGCGCGGCGGGCGGAGGCGGGCGTCTGACCCTCGATCGACACCCGCCCGGTGGTCGGTGCAATCAGATCTGCCACAATCCTGAGCAGGGTGCTCTTGCCGCATCCAGAGGGACCGATCAATGAAGTAAAGGTGCCTTTCGCAATGGCGAGATCCACGCTCTGCAGGGCTTCAACCACCGACTTTTGCCGTGGCACGTCATAGGTTACCGAAACACCGCTCAGTTCCACGAGCGGCACCGGTGCGACTTCGACGCTCACGTCGATGCGGGCGCGTATGACGCAACCCGAATGGCAGCCAGATCACGGCGAGTACGCCCGCCCACGCTGATGGCGGCATCACATGCTTCACGGAAGTCAACGGGCATCCGCGAGTTCCCAAAGGACATCCGCAAGAACGCGACTGCCGTCCGCCACCTGATGGGGTTCGGTCCATTCGCTTTCGTTGTGGCTGATCCCGTCCCTGCACGGGATGAAGATCATGCCGCTGTCGCAGTGGTAGTGAAGCTGCCGGGCATCGTGCCCGGCGGCAGAGTGAATCTCCTGCCACGGCAACTCCAGCCGCTCCGCGGCGGCGGATATCGTTTCGCGGAGTCTCCCGGGAAACCCGAGTGACGGCGCATGCGCGATTTCCTCTACCCCGACTGTGCAGGCCCCGCCGTTCGCATGGCAGCAGTCGGGTATTGCATCACCCAGCCGGCCAAGCACGTCATTGTCGGGATGCCTCAGATCGATGGAGAAGTAGGCTTCCCGGGGAACGACCGAAGGGGCATTCGGCTGGACCCGGAACAGACCGACTGTGAACATGACGTCTTCCGGATCGCGAACAAGCTGTGCCAGCGCGTCGATCATGCCGACAGCAGCCAGCACAGCGTCCTTGCGATCCCTGCGCGGGGTCGTGCCGGCATGAGCTGCTTCGCCCCTGACCGTCACACGGAAACGGCGGCTGCCCTGGATGCCGGACACGACTCCGATGGACTTCCCTTCTCGCTCCAAGATTGGTCCCTGTTCGATGTGGGCTTCAACATATGCGTGGACAGGAAATCCCAGGGGACGACGGCTGATGTCCGGTTCGGCCGCGAGGACATGAGCCAAGGCTGACCTGACGCTTGTACCGTTGACATCCTCGACCGCGAGCATGCCGTCGAGCGCCCTTTGTCCGGTGAAGGCCTCCGAACCCATCATTCCAGGAGAAAAGCGGGATCCCTCCTCGTTGGTCCAGGCAACAGCCTCGATGGAACGTCGGGGTTTCCTGGCAGCCAATGCAAGCGCGCAGACTGCTTCCAACGCGGCGAGTACTCCGAAGGTACCGTCGAACTTTCCGCCTGTGGGCTGTGAGTCGATGTGGGAGCCCGACAGAACCGGGGCGGCGGCCGGGTCGGCTCCTTCCAATCGGAAGAACAGGTTGCCGATCGGATCGTTGAAGACACTCAGGCCGGCCTCGCGAGCCCAGTCAGCAAGAACCTTCCGGGCAGCGATTTCTTCCGGCGAGAGCGCCAGCCGGTTCACGCCTCCAGCAGATGTGGCGCCAAATTCAGCCAAGCGCATCAGACGACGCCACAGGCGATCGACATCGATCAGATCGGAAGGGCGTATGCCGCGCTGCTCCGTGGCCGACATCACCGTGTTCTCATGATCTGATCTGGATCGGCGCGCGGGTCTCGCGTGCCCCAGCGACCGGCTTCGGCAGCAACAAGGAAATCGGCCAAGAGGCGATTGAACAACTCCGGCTCTTCAAGATTGATGGTATGGCCGCTCTTCGGGAGCACCGCGAGGCCGCTGGTGCGAATGGTCCGCTTCAGGAAAATGCCGGGCTGCAGGCAGTGATCGTCTTCGTCTCCGGATACGATGAGAGTGGGAACCGAGATCCGGGACAGGTCTTCTTCGAGATCGAAGAGCGAGGGCCTCTGTGCCTGGACACCACGCATGGTGTTGGCGGCGCCGCGCTCCGAATGTCTGGCCAGCCGTTCGGCGAACAAGCGCCATCCGGCCGGGTCCTTTGACTGGAACTGCACGCGCGATGCGCCTTCGGCGTAGGTAGGAGCGAAATCGGCCGCGCCTCTCTCGAAGCCATCAGCGACCTCGCAGGAAATCCTGCGGAAGTAGTCCTCATGCGCCTTTTCCGCGCCATAGCCCGTACCCGCGGCGACAAGCGAACGAACACGCTCCGGACGCAACATCGCCGCATGCAGGACGGCGAAGCCGCCCATCGACAGCCCGAC
>JAJEHK010000166.1 GCA_022823765.1 Alphaproteobacteria bacterium | reverse complement strand
TGGATGACTATCCGGAAGATTACGCCGCCTACACGTCGAGTGCGTCCGAGATCCGGTCTGTCTTCAATCCGGTACACAACACGTGGCCAGTCACCCTGCACGACAATCTTGCCGCGATGGGCGCAGTAGAGTGGGAGCATTTCCACCGGCTGCTCTTTACGTATTGCGTGATGACACCGGACGACCGGCGACAGATGGGCTGCATCTACGTGGCACCTTCAGGCATCGCTCGCTTCGACGCCGAAGTGACCTACTGGGTTCGCAAGGAAGAGTACGACAATGGCTTCCACAACCACCTCTCGGCCTGGCTCGATGACTGGATCAGAACATCCTGGCCATTTGACAACCCCGCCTTTCCGGGGGGTTCGATGAGTTGGGAGGAGTGGAACAATTTAGCGGAGTAGTCAGCGATGCACTCCGGAACGGGAGGAGGAGCAACATGCCACGACCGAAGGAATGGGGACCAAAATACACCGATAACAGGCAGATTCTGGCGTCGGGAATTCCGACCTATCTGCATATTCCGTATGTTAGACAGGATCCGGAGGAACTGAAAACCTACGCTCCTGACTTTGTCATTTTGGGTGCGCCGTTTTCGTTCGACACCATGACGAGACCGGGATCGCACATGGGCCCACGCAGCCTGCGCGCGGCCTCGGAGTTCATCGGTCCCTATCATCGCTACTACGACGTCGACTACCTTGACGAATTCAAGGTCTGCGACATTGGTGATGTCGATCCAACCATGAATCCGGAGAGGGCACGAGAGAACTTTGACCGACTCGAACAGGTCGTCGACATGGTGCTCGATGCCGGTGCTTGGCCTATCGTCATGGGCGGTGATCATTCAATCCCGCAACCGATCCAGAAGGCGATATGTCGCAGAATTGATGGATATGTCGGAGTATTGCATTTCGATTCCCATCTCGACAACGAGGAAGAGCTCGAGGGATGGAAGCACGGCGACGCGTCCTGCGCTGCGCGAGCGCTGGAGATTCCGAACATTCGACCACAGAATTACTGCACAATCGGAGTGGACAGCTATTTCAATCTCAAGCTCGAGATCGAGTTGCTCAAGAAACAGGGTCACAATGCATTTTTCCGTGAAGACATCTATGACCGCGGAATCGAGGCCGTGGTGCAGGACGCCATCGACCTGGCGACTGATGGTACGGAAGCGGTGTACTTCACCTTCGACATAGACGTCATGGATGGTCCCTGGTGCCCGGCATCGGAGATGGGTCCCAACGTGGGCGGACTGACGTTCCGGGAAATGCTGAAAGCGATCCGCATGGTCACGACTCAATGCCAAATTCGTGGATTCGATGTCAATTGTGTGGGCCACGAACCCAGCGGAAGCGGGGCGCCGGGAATTTCGGCCAACGTAGAGGTCGCCCTGATCCACGAGTACCTTGCGGCTTGTGCTTACCGCAAGGTACAGGGCGAGAGTTTCTGAGAGATTCGGTTCATCCCTGTTTGCCATGCATGCTGCGCCTGCAGGTTTCGGTCATGCAGTATCAGTGGCGATTTCCACTTTGCGGTGTCGGATAGTTGCCGAAATTTCCCGGGAACCCAATAGGGTGACCTGAGAGTTCGGGTGGGCACCCGGGACAGAGTTTGACGTGCCTGGGACCGGGTCCTTGCCATTGGACCAGCCACGCAGATCATAACATCACACTTCATGAATTCGCGATTCGTCCTTACGGTAATCGTCGTTTTCGGCACGATCAGTCGCTGATTGGTCGAGCCAACCCGAGTGATGGATTCTGCAGGGATCGTCGCCGGTCGGTCCGGTTCACGTCGAGAATCACGAACAACGACAACAAGGGTTGTCGAAGAAACACTGCAGGGCGGAGGCACTCGTCGCGAGTGTCGAAATCCGCCAAGGACCGCGGCATCAATGCCCAGTCTTGTCCTTCCATTGCAGGTGCAGTCGCGGGTTGTTCACGGAGCGCCATGAAGGCTGTCGAGGGATTGACGCAAAGCGGACCAACTGATCCGGCAAGGCCGGAGTGATCTCCTGTGGCCGCTAGAATTGGCCGGGATGCGAGATCAATGTCCGGCTGTCGTGCCGCCGTCGATGGCCAACGTTGCGCCAGTGATGAACCGTGCGTCATGGGAGGCAAGATAGAGCACGCCTTGAGCAATCTCTTCAGGAGTCGTGATTCGCTTTAGTGGCGCATAATCGACAAGCCACTGCTCGACAGCGGCTGGATCGTCCTGTTTTTCGATGTGATCGCGCCGGGTCATGTCCGTATCCACGAATCCCGGGCAGACACAATTCACCCGGACATCGGGTGCAACCTCCAGCGCCATGGCTCGGGTCATGTTGACGACTCCACCCTTCGAAGCGCAATAGACCACAATCCCGGGAACACCCATGAGTCCGGCATCCGAGGCAATGTTGACAATGTTGCCCGTCGACTCACGCAAGGCCGGCAACGCCGCGCGGCAGCAGAAGAAGGTGCCTTTCAGATTGACATCTACATGTGCATCCCACACAGCCTCGTCAGAGTCTTCAATAAGCCTGCCGGAGATGATGCCGGCGCTGTTCACAAGCACGTCCAATCCGTCAAGGGCATTCTCTGCGGCACGTACGGCCGCTTCGCACCCGGCTACGGTCCCGATGTCACCGGGCGCCGCGACCAGACGGTCTCCACCGTCAAGCCCCCCGATCGCGGTCTCGACGGAATGGCTTGTTCTGCCGTTGAGAGCGACGTGTGCACCTGCGTCGAGAAAGGCCCGGACGACAGCAAAGCCAATGCCCCGACTGCCACCGGTCACCAGAATTCTCTTGTCTGCAAAGCTCATGCCGCCTCCCTTGCGAATGACGGTGGTGCTGACGTGATGGTCACTGACCTGTCCCCGTCGACGATTCCGAGCAGAGTCGGTCTGGATGCAGACCGAACTCCACGATTCTGGCGTCGGCAGCCGGCATGGGCCACCAGATCCCGCACTCGATACCATTGATCGACTGCCGATTTGAACTGTTGACTCACATACCGCATCTGCGGCAATCGGGCTCGACCCGAGGGGTCAGGTCATCGCGAGGTCGTCAGGCCCTGTGGTCCGTGGCCGGGGTAATCCGGTAGCAGCAGCGATCGCTTCCGGACAACAGGTGTTCGAAGCGTTCAACCTTCACCTTGCGACCAAGAATGTTCTGGAACATGAAGAGTTCTGCCGTGCACAGTTCGTTGCACGTGCGTGCGGCGGCGGCGATGGAACAGTGATTTTCGATGAAGAGGAGACTGTCGTCTTCTTCCCGGTGCCATTCCGCCATGAACCCGTCGGCCGTGCGCTGGTCGACGAGGACGGCAAGACGGTCTTCTGTGGAACTGCCTGCCTCGATGAAGGAACGGTACCTTTCTGTCGTTTCGCGGCGATAGGCCGTAACCAACTTTCTCAACCCCGAAGCGCCGAAGACCTTGCGTACGCCACGAAGGAGTGCTTCGGAAAGATCGAGATGGTTGTCCGGAAACTCGCCGTTTCCCCTCGACGTCAGGGCCCAGATCCGGGCCGGACGACCGACGCCCGACCAGGATTCCCGGTAGTCGGTCAGGCGATCCGTATGCAGGCGATTCAGATGCTGACGTACGGCGACCGTGCTGATGTCCAGGTGGGCAGCCAGGGTCGATGCCGACATCGGTCCCTGCATCTTCAACAGAAACAGGATCCTCTGCCGTGCATGTCTCCTGATTTGTGCCATGCGGAACAGTGATGCATGCGCCCATCACGGTCAAGGTGCCTGCACGGTCATGGCTCGGTCCGGCGACCCGTCGCGGCGAGGAGGATGAGGCTGGCGAGGAGTGCCGGTCGCATGCCCATGGCGAGGCTCCAGTCTCGGGGAGGGCGGACCATCGGAGTGGAAGGACGGTCGGTGCAATGCCGAAATCGGCAGAAGCGGCGTGGACGATGCGTTCGGGCCCGGCTAGTTTGCGCGCCATCATGACGCGCCTTTCTATCGCCACCTGGAACATCAACTCGGTACGCTTGCGGATTGCCCAGGTTCTGGCATTTCTGGACGAGCGCCGGCCCGATGTGTTGTGCCTCCAGGAAACCAAAACGGCCGACTCCACCTTTCCCCTCGACGCATTCCGGGATGCAGGTTGGCCGCATGCCATGATTGCCGGTTTCAAGGGCCGCAACGGTGTGGCGATACTGAGCCGTCACCCCTTCGCCAGCAGCCACGTGCTGTCGTGGTGTGGCAAGGATGACGGCCGCCACGTGCAGGTGACCTTCCCGGACGGTCTCCAACTCGACAACATCTACGTGCCGGCAGGCGGGGCAATCCCGGACCCGGAGATCAACGACAAGTTCGCCCACAAACTCGGTTTCCTGGAGGAGGTGACGCACTGGATCGCCGGCGAGCACAATCCGGGTGCGAGGCGAGTTCTTGCCGGCGACCTCAATATTGCGCCCCTGGAACACGACGTGTGGTCGCACAAGAAGCTTCTTCGTGCTGTCTCCCACACGCCGGTGGAAGTGGAGTCCCTGGGGCGACTCTACGCCTCCCATGACTGGACCGACGTTGCCCGACATTTCGTGCCGCCCTCCGAGAAGCTCTATTCCTGGTGGCCCTACAGGAGCGGTGGGGACTGGTCCGCAAAGGACTATGGCCGGCGTCTCGATCACATCTGGGTGACGCCGGCGCTTGTGTCGTCCCTGCGGAGTTGTCAGACACTGCGTCACATGCGCGGACACGATCAGCCGAGCGACCATGTTCCGGTGGTCGCCACGCTGGAGTTCCCCGGATGAGCACGGAGAAGGCTTGGCACGTGTCCGGCGAGGGCGGCATCGTGACACTGACGCTCGATCGTCCGGACAAGCACAATCTCCTGAAGATGTCCGAGGTCGACGATCTGATCGCCGACCTCGATGCCCTTGATGCCGACGCCTCGCTCAGGGTGATCGTGTTGTCCGGCACGGGCACCAGGACCTTCTCGGCCGGAGTCGACCTTGGCGACATCCTGACCCGGGACTGGACCGACAATCCCGTGGAGCGTCTTGCCGACCGCATCGAGGTGCTGCGCCCGGTGACTGTCGCGGCGCTCAACGGCAATGTCTACGGTGCGGCTGCCGATCTTGCCCTGGCCTGCGATTTCCGCATCGGCGTCCAGGACATGAAGCTGGTCATGCCGCCGGCGCGCTACGGACTCGTCTTCCATGAATCGGGCCTGCGTCGCTTCATCGAGAA
>JAJEHK010000263.1 GCA_022823765.1 Alphaproteobacteria bacterium | reverse complement strand
CTCAATGCCGAACCAGCCGGCAATGTCGACACCAAGCAGCAGCAGCACGATGAGGAGGCCCATGACGAATGTTCCCGCCAGCAGGGCGCGTTCGGTTCTGACGAGGCCGTCTTCTTCGCGAACCAGATCCATCAGCATACGCATGACACGGCTCCCCATCACTGACCGAAGTCCTCAACAAATCGCGCCCATGATACTCGCGCCCGCACCGATCACAACCGATGGATGGCATCGTCGGCTTGCCTCGCCGCCTCGACCAGCCAGTCGCGAAAGGCGCTGACGTTCGGTTTTCGTGCACTGCCCCTGGGATAGACGAGCCAGTAGGACAGGTCCTCATCGGTGAGATCGCCAAACGGCATGACGAGACGTCCGTAATCAAGATCGGCCTGCACGACAATCCTGCTGCCCAGGGCCACACCGAGTCCTGCAACGGCTGCCTCAAGGGCAAGTTCACTGCTTTCGAATGTCAGTCCTCCCGTGCTGTCGACACCCTCGACATGAAGTGCGGCAAGCCAGTAGTGCCAGTCCTCGTCATCCTGTTCGTGCAACAGCGTGTGATGACGGAGATCGGCCGGCACCGACAGGGGCCGCTCGCCGGTGAGGAGATCGGGACTGCACACCGCGACATAGCGGTCCTCGAACAGCTTGACCGCGTCGAGCCCCGGCCACGATCCGGTGCCGTAGCGAATGCCGCAGTCGATGTCCTCGCGGAAGAAGTCGACCATGCGATCCGTGGTCGCGATGCGCACCTCGACATCCGGGTGCATCCGGTGAAACTCCCGCAACCGGGGAATGAACCACCTGATGGCGAAGGTCGCCAGCATGGTGACCGACAGCGGGCCCTGGGTGTCCTGCCTGATGATGACGTTCGTGCCGTCGGCAATGATGTCGAACGCCTGACGCAGGAACGGAAGGTACATGCCACCCGTGTCCGTAAGCTGCAGACCACGGCCATGGCGCTCGAAGAGACGCGTGCCCAGCCGCTCCTCGAGCTTCCTCACCTGATGACTGATGGCGGCCTGGGTCACGCTGAGTTCACCTGCCGCACGGGTGAAGGAGAGGTGGCGGCCGGCAGCCTCGAAGGCCCTCAGGGCATTGAGCGGCGGAAGGCGGCGCGATGACATATGAGTTTCCCTCATGCCTGGGGTGATCAAACGTCGCTGGTCAAGTGCCATGGAAATCCCCAGATTACAACCAGGAACAGAGCATGGTTCCGACACGTTTCAGACAGGGAGAATTGCCATGCTTTTCAGAAATATCACTCATAACGGAGCCCGTCGCGACACGATCCGCATCCCGCGTCAGGCTCTCCCCTCACTCGCCAGCCGGATCAATGCGCTCAAGCCGCTCATTCCGCTGGCATGATGGAAGGACGGGAACATCTACCCAGGCGGGAGTGGCGTGACTGAAGCACAGACCGTCACTCCCGCCTGGACGGTCCTTGCGTGGCAGGGAAGTCATGCGACACAATCAAAGCAGCCAGAGGGCATACCGGAGCCTTGGACTTCCACGCCTTGCCCCATGCGGAACGTTTCAGGCACCTTCTCAAGACCAGGAGGGTGCTCGTCGCTGACGGCGCCACCGCAACCAATCTCTTCTCCGCCGGCCTCGAGTCGGGAAGCTCGCCGGAACTCCTGAACGTCGACAATCCCGACGGCATCATCGCCAATCATGAGGCCATGGTCATGGCCGGTGCCGACATCATCCTCACCAACAGCTTCGGTGGAACCGCCAACCGGCTTGAACTGCACGGCGCGGCAGACCGGGTCAGCGAACTCAACCGGGAAGCCGCAAGGCTGGCGCGAAAGGTGGCCGACCGGGCAGAGCGCAGCATCCTGGTGGCGGGATCCATGGGCCCGACCGGCGACATCATGCAGCCCGTTGGCGATCTTGCACACGAGGACGCGGTTCGTGTCTTCCGTGAACAGGCCCTGGGACTCGCCTCGGGCGGCGCCGACGTGATGTGGATCGAGACGATGTCCTCCATCGAGGAAACCGAGGCCGCCATCGAGGGCGCCGCCCCGGCCGGTGTGCCCCTTGTCTGCACCATGACGTTCGACACCAACGGGCGGACGATGATGGGCGTCACCCCCGAACAGGCAGCGGATCACTTCGCGACAGCGCCCCTGGCGGCGTTCGGCGCCAATTGCGGCAACGGCTTTGGCGAACTCATTGCAGCGGTCGCCGCCATGAACACCTCGCAGAGGTGCCGCCATCCCCTTGTCGCCAAGGCCAACTGCGGTATCCCGGAGTATGTCGACGGTGCAATCCGCTACTCGGGGACCCCTGAATTGATGGGACTCTACGCCCGCCTGGCGCGGGACGCCGGTGCCTCGATTGTCGGCGGTTGCTGCGGTTCGGCGCCGAACCATATCGCCGCCATCCGCGAATCGCTCCAGGATTACAGTCCGGGCCCTGCTCCGGAACTTGCGGACATCGAGGCGGCACTCGGCCTTGCCCGCGTGGCGCCGGCTCCTGGCGGGCGGCGTGTCCGCCGGTCCCGCAGACGCAAGTGACACTGCGGGCACCTCGTCAAAATGCGCTTGCACCACGCGCGACCGACAGTATTGTGCATCGCACAATGACCGGCCCGGGAGCTGCGTTTCATGTCTCTTTCCCCTTCCGCGATCACCCTTTCGGACATTCATATCGGTCAGACAGAACACTACAGGCGGACGGTCACCGAAGCGGATATCGAGCAATTCGCGGACGTGTCGGGTGATGACAACCCGGTTCACTTTGATGACGAATGGGCCGCGGCAACCATGTTCAAGGGACGCATTACCCATGGCATGCTGTCGGCGAGCTACATCTCCGCCGTCATCGGGACCAGGCTTCCCGGACCCGGATCGATCTACATGGGCCAGACTCTCAGGTTCCGCGCTCCCGTCAGGATCGGCGACACCGTGTGCGCAACGGTGACCGTGCGCGCCATTGACGAGGAAAAGCGCCGCCTTACGCTCGATACCGTGTGTACCGTGGGCGAGACCACGGTGATCGAGGGTGAAGCACTCGTCATGGTGCCCTGCCGCGAGGAGTGACACCCGGAAAGGCACGGGGGGTTCATGCGGATTTTTCGTCACCCAGGACCTCTGCCTTCCAGATTCGCCCGCCCGGTCATGGCGCTGGGCAATTTCGATGGTGTCCACCTTGGCCACGACAGCGTGATCGCAAGGGCGGTCGACCTTGCCCGGAACGTCGGGCAGCCCGCCGGTGTCCTCACATTCGAGCCGCATCCCCGCAGTTTCTTTCACGGATCCGGGGCGCCCTTCCGTCTCACGACCTTCCGCCAGAAGTGCCGGGCGCTGGCCGACAGCGGCGTCGACCTCATGGTCAACCTCTCCTTTGGACCGGAGATGGCGGCGCTGAAGGCCCAGGATTTCGTCATCGACATCCTGGTCGACGGACTGGATATCCACCATGTCCTGACCGGCCCCGGTTTCGTGTTCGGCAAGAACCGTCACGGCAACGCCCACATTCTTTCCCGCATGGCCGAGCGGGAGGGATTCGGCTATACCGAGGTGCCCGCATTTGCTCTCGGCAGAAAGGGCGTGTCCTCGACCGATATCCGGGTCTTCGTGCGCCGGGGACAGGTCGAAAAGGCGGCCGAACGTCTGGGTAGGCTGTGGGAATTCGAGGAGAGGGTGCGCACCGGCGACAGGCGGGGACGCGAAATGGGATTCCCGACCGCCAACCTGCCACTTGACAGTGTCCTTCATCCGGCTCCGGGCATCTACGCGGTGCGGGCCGGGCTTGGTCATGGCGCTTGCACTACGTGGCATGACGGTGCCGCCTACATCGGCACCCGTCCGACGTTCCAGGGCACGACAATGGTACTGGAGGTTCACCTCTTCGATTTCTCGGGCGACCTCTACGGACAGCGCATGAGGGTTGCGTTCGCCGCGCGCGTGCGCAAGGACATGACCTTCAGCAGTGCCGAGGACCTGGCCCGCAAGATCGCCGAGGACTGCGATCGGGCGAGAACCATCCTCGCCACATGACCCTCAAGCTGCGTTCACTGCAGACCGCGACCGCGATGCCGGTCTCGACATCGGGCCAAGGCGGTGATAGAGGGAGGCTGGCCTGCGGCTGGCGGGCCCGGTCCTCGTGCAGATGACCATCCCGACGTCCATCACCTCCTCCCGTTTGTCTGGATCCCGACGGATACCACCTCAATGACTGCCGACTACAGGCAGACTCTGTTTCTGCCAAAGACCGCCTTTCCCATGCGCGCCGGATTACCGAAGCGCGAACCGGAAATCCTGGACCGCTGGGAGGAGATCGACCTCTTCGCGACACTGCGTGAAGACTCACGCGGCCGGAAGCCCTTCAACCTACACGATGGCCCGCCCTATTCCAACGGCCATCTGCATATCGGACATGCCCTCAACAAGATTCTGAAGGACGTGATCAACCGCTCGCAGCAGATGCTGGGACAGGATGCGAACTATGTTCCCGGCTGGGACTGTCACGGTCTGCCGATCGAGTGGAAGATCGAAGAGGAATATCGGGCGACAGGCCGCAACAAGGACGATGTCGACATTGTCGAATTCCGGCGCGAATGCCGGGAGTTCGCCGACAAGTGGATCGTTGTCCAGCGCCAGGAGTTCAAGCGGCTGGGAGTGATCGGAAACTGGGACGATCCCTATACGACGATGAGCCATGCCGCC
>JAJEHK010000144.1 GCA_022823765.1 Alphaproteobacteria bacterium | reverse complement strand
ATCTCGGCATCCTTCCCGACGACGCGGCAGCGACCCGGAAGGCCATTCTTGACGCCGCCGGACGGCATCACGCTCTCATGACGTCGGGCGGCGTTTCCGTAGGCGACGAGGATCACGTGCAGCGCACCATCCGCGAACGCGGCACGCTTCATGCCTGGTACATGGCGATCAAGCCCGGGCGTCCGCTTGTACTCGGCGACATCGGAGATGCGACGTTCATCGGCCTGCCCGGCAATCCGGCAGCGGCCATGGTGACCTTCGTACGCTTTGCCCGGCCGTTGCTGCTGCGCCTTGGCGGCGCCAACGATGTCGCTCCGATGACCTTCAACGTCCGCTCCGCATTCGGCCGCAACAAGAAGGGCGGGCGCCGCGAGTATGTCCGGGTGCACCTGCGCCGCGACGGTGACGGCGTGACCGAGGCCCACGCCTTCGAGAGGGAGGGCGCCGGCCTGCTGTCGTCGCTGGTCGACACCGACGGTCTCGCCGAACTCCCCGAAGACATGACGCGTCTCGAGGCCGGTGACATGATCGAGGTGCTGCCGTTCAGCGAGGTCCTGTCATGAGACTTCTCTATTTCGCATCCGTTCGGCAGACCATCGGCCTTGCGGGCGAGGACGTCACGCTGCCCGGAGACATCGTCGATGCGGGAGGACTCGTCGACTGGCTGAAAGGGCGCGGCGGCGTCTACGCCGAGGCCCTCGCACAACCCGGCCATGTGCGCATCGCGGTCAACCAGACCTATGGTCATGCCGGCACCCCTGTCACGGACGATGACGAAGTGGCCCTCTTCCCTCCGGTGACCGGCGGCTAGCCCGTGATTCGCGTCCAGGAAGAGGACTTCGATATCGCACACGAGATGGAGGCCATCTCCTCGCAATCGACGTCACTCGGCGCCATCGCCTCCTTCGTCGGCGTCGTGCGCGACATGGCGGGCGATGGAGGCCCGTCCTCAATGACCCTGGAGCACTACCCGGGGATGACCGAGAGGATGCTGCGCGAGATCGACGAGGAAGCCTGCCGGCGCTGGCCGCTGGAGGCGAGCCTCATCATCCATCGCTACGGTCGCCTTGAACCCGGGGACCGGATCGTGCTGGTGGTGACGGCATCGGCCCATCGCCACGCCGCCCTCGAGGCCTGCGCCTTCCTGATCGACTGGCTGAAGACAAAGGCGCCCTTCTGGAAGTTCGAGGAAACCCCGGACGGCAGCCACTGGGTCGAGGCCCGCGCCCACGATGACGAGGCCGCCGCCCGGTGGGAGAAGGAATGAAGACGGTCCCTCAACACGCGATCGGGACAGGGCCGTGAAGATCACGCGCGTCCGCGTCTACAGCGTCACGATGCCGCCCAAGACCGGCGGGTACAGTTCCGGCAGCGGCTTTCTGCCACATATCGACACGTCCGTGGTCGTGCTCGTCGACACGGATGCGGGAATCACGGGCGCGGGCGAGACCTGCCCGATCGGAACGCACTACGCGCCCGCGTTTTCGCAAGGGGCGGAGGCGGGCATCCCGATTGTCGCCGAGGGCCTCATCGGCGCCAACCCCTTCCACGTCGAGAGGATCAACCGGGAATGGGACCGCGGCTTCAACGGTTCGCTCTACCTGAAGGCGCCCCTCGACACTGCGCTCTGGGACATCATGGGCCAGGCGACCGGACGGCCCGTGTGCGATCTTCTCGGAGGCCGCTGGCCCGAGCCGGTAACTCTCTACCGATCCGTGCTGTTCGGCGCCCACACCTCCCCCGAGGACATCGTCGCTCCGATGCTCGCGTGCCGCGATGACGGCTACCGCCACTTTCAACTCAAGGTCGGCGTTGCCGTCGACGACGACATCGAACGGGTGTTGGCCTGCGCTGATGCCCTGCAGCCGGGCGAGATGATCTTCGCCGACGCGAACACGCGCTTCACGCTGCACGAGGCCATCCGCTTCGCCCAGGCCCTCCGGGGCCTTGATCGCGTCGTGATCGAGCAGCCCTGCCTCACCCTCGAGGAGTGCATCCACTTCCGGAAGCACTGTCCGCTGCCTGTGAAGCTCGACGAGGTGATGACCACGCCGCAGGACCTGATCCGTGCCTACCAGGCCGGCGCTCTCGACGTCTGCTGCATCAAGATCGCGCGGGTCGGCGGGCTCACCAAGGCCCGGCGCATGCGTGATCTCGCTTGCGACCTTGGCCTCGCGGTCGTCGCCGACGACGTCTGGGGAAGCGACATCACCACCGCGGCACTGACCCACTTTGCCTCCAGCACGCCAACCCGCAACGTGCTTTCGACCACCGACCTCACCGACTACGTCACCGTCAGCCTCGCCGACGGTTGCCCGCGTCCCAGGAACGGCTGCATCAGCGCCTCCGAGGCGCCGGGCCTCGGGGTCCGACCCGCCATGGACGTCCTCGGCCCGCCGGTCGCCGTGATCGAATGAAGGCGACTGCGCGCCGACTGGTTGCCGCGTACGCCCGGTCCTGGACGGCACATCGCTGAAGACGAAGGCGGCGTTCCGAAAACTCGAGGAAACGCCGTAGACCTGCCACCCGATCGAGGATCCCATCCTCAATGACGATGCATTGGCCCGCTACCGGTTGAACGGGTGAATGACGGCCGACGGATGCCGGCTTCAACGGGCCTTCAGCACGAGAAACTCGTAGCCGTAGAACTCCGAATGGGCATGCCAGACGTCTATCTCGTGCTGACACTGATCCGCCAGCGCCTGTGCATCCGGCGCATCGCGATGACTCTCACGGAATGCGCTGATGTTCCGCTGCAGCGGCCGATAGTAGTCGTCCCACCACGCCGAGGAGGGGAGCGGAAAGTGCCCCACGACTGCGTAACCGCACGCCTCGACGGCTTCCAGGAGGGCGGTGGTGCTACGGATCGCCGGATACTCCCGGTTCCAGAACGCCAGGCATTCGGCAGGTGGCGAGGGTTTTCGCCAGCACACCTCGGTGAACGCGACGTGCCCGTTGCGTGACAGCAGCCTGCGCCAGTCGCGAAGTCCCCTTTCGACCCCGACGTTGTAGATGGCGCCTTCGCACCAGATGAGATCGAAGGATCCGTCGGCGAAATCCAGGCTTCCCATGTCCGCCACGCGTGCCTGCAGTCGATCCTCGATGCCCAGCCTGCGGGCCTCCCGGTTCAGGGCATCGATGAACGGCGGATGGGTGTCGATCGCCACGATGCACGCAGGCGACGATACGGCCAGCACCAGTGTCTGGGCACCCGTTCCGCAGCCGATGTCAAGAATACGTGCCCGCCGACCGATTTCGGGCACAAGCCCGAGGGCACGCCGCGTGTCCGCTGCGGACCCCGGTCCCTGCCGGGGCAACCCGCTGAACAGCTCGAAGAACAACTCTGTGACCCGATCTGGCACCATGCCTCCTATTGTGGCGTGTCACGTGCCGGTAGCCGAAACATTCCCCGGTGTCGCGGTGGGTGACGGACTCGCTCCTTCTGTCGTTCATCCCGTGAAACGAATGGCTCCGTTGTGGCGTCAACTTCCCGGGTCATCGTCCTCCGCCTGTGGTCCTAACCAAATGCCGAGACGCTGTGCCGTGGTTCATGACAAGGGACCTTGATACCCGAACCGCAATCATTAATGTAGTGACATGGCTACAAAGATGCCCAGACCCGCCGCGAGCATCACGACCGTGACCAGCCGCACCTTCAACCAGGACGTAGCAGGTACGAAGAGGGCTGCGCTCTCAGGGCCAGTGTTCATAACCGATCGGGGCAAGCCCGCGCACGTGCTGCTCAGCATTGAGGACTACAGACGGCTTTCCGGCCAGCGGCGCAGTCTCGTCGAGGCCTTGTCCATGCCAGGACTGGCCGATATTGAATTCGACCCGCCCCGCACCCGTATCAAGTTCCGTGAGGCCGATCTTTCCTGATGTTCTTGCTGGACACGAATGTGCTGTCCGAACTGCGAAAACTCGGGGACGGCAGGGCGGATGCCCGTGTCGCGGCATGGATCTCCAGGCAGGATGCGGCACAATTCTATATCTCTGCGCTCACACTCATGGAGCTGGAGATCGGCATCCTGCGCCTTGAGCGGCGCGACGCCCGGCAAGGTGAAAGGCTCCGGACATGGATGGATAGTCATGTCCTGCCAGAGTTTCAGGAACGCACACTGCCGGTCGATTCCACCGTAGCCCGCAAATGCGCTCGCCTGCATGTGCCTGACCCGAAGCCCGGACGGGACGCATTGATTGCAGCGACAGCGATCATCCACCGATTGACTGTGGTGACGGGAAATGTTGCCGACTTCGAGATCACCGGCGTCGAGGTCCTTGACCCCTGGTCAGAATGGTGAGCGGCACGCCTAGATGTCAGTTGGACCCGTCAGGAGCTTCTGACTTCGGCGCTGAAGTCCTGCATGAGGGTGCGGCAGATGCGGCCTGGCTGGAAGTGCAGGTCGCCGATCTGGCCGACCGGCGTGACCTCGGCAGCGGTGCCCGTGATGAAGACCTCCGTCGCCCGCCCGAGGTCGTCGTCGGTAAGGTGGCGTTCGACGACCTCGATTCCCTGGCGGCGCGCCAGGGCAATCACTGAACGCCGCGTGATGCCGTCCAGGAAACAGTCGGGCGTCGGAGTGTGGATCTTGTCATCGATCACCAGGAACAGGTTGGCGCCGGTCGCTTCGGCCAGGAATCCGCGGTAGTCGTACATCAGCGCGTCGTCGTATCCCTCACGTTCGGCCTTGTGCTTGGCGAGCGTGCAGATCATGTAGAGGCCGGCAGCCTTGGCGTGGACCGGAGCGGTATCGGGGGCCGGACGCCGCCACTCGGAAATGGCAAGGCGGATGCCGCGCATGCGCGCCTCTTCGGAGAAGTAGCTCGGCCACTCCCATGCGGCAATCGCCACATGGATGGTGTTCTGCTGGGCCGACACGCCCATCATCTCGCTGCCGCGCCAGGCCACCGGCCGCACGTAGCCATCGACGATACCGTTGGCGCGGAGCACCTCGTAGCGGGCTGCCTCCAGCGTTTCGAGGGAGTACGGCAGGTCAAACCCCATGATGTTGGCGGAGCGCAGGAGACGCTCCCCATGCTCACGCGCATGAAAGATCCTGCCGCCATAGCAGCGTTCGCCCTCGAACACGCTGCTCGCGTAATGAAGTCCGTGGGACAGGACATGGAGCCTGGCATCACGCCAGTCGATCAGCCTGCCGTCGAACCAGATCGTGCCGTCCCTGTCATCGAACGGGATGAGTTCAGCCATGGCTCCTCATGTTGCAGGAATTTCCGGCCGCCTGTCGTGCAACCCCTTGTCCGGGTAGAACGGTTCATCATATATGTCAATATGGCTGACATAACACGCGGACCGAATCCCCTCTTCCTGCGCGATGCCGATCTGCGCGAGGGGATCGAGATGCTGTACTTCGCCTATCGCGATTTCACGGCCCGGCCCGATGCCATTCTCGCCGAACACGGTCTGGGACGTGCCCATCATCGGGTCATCTACTTCGTCGGCCGTCATCCGGGAATGACCGTCAAGGACCTTCTGGCCATCCTGAAGATCACCAAGCAGAGTCTGGCGCGAGTGCTCCGCAAGGTCGTGGCCAAGGGATTTGTGGAGCAGCGGCATTGCCGCGAGGACCGCCGGCGTCGCCTCCTCTACCTTACCGAACGGGGAATTGAGCTCGAGGCCGAGCTGACGGCCGACCAGCGCGCCCGTATCGCCAAGGCGTGGCGGGAGGCAGGACCCGAGGCGGTCGCCGGATATCGCCGCGTCCTCGGCGGCATCATCGACGGTGATGACGGGTGATGAACCCCGACGGCCCTCATATCCTCGTCGTCGACGATGACCGCCGCCTGAGAGCACGCTTGCAGAAGTATCTCATGGCCCAGGGATTCATGGTGAGCACGGCGAGCAATGCCGCCGATGCCGAGGCCAAGCTGAAGTCACTCGTCTTCGATCTCCTGATCGTCGATGTCATGATGCCCGGCGAGGACGGCATGAGTTTCACCCGCCGCATCCGGCAAGGAGCGGGCCTTCCGATCATCATGCTCACCGCCCGCGACATGGCCGATGACCGCGTGGCCGGACTCGAAGTCGGCGCAGACGATTATCTCTCCAAGCCATTCGAGCCACGCGAACTCGTCCTGCGCATGAAGAACGCCCTGCGCCTCGTACCGCCGCCTCCCGAAGAATCCGGTGTCCTTTCCTTCGGACCCTTCACCTTCGACCGGGGCCGCCTGGAACTCTCCCGTGATGGTCGCCCGGTGCCCCTGACCGACGCCGAAACATCCCTTCTCGGGGTCTTCGCCGGATCACCGGGCGTCACGCTGTCGCGTTTCCGGCTGGCCCAGAAAACCACCACAGCCGAACGCTCAATCGACGTGCAGGTGTCGCGCCTGCGGCGCAAGATCGAGCACGATCCCGGCGAGCCGCAGTATCTCAGGACGATTCGCGGCAAGGGCTACGTCCTGGTGACCCCATGAGGCGCTGGCTCCCGAAGTCCATTTTCATCCGTTCCCTGCTCATCGTTCTGGTGCCGATCGTCGTCCTCCAGATCGTCCTTGCCATCGTCTTCTATGAGAGGCACTGGGAGAACGTCACGCGCTACCTCACCTCTGCCGTGGCCGGCGAGATCAAGGCCCTGATGTGGACGTATTCAAATCGCGAGATCGACGAGGCTCTCGTCTTCGGCAACAGCTTCTTCCAGTTTTCATCGCGTTTCCTGCCCGGTGACAGACTTCCCAGACAGTTCCGCCCCAAACGCCAGACGCGGGCCGAACGGCATCTCGAGCATGCGCTGGGTGGCATGCTTTCCACGCCCTATGCCATCGACACCACCCTCTCGTCCGACACCATCGTCAGCATCGAGTTGCCGGAGGGTCTGCTGGTGATCACCATTCCGAAGAAACGGATGGAAAGCCGGACAACGGACCTCTTCATTTACTGGATGCTTGGCACGTCACTGGCATTGGCCCTCATTGCCGCCTACTTCGTGCGCCAGCAGATACGCCCGATCAACCGCCTCGCCAAGGCTGCCGAACAATTCGGGCGTGGCATCATCGACGTCAACTTCAGACCTTCCGGCGCGGCCGAGGTGCGCCGGGCAGCCCATGCATTTCTGGCCATGCGTGAACGGATCCGCCGGCAGATCCAGCAGCGCACGCTCATGCTGGCTTCGGTCAGCCACGACCTGCGCAGTCCGCTCACACGCATGAAGCTTGAACTCGCCCTCATCGGCGATACCGAGGAAGTGGCGAACCTGAAACGTGACATCGAGGAAATGGAGCACATGGTCGACGTCTACCTCTCCTTCGCCAGAGGCCAGGGCGAGGAGGCTTCCGGGAGATTCGATCTTGCCACGGTGATTCACGAAGTGGCATCGGAGGCGCCATCGCCCGTTGAGGCCCGGGTGAGCGAATCCCTGCCGTTCGTGGGCCGGCAAGGCGCCATGAAACGCTGCCTCACCAACATCGTCGACAACGCCTGCCGATACGGGGAACGGACAATTCTCGAAGGACACTCCGCGGACGGGTCCATCATCATCACTCTTGACGATGACGGCCCGGGCGTCCCCGAAGCCTCGTGGCAGGAGGCTTTCCAGCCCTTTGTCAGGCTCGACTCCTCCCGTGACCCCAATCTGGGTGGCGGAGGTCTGGGCCTCACGATCGCCAGCGATGTCGTCAGGGGCCATGGCGGCGACATCGTTCTCGCCGGTTCACCTCTCGGCGGCCTCAGGGTCCGGATCACGCTGCCCTGCGACTGACCGGTCCCGGGTATCACGGGGTCACGCAGAGCTGAATTGCCCGTGGAATCCGAGAGGCAGGGGGAACGGCAACCACGCCAGCGCCAGGGGGCCATCCGCCACGCCCCTTGCGTCAAACACCGCCAGGCCGCTGCGCGCCGTCGAACTGTCGAGGAAGGAACCAAGGAGCCAGCCGTCGTCCTCATTCGCTGCATGCGAGAAGGGAATGAACAGGTGTTCCTCGAGATGGATTCCCTCTCCAGGATCGAAGCGCTCCAGACGATCCAATTCGAGATCCCGCTTCTCGAGCGCCCCGGGCAACCAGGATGGCGTGCCTGACGTTGAGGAGACGTTGTAGAGATAGCGGTGACGCCGCGACACCCTTGCCGGATTGATCGTCGGGAAGTCACCGCCGCCCCCGTCTCCGACAACTGCAAAGGAACCGTCAGGGTGGAGCACGATCCTGGTGAAGCGCGGCACCGACGCCTCGACAAGGTGTCCTTCCATGACCTTCGTGAAGGACTCCTCGAGAAGCGAGGGATCATCGGCAAGGAAGATGTCGAAGTGAATGGTTCCGTCGTCCTCATTCCAGCCGTTGCCATGATGGAAGCCGAAGGCCGCCGGAAGCTGGACCCAGCGCCTTCTCGAGAAGTCATCCTTGCGCACGACGAGGACACGCGAGCCGAGTTCAGGCTTCCATGCATGGCTGTCGAGATAGGTGTCCCCGCTTCCCGGAACGTGAACCAGGGGCGGGACGACAATGACAAGAAAGTCCCGTGTGACCACAAAATCGTGCACGAATCCCGGTTGTTCCAGCGGAACCACCTCGACCCTGGCAGCCGCACCGTTTCCCGAAATGTGGTAGAGGACCAGCGCCCCGTAAGGAAAGGTGGCGAGGCCGAAGGCCCACAGCGTGCCGTCTGGCTCGACCTTGGGGTGGGCGGTGAACGGCAGTCCCTCTAGCCCCTCACCCCACGACTTGAAGGCCTCCCAGGAAAGCGATTCGCGGTCGATGATGCTCGCTGATCCGCCTTCCCAGAGTGCCAGCAGTTCACCCCGGTGATCGAGAAGCGCCGTGTTGGCGACATTCATGTCATCGGCGCGGCGCACCGGACGGGCTTCCTCGGGACGGGTGGCGAAAGCCGGCAGCAGGCGTTTTCCTTCCCTGTCCTCCAGGGCGAGTTTGGGTGTCATCAACATACGTCCCCGATGGGTGACACCGGTCCCGTCGAGCCGGAACTCCTGGATCATGCCATCGGCATCGAACCAATGCCGGTAACGCAGACCGTGGCGGGAATGGGCGGCCGGCCCGATGCGCCGGAACGTCCCCTGAAGGTCAGCGGGCCACGTTCCCTCAATCTCCATAGGCCGCGGTTCGAAGTGGTCGACGGGCGGCGTTGCCCAGCCCAGCAACCGGCTATCCGCGACAAGGGCTGCATCGAAGGAGTCGGCACGGAGCGGACAGGCAGGAAGGGAGGCAGCGCCGGTCATGGCGAGAAAGGACCTGCGGTCGTGCATGATTGCCCCCTCCTCAATAGCGCAACGTGACGGTGGCAT